>CAYZJP010000084.1:0-22344 GCA_964478755.1 uncultured Klebsiella sp.
TTCAACGCCAGGTTCGTCCACCAGCACAGCAGGATTTTGATGCGTCAGCCCTGGCCCTGGGCCTTGTCCTCCATCCCCAGCTTCACCGCGTAGATCATCACGTCCTGGAACACGCCTATGAAGCGGCGCTCGGCCTTGATGTTCACGCCCAGCGAATAGGTGAAGCCGGCGTCCTCGAGGATTTTCAGGAAGCGGCCCAGCTTCACCTCGGTCGTGCCGTAGCGGTGATGATACTCGATGGCCAGGCGGTGGATGCGCGCCAGCTTGCCGCCGGCCACCAGGTCCGCGAAGACCTCCCACTCGCCGCCCTCGATGTCGAGCTTGAGCAGGTCCACGTCCTCGTGGATGGAGTCGGAGAGCTTCACGAGGCGCACCTCGATGGGAATGGTCTTCTGCTTTTCGTCGCGGTTGCCGAGGGCGCTGCTCATCGGCGAGAAGCCGGGGTTCACGTGGAAGGTCGTGGTGCCCGGCGCACTCGCGCACGCGGCCTGCACGAGCGCGACGTTCTTGAGGCGGTTCACCTCGACGTTCTGCTTGAGCATCTCGAAGCAATACGGGTTCGGCTCGAAGGCGAGGATGCGGGCGTCGGGGTAGTGCAGCTTGAAGTAGAGCGTGGCGCAGCCGATGTTCGCGCCGCAGTCCACGATGAACGGGTCGCGGCGCGGGAGCTTCACGAGATACTCGTTGCCGATGAAGACCTCCTCGAACAGGAACGACAGCTCCAGCCAGTTCTGCGCGTGGATGACGATGTCGCCCAGCTCGATGGCGAGTGGCTTGTCGCGGTTCGCCGGCGGGTAGCGGCGGAGCTGGAGCCACGCGTGATAGACGGCCCTGGCACTGGGCCGGGCCTCTGGCAGGCGCAGGATGCGGCGGCGGTCGCGGATGAACTCGAAGGTGGAGAGGAGGGAAGGCATGGCGAGTTAGTCCAAAGTCCAAGAGTCCAAGGTCCAAGGTCGAATCGGCGAGCCAGCGACGCGCGCCGGCTTTGGACTTTGGACTTTGGACTTTGGACCCAGCGTTTGCACGGAACGAGGGAAGTTCAGATCTCAACCAAGGGCAAATGCTTCACGCGCGCCCACTGTTCGTCGAGCGAGGCTTCGCGGAGTCGCGGGGCGCAGGGATAAAACGCTTCCGCCGGCGTGAACTCGGCGACTTTGCCTTGCCCCACGTCGCGACGGATGAAGATGGCGTTCGCGCCCGAGGTGTCGCAGCCGGCGAGGAAGTAACCCTTCTTCGCCGCGAGCTTCGTGAACGCCGCGAGCGACGCGCCGTGATACCAGCCGCTCTCGTGGTGCGCGTAGCGCTCGAACGACGGTTCGTAAGGCACCGTCACGCTGCGCGTCGGGCCGAAGCTGGCGTTGAACTCGATGATGACCAGCCGCGGCGAGACGACCGTGACCGCGTCCCAAATCCAGTAGTCCACGCCATCAATGTCAATGGACAGCAGGTCCAGCTCGCCCTTGAAACCGTATTGGGCGAAGAGGTCGTTGACGTTTTCCTTCGTGATGAACTGCGTGCGAATCTGCACGTGCTGCGGCGCGATGCCGTGGCGACGGTGGTAGAACGTCCGCGCGCGGTCGGCGAGCGAATCGCTGCCGTCCATCAGCAGCCCGCCCCAGCCGAAGTGCAGCGCGAGGTTGGCGGCGTTGCATTCCGTGCCGTCCTCGATGCCGAACTCGATGAAGGTCTTGCTCGGCGCGCCGATCTTGGAGAACAGATGCAGCAGCAGCCCGTCCTCGCCGAATTGCGAGTGAACCTTGCGCTCGTGGATGGCGAGTTCCTTGCGCTTGTCCGGCGCGTGGAGGAGCGACGCGTATTGCTCGCGCAGCGCGTTGATCTCGTTCTGGTCGCCGACGTGGCGCTGCCACCAGGCCTGCACGCCCTTGAGACGCGGAAGGTTCTTGCCCGTGCTGACCCAGCGCGCGGCCTTCTTCAAGCCGCGCTTGGCGGCGTCTTTGATCAACTCAGACATGGTTTGAAAACGAGGAGAGGAAACCACGAACACGCGCGGATGGACACGAAGAAAAGTGCGAGTTTTAGTCGTGTGTAGTCGCCATCAGCGAACTCGCTTGCCCGACTGCTGCGCAAGCAAGGATTCCAATTGCTCCACACGACGCGTCAGACTCAATACCGCAATTTCCAAACAATCTACCTTCGGGTGGTATTCGTTGACCCAATCATTCTTCGTGAGGTCGAACCAACCCTGTCCAGAGACGGGCATTTCGACGCATGTCACCTTGCGCTCCTCGCTATCCGTTGTTGCTTGTCGCGATTCAATTTCCTCCTTCAACCCCGCGCGCGAGTCGTTATCACCGTGAACCAGAAAAACTCGCTTCAGTGTGCTGTAGTGATGCTTCGGATTGTCCTTACGAAGCAGGAAATCGAGCAACCCGGACTGGTCAGCATGCCCCGAGTAGAAGGGCGACAGGTCCACAATTGCAGCCTGGATTTCGTCGCTTTCAAGCCCCCATCGGTCGCCGCAGATTTCAGCTTCCGGGTTACTTGCGCGTTCCATCAATTCTGCCCCTGGAGTTCCTCGCCCTTGATAGCCTGTGAGCATGACCGTAGCGCCTTCCGAACCTAAGTGTTCTTTCAAATGTCGCTCAACCCTTCCGCCATTACACATGCCGGAGCCAGCGACAATGATGCGTAAGCTTTCGGCGGCCTTGAACGAACGGTCAGCTTGCGCGGCCAGAGCGAAATTCGCGAACTCGCGGAGCGGCATGTCTGGCGCAAGTAATCGCTCTAACACTTGAGCTTCGCTTTCACCAGGCTTACAAAACCGGATCTTGAAAAATGGGTTCAGGTAATAGGGCTTCCCGTTCGGACGTTTGCGGCTGAGTTCACGGGCGAAAACAACTCCGTAGTTTGACGCCAGCGGCGAATCCACCAAGAGGAGCGGCAAGTTGCCACCCAACCGCAAAACAGCCGCGTCTTCGTCGTTGAGGTGTCGCTCAAACAGGTAGAAAAAATCAGCGACCAATTCTTGGGTCCGATGCAAAGTGAAGCACGGGAAAATCAACGTCGGCTTGGAACCGCGTTTGGCTGCCTGCATCACCGCCCCTTTCAAGGCTTCAATGCGCTTCTCAAAGTCCATGAACCGACTTTCGCGAACGCGTGCGCCGTAAGTAGACTCGCAGACGATATACTCCGCGTGAGTTGAAGGATACTGCCTTCCATTCAGCAGGGGCTGGTAGCAATTGCCATCGGTGTTGTTTCCAATGTCACCCGAAAACACGATGGTTTGTCGCCGTTGCCTTTCGTCTGCAAACTGAAACTCAAATGCAACCGCGCCTAACACGTGGGAAGTGCGGATGAGTGAGAAAGTGAGGTCTTCGTCGAGCTTCTTGGAAAAGCGACCGAATGCAAACTGTTGTTCATCGTCATCGAAGCAGAAAAAAACGAGACGGTCCACATCCTCAGCCGAAAACAGAGATTCATCCAATCGCGCAGCATCCCGAAGGGCCTGGACTGTCAAATCGGCGGTGGCACGTGTGCAATAAATCTTACCGCGAAAGCCCTCCTTCACCAGCTTTGGAAGCAATCCACAATGATCCATGTGAGCGTGGGTAAGGAACACGCTCCAAATCCCTGATGGTTTGAACTCAAAAGGAGACTTGTTCTGTGCGACAGCAGCTTCAGAGCCCTGTGCGATTCCGCAATCGACGAGGTAATAGCGGTCGCGGTGGTTCATCAGAGTGCAAGACCCTGCCACCGTTCCCAACGCACCGATGAAGCGCACTTTCATGTGTCATTTGGTGTTCACTTCCTTCCTCGGCAGCTCAATCTCAATGCCGACGTTGTTCCGAATGTCGTCGTAGGTCGCCTGCATCAGCGCGCGGTCTTCGGGGCGGAGGAGCTGCGGGTCGGGCCGGCCAGTGGAGGGGGCAGAGGTCGGTGGTCCAGGTTTGGCCGCGCACGCGCATCGTTTGCTTGATGACCTCGTTCATCACGGCGCTGCTGCTGCGGCAGTCGTGCTTCTGCTCCATCATCCACTGGCGCGGCGAATACTTGCCCGTGCTGGCCCAGCGCGCGGCCTTCTTCAAGCCGCGCTTGGCGGCGTCTTTGATCAACTCAGACATGGTTTGAAAACGAGGAGAGGAAACCACGAACACGCGCGGATGGACACGAAGAAAATCGGCCGCCGATCATTTCACTGCCGGAACAGTTTTTTCGGCCGGCGGTGTCGGTTCTGCGCCAGTGTGCCCGGGAATGTGCGCGCCCTGCTGAATCCACCGGACGATGCGCATCACCTCGTCGGGCGTGAGCGAGCCTTTGCCGGCGGGCGGCATCACGTCATCGTCCGTGGGCGGCAGGAGGATGAGGCGGACCAAGTTGCTCGCCAGCGGATCGCCGGACTTCACGGCAAGCTTGTCGCTGTCGCCGCCCTTGAGCGCGATGGCGGGCTGGTCGAGGCGATACTTGCCCTTCTGCTTCTCGGGGCCGTGGCAACTCATGCATTTGGTGTCGAAAATCGGCTTCACTTTTTCGAGGTAGAACTTTTCCTGTTCCGTGCCGCCTGTGGCCACGGTCGCGGCCGGCTCCGGCTCGTCTTCGACGAACGCCTTCACAAATTCCGGCGCGTTCTTGGTCAGGTAATTCGAGCCGTGTGTGAGGTTGCCGCCCTGGTGACCGGCGACGACCAGCAGCCCGATGTTGGCGAGGAGCAATACGCGGTAGCCGCCGCGCAGGAACCGTCTTGGTTCATTGTCCGCTGATTCGCGATAACCAAGCCACTGAAGCAGAAGCGTCACGATGGTCAGCACGCCCACGGCGATGCCGAATTTTTTGTGCGCGGCGAGCATTTGCGGGTCGTATTCCGCGCCGGTCGCGCGCAGAAGTCCCAGCGCGATGGTCAGCACGGTCGTGGCGACGCTCAGGCCGAGCATGAGCGTGATGACCGGCTGCACCTCCACCTTGCGTCGCCAGAGGTAGTAGAGATCCACGAGGAAGGCCATCGTCACGAAGCCAATGGGAAAGTGGAGCAGGACGGAATGAAAAGGACCGAGGAAAGGCCGCCAGTGAAAAATCCCTGCGCCCTCCGCCGCCCTCAACTCCTGTGCGAAACCCAGCGCGACGCCCAACGCCAGCCACACCATCGCCCGCATCAGGCACAACTTTTTGTTCATATCACGCTCGATCCCGGCGACAGAACTCATTGGAGTTGGACGCAGCGAGACTTGCTGCGCGGTTCGACGCAGCGGGCACTGACGAACCCCCCCGCAGAAATTGCCCAAGGCAGAGCAGCGCTTGGCTTGCGCCGTCACTGCACGACCAGATCAAACGCCACGCCACGGTTTAACAGCGGGCCAAGCTGGGCGGAGAGTTCCTGCCATGTGAGGCTCGCTGTCGCCAGGACCAGCGCTCGCGGGTTCGGGAGCTGACCGTCGGCCAGCAGCGCTTCGAACGCGGCGGGATTCGGCGCGGCGGTGAACGCAGCTTTCGCAATCTCCGCCTCGCTGAGCATCGGTTCGACGCCCGGCCGCTGCGGATCAGGAAGGCGACGCGCGAAGGCGAGCCGCGTTGCATCGCCTGTCTTTGAAACACGCAGCACCAGGCTCGCAGGGATTACGGCGCGTGGGAAACTCACCATGCTGAACGCCGTCGAGTCGGCGTTGAACATCGTTGCTGAAGGCGCGTAATCGAGGTTGTCGAGCAACGGCGAGATCGCAGCAAGCGCAGCGGCCGTCTGCCGCAACGACGTGGTGGGTTCTGGCTTCAAGGCCACGCCGACGTCCCAACCGAGATGACGGCGCAGGGAAATCACTTCGCCAAATTGCTCGGCGACGGAAAACTTGCGGCCCGCGAATGCGGCCGTGAGCGCAGCGTCGGTGAACCGGAATTGGCCGTCGGGAGCAACGGCCAGACTCAAATCCACGCGGCCCGGCTTGGGTGAAAGTGTCTTTAGCACGGCTGCGGTTCGCAGATCGCTCGCGAGTTTAGCGGCGGCGGGCGGGAGCGCGGCGGTGTCTACTGCGCGGAGCGGAGCAGCAATTTCGCCGAGGTAAATGCGCAGCAGCTTGAGCGGGGCGTTGCGCGCGCCCGTGAGCGGCTGGTCGGCGGCGTCACGGACGAGCTGCGTCACGATGTCGCGGTCAAGCTGCCACGCGACGACGATGGGATTCGATGGCACGCGCAGCGCGCTGCTCGTCTCGCGGAGGTCCACGAATACTTGGTAGCGGCCGAGTGGCTCGCCAACGAAGAGTTCGTGACTGAAGGGAACGTCGCGCTCGACGGAACCACCGGGAGGAATGAGCAGCGCTTCGGTTGCGCCGAGCAACGGTTCGGATGCGGGGACGACGCGTGAGCCGTTGGTGGCGACCAGCCAGAGGTCGAGGCACGCGGGCCAGTCGAGGCGCTGCTCGGTTGGTCCGGTGTTGGTCAGTTTGAGTTTGAGCGGCGCGGACTGGAAGGGGACGAGTTGCGCCGGGCCGGAGAGGTCCATACGGATTTGCCGCGTCACAGCGCGGGCAGTGCGCTCGGCAAGGTAGTCGGCAACGGAGAGCAGACTGAGGTCGAGTTCCGTGCTGGTCGTGCGTCCGTTCCAGAGCGCGACGCCGCGCGGCATTTGCGGGCGCTGCTTGGGTTGCACGCCCAAGTATTGCGCGCGCACTTTGTAATCGCCGGTGAACTCAGCCTTCACCCAGTCGGCGAGGCGCGTGGAGAATTCCTGCGTGACTCCGGGCGCGAGCCGCACCGCACGCGCGAACTGGTGCGCCTGCGCCGGCCCGGCGATGGTGGACTCGACGGTGAGTTCGCCGAGTTTGCGCGTCTGTTTGCAATGCTCGCACTTGGGACTGTAGATGCCGGGGCCGGGGCCGTTGTGCGCGGGCACGATGCCGGTGACGGGCGGCGGCGGGCCTTGGCGTTTCATCTCGACCTTGCCGTTGATGCGGCAGCAGCCCTCCCACATGAACGCGAGCGCCTGTGTGGAAGTGTTGGTGAAGCGCCAGAGCAGCGGCGTCGGGTCGCCGACGACGTGAGTCTGCGCGGGCGGGATGAAGATTTCGACGCGGATGGGCTGGTCGGTCAAGGGCAGCCGCGCTGCGGCCGGCTGGCTGAAAGCGAGCGAATGGGCGGCAAGCCAGACGGCGAGTCCCAAAGTCGTTCGTTGAACATCAAGCAGGCAACGCATCGCGCCGAATTCATAGCACGGGCCGAGGACCGGGGCGAATGGAACTGCGTGGCCGCGCTTGGCAGACTTGGCTGGCTTGGCAACACTCGCACGCAGCACATTTATGAAATCACTCCGTTGCATCCTCGCCATTCTTTTCGTTGCGCTGATCCAGCTCGGTGCGTTGCGCGCCGCCGATGTGCCGAAACCTAATTTCATTCTCATCAACATTGACGACCTCGGCTACGCGGACATCGAGCCGTTTGGCTCGAAGCTCAACCGCACGCCGAACCTCAACCGCCTCGCCGCCGAGGGGATGAAACTCACGAGCTTTTACGGCGCGCCGGTTTGCTCGCCGTCGCGCTCGTCGCTGATGACGGGCTGCTACCCGAAGCGCGTGGGCATCCCGAACGTGCTCTTCCCGGGCAACGCAACCGGACTCAGCGCCGCCGAGCACACGGTCGCGGAATTGCTCAAGGCGCGCGGCTACGCGACCATGTGCATCGGCAAATGGCATCTCGGCGACCAGCCGGAGTTCCTGCCGACGCGGCACGGTTTCGATTACTACTACGGCCTGCCTTACTCGAACGACATGGGACCGGCGGCGGACGGCGTGAAGAGCAGCCTCGGCGATCCGTTGCCGACGAATCAGAAGGCGCCGGGCCAGCCGCCGCTGCCGCTCTTGCGTAATGAAACTGTGCTCCAGCGCGTCCTCGCGGCAGACCAGACGACGCTCGTCGCGCGCTACACGGTGGAGGCGGTGAAGTTCATCCGCGCCAACGAGGCCAAGCCATTCTTCCTCTACTTGCCGCACTCGGCCGTTCACTTCCCGCTGTATCCGGGCAAGGAGTTCCAGGGCAAATCCAAGAACGGACTCTACGGCGACTGGGTCGAGGAAGTGGACTGGGGCGTCGGCCAGGTGATGGACACGGTGCGCGAACTCAAGCTGGAGGCGAAGACGCTCGTGCTCTTCACCTCCGACAACGGCGGCACGCCGCGCGCGGTGAACGCGCCATTGCGCGGCTTCAAGGCGAGCACTTGGGAAGGCGGGATGCGTGAGCCGACCATCGCGTGGTGGCCGGGAAGAATTTCAGCCGGCACCAGCAGCGGAGTCATCGCAAGCATGATGGATGTGCTGCCGACCTTTGTGAAACTCGCCGGTGGCACGGTGCCGGGTGACCGGAAGATTGACGGCGTTGACCTGTGGCCGGTGCTGTCCGGCAAGAGTCAGGAGTCGGGGCGTGACGCATTTTACTTTTTCCGAGGCAACACGTTGGAGGCCGTCCGCTCGGGTCCGTGGAAGCTGCACCTCGTCGCGCGTGGCCCGGTCGGAGCGAAGGCCAAACAGGCGAAGCAGCCCAACGCAGCCGCCGAACAACCGCCCATCCTGCACAATCTCGACACCGACATCGGCGAGACGAAGAACGTCGCCGCTGCAAATCCGGAAGTGGTCAAGCGTCTTCAAGCTTTCGCGGCGGCAATGGACGCGGACCTCGGTGCGGAGAAGCTTGGCCCCGGCTGCCGCGCGCCGGGCAGGACGGACCTGCCGCAGCCGTTGATTGACCACGAGGGGAAAATTCGCCGCGGCTTCGAGCCGAAACAGTGAGCAGTCGCGCTCTTGGAAACTAAAACCCGCCCCGCGCGGAGGCGCGAGGCGGGTCAAACTAACCCGGAACAGACTCAACGTCCTTCCAAGCCGGTCGCAAGCTTAGGCGTTTTTCTTCTTCTTGCCGCCGAGGGGGAGGCCGGCGTCCTTGGCCTTCTTCTTGTCATCGTCGCTGATCTTCTCGATCTCGTCGGGGTCGAGCTTCCCGTTCTTGTTGGTGTCGTATTTCTCGATGAGTTCCTTCTGGAGCTTCTGCTGCTCTTCAGTGAGCTCCTTTTTCTTCTTTTCAGCGGCGCCCACAGAGAGGGCGGTGGCGGTGAGGAGGCCGAGGGCCATGATGACGAACTTCTTCATAGTGTTGTCGCGTTGTTTGTTGTTTATGCCGGCTGCCCGGCAAAGGGGGAGACGGGAGGGGGTCGGGAGAGGTTACAGGCATGGAAACCCCCGGTTTCAGCCCACAAACCGCCTGGCGATGATGGTCGCATTGTGGCCACCAAAGCCGAAGGAGTTGTTGGCGACGGCCTCAATCTTCATCTCGCGCGCGGTGTGCGGGATGTAGTCGAGGCCGCACTGCGGATCGGGATTGTCGAGGTTCAGGGTGGGCGGGGCGATCTGCGTCTGGAGAGCTTTGGCACACAAGGCCATTTCCGCCGCGCCGGCCGCGCCGAGCAGGTGGCCGGTCGCGCCCTTGGTCGAACTTACAGCGAGCTTCTTGGCGTGGTCGCCGAAGACGGTTTTGATGGCCTGGGTTTCACAGACATCGCCCTGCGGTGTGCTGGTGCCGTGGGCATTGATGTAGGAAATGTCCTCCGGCCGGAGGCCGGCGCTGCGGAGGGCCATCTTCATGCAGCGGGCCGCGCCTTCGCCTTCGGGGGCGGGGGCGGTGAGGTGATTGGCGTCGGCGGTGTTGCCGTAACCGACAAGTTCGCAGTAGATGCGCGCGCCGCGGGCCTTGGCGTGCTCAAGTTCCTCGACCACGAGGACGGCCGCGCCTTCGCCCATGACAAAGCCGTCGCGATCCTTGTCGAAGGGGCGGGAGGCACGCTTGGGTTCGGCGTTGCGGGTGGAGAGGGCGCGCATGGCGGCGAAGCCACCGATGCCCATCTCGCAGACCGCCGCCTCGGTGCCGCCGGCGAAAATGGCGTGGGCATCGCCCATCTTGATGGTGCGCCAGGCCTCGCCGAGCGCGTGGGTGCTGGTGGCGCAGGCAGAGCAAGTGGCGACGTTCGGCCCGCGCAGCTTGTAATATATGCTGAACACGCCGGAGGCCATGTTCAGGATCATCATCGGAATGAGGAACGGCGAGATGCGGCTTGGACCTTTGTTCATCAGCACGGTGTGCTGGGCATCGTGCGTTTGAAGGCCGCCAATGCCGGAGCCGATGAACGCGCCGATTTGATCGCGGTCGAGCGTGTCGAGGTCCATGCCGGAGTCCTGCAGCGCACGCCAGCCGGCGTAGATGCCGAACTGGGCGAACCGGTCGGTGCGACGGACTTCCTTGGGCGAAGGGAAGGCGGGGACGGGGTCGAAGTCCTTCACCTCGGCGGCGATCTGGCAGTCGTAGCTCGCCGGGTCGAAGGACGTGATGCGGTCAATGCCGCACTGACCCGTGATGATGTTCTTCCAAAAGGTGTCTATGTCGTGCCCCAGCGCGGTGACCGTGCCGAGGCCCGTGATGACAACCCTGCGATCCGAGCCGTTGCTTGGCATAAAAGAAAAGGGGCAGCGCGCTGGTGTCAGCCCGGCTGCCCCGGAGAAAACGTGGCCGCCTACTTCTTGCTGTTCTCCTCGATGTAACGAGTGACATCGCCGACGCTGACGAGCTTCTCGGCTTCCTCGTCGGGGACTTCGATGCTGAACTCCTCCTCAAGGGCCATGATCAACTCGACCGTGTCGAGCGAGTCCGCGCCGAGATCCTCGATGAACTTGGCCTCGCTGACGACCTGGTCGGCGTTGACGCCAAGCTGCTCGACGATGATGTCCTTGACCTTTTGCTCGATGGTTTTGTCGGCTGCCATGTTGTGTTCGTTTAAGTTTGGTTGTCTGTAGGCGACGTGCCGGAGGGCGTCAAGCCCTGTTTCGGCCCGCCGCGAGGGTGTTGTTATCGCGCGAATCCGCACTCAGGCGAACGCATTTCCGGCGACGCGGGGGGAGTGTCTAACGGCTCGCACGCAGGGCGTCCAGAGGAATAATGGCCAACTGGTTCCGAGTGGATGAGGCCGGGGGCGTTCACGCTTCCGTGGCTCCTTCGACTTCGTCGCGGATTGTCTGCTTGAACTTCGGGATGCCCTCGTCGAACGCCGCCGCGATCGGCAGCACGGGTGTGCGCAGGACGCGGCGCTTGAACTTTTTGAGGTTCGCCTCGGCCACCGGCTCGTCCATCTTGTTCGCGACGACCAAGCGCGGTTTCTCCAGCAACGCAGGGTTGTAAAGCTCCAGTTCACTGAGCAAGCCCTTGTAGTCGTTCCACGGCTCGCGCCCGTCTGTGCCGGCCATGTCGAGGAGGATGACGAGGATTTTGCAGCGGGTGATATGGCGCAGGAACGCGTGGCCAAGGCCGACGTTTTCGTGCGCGCCCTCGATGAGTCCGGGCACGTCGCAAATCGTCAGCCGCTTGAAATCCGCATATTCCACGATGCCCACCTGTGGCGTGAGCGTGGTGAAGGGATACGCGGCGATCTTCGGCCGTGCGCGAGAAATTGCGGTCAGGAGCGTTGACTTGCCGGCATTTGGATAGCCGACCAGCCCGACCTCCGCCATCATCCGCAGTTCGAGCCGGTAGTGCCCCTCCTCGCCTTCCTCACCCGGCTGCGCGAAGCGCGGCGTCTGGTTGCGGGCGGTGGCGAAGTTCCGGTTGCCGAGGCCGCCGCGCCCGCCCTTGCAGAGGACGAATTGCTGGCCGTGCCGGGTAAGGTCGGCGACGAGCTCCGCTTCGTCTTCGCCAACCATCGGCGCTGTCGAATCTTCTTCCGCAGACAAGTCAATCTCCTCCGCCATCGCGCTAGCGGTCACGCGCAGCAGTGGACGTTTGGACGTTGAGATCAGCATCGGCCCCGACGCGCTGGACTTCTTCCGCGTCTTGATCGGAGCCGTCGCCAGCTCATCAGTCGGCTCATCGGTTTCGGGCAATTCTTCGACGGGCGTGGGAAGTTTCCAGACCAGCGTGCCGCACGGCACCTTCACGATGAGATCCTTGCCTGCGTGGCCGTCCATGCCCTTGCCCATGCCGAACTCGCCCTTCTCCGCGATGAGCCGCGACACGTAGAACTGCGCGATCAAATTGTTCAGGTCATGATCGGCCTGGAGAATCACACTGCCGCCGCGCCCGCCGTTGCCACCGTCTGGGCCGCCCTTGGGGCGATAAGCCTCGCGGCAAAAGGCGACACAGCCTTTCCCGCCGTGCCCGGCCTTCGCGTAAACCTTGATCTCGTCAACGAACATGACTGATGAACTGTCAGCGGCAGAATGGGGCGGAAAAACAAAAAAGGCGAGGCCGGAGCCTCGCCCGAGATCGCGCGCGGGTGGGGTTTAGTTCTGCGCCACGGCCTGCGGCGGCGGCGCGGCAGGGAGGGGGTCCACGTTCACGCGGCGCTTGCCCTTCTCGAACTTCACGTGCCCGTCCACGAGGGCGAACAGTGTCCAGTCGCGGCCGGTGCCGACGTTCTTGCCCGCGTTAAACTTGGAGCCGACTTGGCGGACGATGATGCTGCCGGCGGAGACCAGCTCGCCACCGAACTTCTTCACGCCGCGGCGCTTCGAATTTGAATCGCGCCCGTTGCGGCTGCTGCCTTGACCTTTCTTGTGTGCCATAAAATTTCTTTCCGGCGAGGCTGGCGGACCAGCCCGCGCTTAAGCTTTGATTTCAGTGATCTTGACGACCGTGAGTTCCTGCCGGTGGCCGACGGTGCGGTGGTAGCCCTTGCGACGCTTCATCTTGAAGGCGATGACCTTCTCGCCACGCTTGTGCGCGACCACGTCCGCGACGACGGTGGCCGACGCGACGGTGGGATTGCCGACGTTGAGCTTGCCGTCCGCGTTGACGAGCAGCACGCGGTCAAACGTGACCGGCTGACCGGCCTCGACCGTGAGCCGCTCGATTTCGAGCGTGTCGCCGGCGCTTACGCGATACTGCTTCCCGCCCGTTTCCAGAACTGCATACATAGTTTTTTCCCAAAAGGGACGGGGATAACACCAGAGAGACGGCGGGGTGTCAACTGGGCATTTGGGATTTTGGGGTCTTGCGTGGAAATGTCACGCCCGGCATCCTCGCCTCATGCGCCCGCTGCTTCTCCTTTGCGCCGTGTTCGCGTCATTGCGGCTTTGTGTTGAACCCGCCACCGCCGCGCCGCGCCCGCCCAACGTCATCTTCCTCATCGCCGACGACCTCGGCTACGGCGATCTCGGCTGCTACGGCCAGAAAATCATCCGCACGCCGAACGTGGACCGCATGGCCGCCGAGGGGATGCGCTTCACGCAACATTACGCCGGCAACGCCGTGTGTGCGCCGTCGCGCTGCGTGCTGATGACGGGCAAGCATCCTGGCCACGCCTACATCCGCGACAATCGGCAGTTCAAGAAGGACGACGAAGGCCAGGAGCCGATTCCCACCGCGACGGTGACGCTGGCGAAGTTGTTCCAACAGCGCGGCTACGCGACCGGCGGCTTCGGCAAGTGGGGCCTCGGCGGGCCGGGCACGACGGGCGAGCCGATGAAGCAGGGCTTCACGCGCTGGTATGGCTACAACTGCCAGGGCGTCGCGCACAATTTTTACCCGACCTATCTTTGGGACAACGACCGCAAGGTGCCGCTTCAGAACGTCGCGTTCCCCGCACACGACACGCTCAAACCCGGCGAAGACCCGAACGATCCGAAGTCTTACGCGCGCTTCCAGAGCAAGGATTATTCCGCCGACCTCATTGCGGAGCAGGCGCGCGCGTTCATCCGGGCCAACAAGGACCAGCCGTTCCTCTGCTATTATCCCACGACCGTGCCGCACCTGGCGCTGCAAGTGCCGGAGGACTCGCTCGCGGAATACATCGGCAAGTTTCCTGACCCGCCCTACACCGGCGGCAAGGGCTACCTGCCGCACTTCCGGCCACGAGCCGCCTACGCCGCGATGATCACGCGGATGGACAAGGAAATCGGCGCGATGATGAAACTCGTGAAAGAGCTTGGCCTCGACGAAAGCACGATCTGGGTTTTCACCTCGGACAACGGCCCGCTGCACGGTCGCCATGAAGGACTCGCCGGCACTGACGCAACATTCTTCAACTCCAGCGGCGGGCTGCGCGACGGCAAGGGCACGCTCTTCGAGGGCGGTTTCCGCGTGCCGGGCATCGTGCGCTGGAAGGGCAAAATCGCGCCCGGCCAGACCAGCGACCGTGTGACCGGCTTTGAGGATTGGCTGCCGACCTTGCTCGAACTCACCAGCGCGAAGGACACCGCGCCAAAGGACATTGACGGCATCAGCTTCGCGCCGACGTTGCTGGGGCAGAAACAGGACGCGAGGCCGTTTCTCTACCGCGAGTTCCCCGGCTACGGCGGCCAGCAGTGCGTGAGGGTCGGAGATTGGAAGGCTCTCCGTCAAAATCTAAAGCCCGCGCCCGCCGCGAAGAAGGCCCCCGATTTCACCATCCAGCTCTTCAACCTCCGCGACGACCCCGCCGAGACCACGGACGTGGCCGGGAAGTATCCCGATGTCGTCAACAAGCTCGCCGACGTGCTGCGTGCGCAGCACGTCGCGTCGGCCGAGTTCCCGCTGCCCGCGCTGGACCGGCGCTGATTCGGGCGGGACTGCCCACGCTTCCGATTTGGGACGACGCGTCGTTGAGGCAGAAAATTTGATTCCCTTTCTCCGGTGCTTACCTACTGTGCGCGCTTGTTCGTCGCGCCCGGGCGCGCTCAACCTGAACCGGAACTGAACTATGCCACTGACACACACACGCGACCTGTTTGCCAAGGCGCTCAAGGGCAAATACGCCCTCGGCGCCTTCAACGTGAACAACATGGAGCTGATCCAAGCCATCGTGGAAGCCGCCGAGGAGGAAAAGGCCCCGCTGATGCTCCAAATCTCCAAGGGCGCGCGCGACTACGCCCACCCTGTCTATCTCAAGAAACTTATCGAGGCTGCCGTCAGCCTGAGCAACATCCCCATCGCCGTCCACCTCGACCACGGCGACACCTTCGAGCTGTGCAAGCAGTGCATTGACGAGGGCTTCACGAGTGTGATGATTGACGCCTCCCACGACCCGTTCGAGAAAAACGTCGAAACCTGCCGCAAAGTCGTGGACTACGCCCACAAGCACAACTGCGTCGTCGAGGGCGAACTCGGCATGCTGGTCGGCGCGCAGCACGACGACGGCGAGGAAGGCGGCTCTTATTCCAAAGGCGGTTGCTACACGCACCCGCAGGAGGCTGTGGACTTCGTGCGCCAATCTGGCGTGGACTCGCTCGCTGTGGCGATTGGCAACAGCCACGGCGCTTACAAGTTCAAGGGCGAGCAACACCTCGACCTCGAACGTCTCAAGGCCATCAAGAAGGCGCTGCTCGACGCCGGTCTCGGCGATTATCCACTGGTGCTTCACGGGGCCAGTTCGGTGCCGAAAGACTTGGCGAAGAAAATCAACCAATACGGCGGCGCCATGGGCGAGGACACCGCCGGCGTGCCGGAGGCGGACATCGAGGTCGCCCGCCGGGTCGGTTGCACGAAGGTCAACATTGACACCGACCTGCGCATGGCGATGACCGCCGCCATCCGTGAAGTCTTCGCCACCAAGCCGAAGGAGTTTGACCCGCGCAAGTATCTTGGCCCCGCCCGCAAGGCCGTGAAGGAACTTGTGCGGCACAAGCTCAAAAACGTCCTCTGCTGCGCCGGTCACGCCTTCGACTGAGCCGGATTTCCATCCAGAAAATGTGAAAGCGCCGCCGGGTTGAACCGGCGGCGCTTTTCTTTGCCCCGATCGCTCGGGACAAAATAAAACCGGGGCTAGCGACCTGAGGAAGGCCGTCTAGCCCCGGGGAGTTTTCAGAAACAGCACACAGTAGGACTATGGGGAAATCGGCCAGAGCTGTGCTCACTCCGACCGAAAGTGTCTTGGCTTACAAAGAACTTGCAGCGTTCTTGCCAGAAATCGTTGCTGCCTACGCCAGAGAGAAAACCACTTCTCCACGAGCCTGTCAACCAGCTTTGCAAAGTATTATCTGGCCTGTTCGTCGGGATAAACCCGCAAGTCAGCGCTAATGCTAGTCACCGAACAGTTTCTTGAACTGCTCGCGCGCCGCCGACTCGCGGGAGCCGTCCGGCGCAGGCGGCGTGAACTTCCGCCTCTTAAACTCGAAATACTCGCAGAAGTTCCCGACGGCCTTCTCCATTTCCGGGTCCGCGCGGCGGTCGCGGCATTGGTGGGCGGCGCTGCGGTCGTAGCTCACGCAGTTCAGGCACACGCGCAAGTCGGAGCGGCACTGCGCGCATGACTCGCCCCGGCCTGGTTGCGCCGAGAGCGTCCATTCGCAGCCGCACTTCCAACAGTGTCGCGTCATGCGGGAAAAGTAGGTTCAAAGCGCAAAGTTCAAAGCGCAAAGTTGGCGGTGAAGTTCAGTCGTGTGGTCTGCCGGACTTTGAATCTTGAACCTGAAACCTTGAACCTTGAACCTCCCCCCATGTCCGCCTACGCGCAGTTGCTCGACGCCGCCATCAAGGACTTGGAAGACCGCATGGCCGCCGGTGAACACTTCGTGGCGGTCGCGCCCGACACATTGAGCGCGCTCGCCGCGCCCGCGCCGTGCCCGCGCGTGGAGCCAGATCGCGTCGCACGAACACGTCCAACGTCTCCCGCTCCTTCGCCTGTGCCGACACCCGCTCCGGCTCGCGCGCCCCTTTTTCCCGCCGTCCAGCCCGCGACGTCTTCCGTCACCGTTGCGCCAGCGGACAAGCCTGCCGCTTTCGCCGCGCTGCGCGCACGCGCCCTCGCCTGCGTGAAGTGCCCGCACCTCGTCACCACGCGCAAGAGCGTCGTCTTCGGCGTCGGCGACATCAACGCGCAGCTCATGTTCGTCGGCGAGGCGCCGGGCGCGGACGAGGACAAGCAGGGCGAGCCGTTCGTGGGCCGCGCGGGCCAGCTCCTCACGCGCATCATTCAGGCCACCGGCCTCACGCGCGACACCGTTTACATCGCCAACGTCCTCAAGTGCCGGCCCGACACGTCGGGCCAGTCCTATGGCAACCGCAAACCTCGCCCCGACGAGATGGCCACCTGCCTGCCGTATCTGCTCGAACAAATCCAACTCATCCGGCCGCGCGTCATCGTCGCGCTCGGCGGCACGGCCATCGAGGGACTCTTTGCCATCACTGAGGCGCGCATCACGCAGCGGCGCGGCAAATGGATGGACCTTCGCGGCACGCCGGTCATGCCGACCTTCCATCCCAGCTACGTCCTCCGCGCCGAGGACGGCCCCGACAATGGACGCGCCACCAAGCGCCAGGTCTGGGAAGACATGCTGCAAGTCATGGAACGCCTCGCGATGCCCATCAGCGAGAAGCAGCGGGCGTTTTTCAAGTAGCCGCGAAAGGGCACGCACAGCGCAGAGATGAAAATCAAAAACTTCCAACGCTCAACATCCAACTCCCAACTTCGAACGTCGCGCTCGAACTCCGGAGCTTCTTCGTTGAACGTTGAGCGTTGGAAGTTGGCTGTTGAAAGTTTCCCCTCCGTGTCTTTCCCCTCTGCGCCCTTTCGCGGCAAAACTCTTTCCTCGTGAAGAAGCCCGGCAAAATCGGCCTGTGGCTCCTCGGCTTCGCCGTGCTGGCGCTGCTGGGCTTGTGGCTGGAGCACGAGCGGGCGAAGGCTCGGCTCGAAGCGTTCAAAGCCCAGCTCATCGCCAAGGGCGAAAAGCTCGCGGTCGCCGACCATGTGCCGAAACTCCCGCCCGCGCTCTCGAACGCCGCGCCAGACTTCATCGCCGCCGCCAACCGGATCACGGAGCTGAAGCGTGAGTTCCAGCCACAGCGGATGCGCCTCGTCTCGCCCGGCCGCGCGCGCGTGACGTGGCAGCAGGCCGAACTGCCCACTGACAAGGACGCCGACATTTGGCCCATCATCATCGCGCACGTCGAGGACAACCGCCCGCTCCTCGCCGAGATGACCGCCGCGCTGGAGAAGCCGGAGATGGTGTTTAATTTGGATTACACGAAAGGCTTCAACTTGCTGCTGCCACATTTGGCGAGGGTGAAGCAAGCGGCGAACACGTTCGCAAACGCAACCGTTGTTGACTTGCGCGCAGGGCAGACGAACAGCGCGTTCACCAACCTCGTCAACAGCATCCGTGTTGCCCAGCGGTTTTCCGAGCCCCTTTTCATCTCACAACTCGTCCGCATTGCTTCCGCATCAATCGCGCAAAGTGCGACGTGGGAAGCCCTCCAGAATCCTGGCTGGACGGACGTGCAGCTCAACGAACTGCAAAGCGCGTGGCAGGGCTGCGACTTACTGACCGGCTGGCGAGGAGGCATGGAAATGGAACGCGCCTTGGGCAGCCTCACCTTTCAACAGTGCCGCGGCGACGTGACCATGATGGCGAATCTCGGCGTAGGACCTGGACCCAGCGCTTCGGGCCGCAGTTTCTTCGACGAGCTGTTCCACGACCCGAGCCGGGCAGCCGGGCAAGCCGGTGGGTTTGCCTTCGGCGTCGTTTGGACGCTGTGGCTGTCGTATCCCGATGAACAATGGATGCTGGAGCAGCACCAAGTCTGGCACGATGGCGTCCGCCGCATGATCGCTCAACAGTCGGTGGCGCAAGGCGACGCGTGGATGAAGGCAGCGCGGGCAAAGCTTGTTCAACCTGCCAGACCGTTCTGTTTTCTTTCGTCGCAAATCGCTCCAGGTTACGAAAACGCGCACAAAAAACTCGCAAGCGCCGAGACTACCCGCCGCCTCACCGTCACCGCCATCGCACTGCACCGGCACCGCTTGAAGCACGGCAAGTTCCCCGAGTCCCTCGCCTCGCTCGTGCCGGAGTTTCTGATCGAAGTTCCGCTCGATTTCATGGACGGCCAACCGCTGCGCTACAAGCTCCAGCCCGACGGCCAGTTTCTCCTCTGGTCCGTCGGCGAGGATTTCAAGGACGACGGGGGTGATCCAACTCCAGCGGGTTGGCCAAGCAGTAGCGGAGCAGTCTGGTTGGATCCGTCCACATTGGATTGGCTTAAAGGCCGCGACTGGGTGTGGCCGCAGCCCGCCACCGAGGCGGAAGTGCGCCTGTATCACACCGAGCTTGAAGCCAAGCGCGCGCTCGCCGCACCGAAGCCCGCCCCATGATCGTCCTGCTGCTCTTCTTCTGCTCCGGTGCGACCGCGCTGATCTACGAAGTCCTGTGGTCGAAGCATCTCGCGCTCATGCTCGGCAGCACGGTGCAGGCGCAGACGGTGGTGCTCGCGGTCTTCATGGGCGGACTGGCGCTGGGCAATCGCTTCTTCGGACGGCGCGCGGACTCAGCGGCGAACCCGCTCGCGTTCTACGGCAAACTGGAGATCGCCATCGGCCTCTACGCGTTTGTCTTTCATCTGCTGCATCAGGCGGCGGACAAACTCTTCATCAGCGCGGGCGCGTCCTTGCTGGAGAAACCCCTCGCCCTCCTCGCGCTGAAAGCCGTGTTGAGCGTCGGCCTGCTGCTCGGCCCGACAATTCTCATGGGCGGCACCCTGCCGCTCATCGCCGCGTGGCTGAACCGTCGTGGCCCCGACGCCGGCCGGCTCTCGGCGCGTTTCTATTCGGTCAACAGCCTCGGCGCCGTCTGCGGCGCGTGGCTCGCGGGCTTCGTGCTCGTGCAGGCGATGGGCATGACGGCGTCGCTGCAACTCACCGCGATGGTCAACGTCGCCATCGGCTTCACCGCACTCGCCTTGTCACGCCAACTCGAGCCAGCCGCTTCAAAACCCGCCGACGCTTTGGGTGTGCCCGTCGCTGATTCATCGTTCATCATTCATCCTTCATCCCTCTCCGCCTCCGTCGTCGCCCTCACCGGCGCAATCTCCATGGGCCTCGAAGTCCTCGCCGCCCGCTCGCTCGTGCTCATCATCGGCGCGTCCCTGCAAGCCTTCGCCATCGTGCTGATGTCCTTCATCCTCGGCATCGGCCTCGGTGGCGCGGTCGTCGCGTCGCCGCGCACGCGCGGCTGGGCGAGAGAGGCCGCCACGATGGTTCTGCTGCTCGGCGCGGCGGCATGGATCGGGTTGCTGATCGCAGGTGTCGAGGAGTGGGTGGATTTCTACCGCTGGGTGAAGACCGGCATAGCGCGGACGGAGACGGGCTACACCTTTCACCAAGTTTTCTCCGGCGCGATGTCACTCGTCGTGCTCGGCATTCCTGCGGGCTTGCTCGGCGCAGTGCTGCCGCTGTGGATTCGCGACCTGCCGGAGCGCGGACCCGAACTCGGACGCGGCGTCGGACGGCTGCTGACGTGGAACACCATCGGTGCGGTGGCGGGCACGCTGGTCACGGGCTTTGTGCTGATGCCGCAGCTCGGACTGCGCGGCGCGTTCCTGGCGCTGGCGCTGGGGCTGTGTGGAGCGGCGTGGTTGCTGGGGCGAAAGTTCCAGCGTGCGACTTTGCAATTCATCGCCGGGACCGTCGGCGCGGGCTTGCTGCTCGTCGGGGCGATGGGCGGTGACACGTGGCGGCACCTGATGAGTTCCGGCATTTTCCGCCTGCGCGAGACGGAACTGGGCAAGGATCTCGTCGGCCACCGCCAGCGGCATGTCAAAATCCACTTCTACGAGGATGCGGCGGACGCCTCGGTCGCCGTCGAGCAGGGCGACGGCGTGGCGACGAGCGACCAAATGGTTCTGCGCATCAACGGCAAGCCCGACGCCACCTCGCGCGGCGACATGGCCACGCAATTCCTGCTCGGTCATCTGCCAATGCTCGCGCGCCCGGAGAGCAAGGACATCTTCGTGCTCGGTTTCGGCAGCGGCGTGACGGCGGGCGCGCTGCTGGGCCATCCGGTTGAGCGAATTGTCGTGGCGGAGAATTGCGAGCCGGTGCTGCGCGCTGGAAAATTCTTCGAGCCGTGGAACCGCGGCGTGTTGACCAACCGCCTAGCACGCATTGTCACCGAGGACGCGCGCACGCTGCTCAAGCTCAGCCCTCAGCGCCACGACGTGATCATCAGCGAGCCGTCGAATCCGTGGATGGTCGGCGTGGGAAGCGTGTTTAGCCGGGAATTCTACGAGTTGTGCGCGAGCCGGCTCAAGGACGGCGGCATCATGACGCAGTGGTTTCACGTCTATGAAATGCACGACGGCATCGTGGCGCTCGTGCTGCACACTTTCTCGACGGTCTTTCCGAACGTCGAGCTTTGGGATCCTGGCACCGGCGACATCATTCTGCTCGGCTCGCAGAAGCCGTGGGCCACCGGCCCGGACGTGTGGCAGAAAGTTTTTGCGCGCACGGAGCCGGGGAAAGACTTGGCCGCCATCGGGCTCAACGCGCCGGAAGCTCTGTGGGCGCGACAGTTCTCCTCGCAACGCACCACACGCCTGTTCATCGAGAACGGCCCTGAGCAGTCCGACGAATTCCCCGTGCTCGAATACGAGGCGCCGCGAGCCTTCTTCATCGGTGATTCGGCAAAGGAGTTTCTCCAGTTCGACGAACGCATACGCCAGCACGCGCTCGCGCCGCCGGCCAAGCGCGCCGTGCTCAACTCGATGCCGACTCCGCTGCTTGCGCCGGTCTTCGCCCAGTTCGGCGCAGTGAATCCCGACGCCGCGCTGGCCGCGACCGCGCGGACTGGCATCTTCGCGCCGCCGCGAAGCGACACGGACTTCCAGTTATTGCTGCTTCGCGTCGAGCAAGCGCTGCGCGCCAGCGGCACGAACCAAACTTCCCTCGCTTCGGGCGAGGTTGGCGACGCCATCCGTGAGTGCATCGCACGCGGCGATTTCGAGCGCGCGAAATCGCTCTTCAGCGCCGCCCGTGGCAGGCTCGCGAACAGCGCGGAGCTGCGCTTCCTCGGTCGTGTCTGGGAGCAGGCGTCCGCCGCGAGCAAGCCATGAAACTCGGCCTCATCTCGGACACGCACGGCTATTTCGATCCACGTATTCCTGAGCTTTTCGCGGGCGTCGAGCACATCCTTTCTCCCGCAGAAGTGAATCCGCTCACGCCAGCAGCTCGACCGGGGCGACGCCAATTTTCTCCGCGATGTCTTTGGGGATCGGCACTGAGGACATCTTTCCGTGCGCGTCACGCGTGACGCAGACGACGGTGAGCTTGCCGCGCGCGACCTCGACCGGCTGCGGGCCGTTCAACTTGCGGAACTTGAAGAGATAGCTGAGCGATTTCGCCTTCTTTTCGCAGACGAGCATATGGATCTCGACCTCGTCCTCGAAGTGCAGCGGCTGCCGGTAATCGCACGACGCGTGGACACGCGGCCAGCCGACCGGCGGGTCCGTGTGGGGCGAGATGAACGAGAAGCCCAGCGAGCGGAAGAACGCGTGCCCCGCGGGCCCCATGTATTTGAAGAAGTTTCAGTAGTGGACGATTCCCGCCATGTTCGTCTCCCTGAACTTGACCCGGCGGAAGGCTTTGAACTCCGAGGGCCAGCTAAACGGTGCCCTAAGACTGCGCGCCCCATA
>CAYZJP010000085.1:0-22147 GCA_964478755.1 uncultured Klebsiella sp.
GCGATTTGCAAAAGAAACTCGTCATCGAGACGCAAGCCGAGCATCTCCTGCAAGCGCTCAAGGCCGGCACCGTGAGCACGAATGTTCATCTTCGAAAGCTGCACAATTTCTGCCTCTCGCTGAACTGGCTGCCCTAGCCCATCATTCCGAAACGCTTGTGGCCAGTTGTCGAGTTCAAGCCCAAGCGTGCGATAACGCTCGAAGAGCACCGGCTCATTCTCGAGCGCGAGCACAACGCGGAGCGGCGGGATTTTTACGCGTTGTGCAGGCATTTGGGGGCTTCGCAAACGGACCTCGCCAATCTCGAAACCGACAACATTGACTGGGACAACCGGGTCATCGCCTACTCCCGCAGGAAGACCGACTCGCAAGCCTTCATCCACTTCGGGGAGGAAATCGAAGCGATTCTCAGACGCCTGCCCGCCGAAGGACTATTGTTTCCCTATCTGCAAACCGTCCGCGCGGGCGATCGCGCCACGGAGTTCAAGCAACGCTGCGTTGGGTTGGGTATTCACGGCGTTACGCTGCACAGCTATCGTTATGCTTGGGCCGAGCGCGCACGCATCTGCGGTTACCCGGAACGATTCGCGCAGGAAGCCCTCGGGCACAACAGCAAAGCCGTGCATCGCGCCTACGCGAAGCGCGCGCAGGTGACCTTGCCGTCGTTGGGATCGTATGAGCGTCGCGTTGCCGGCGGGGACAACGTCATCCCGCTGCCTCTTCAGCAGGGAATCGCAATCGGGACTGAGACCGCTGCGAGTGGACGGCAATGAAGCAGATAGTGCGATCATGCCCGAATGGCGGTGGCCGCCCGTGATCAAGTGATCTCATTGGTGACACCACTTTTCCGGTTCGCCCGCGATGCGTTTTTCTTCCGCCAAGAACCGACAATCGCGTCGGATATTTTCGCAAGCCAGTGCGCGTCGGCGCGCAGTCGCTGGAGTTCAACTGTCGCAAAGTATTTGGAACCTGAAGGCGGCGGGTGTCCCAACGGCTTGAGATGGCCCGCAGAAACGAGCACTGAAATGTCCTGCTCACTACAGCCGAGATACCAGGCCGCCTCGGTGATCGATTGCCTCGCTGGCGGCGTGGCCAGCATGAGGAAATCCTTTTTGTCAGAATTCATGGCTCGCGTGCTCGTGGATGGTTGCGCTCTGGCTCCCGCATCGAAACGGAAATACTCAAGGGTTGCGGCAACGGCTATTTGAACTCGCGCAGCGCGAGCGCCTCGAAGCGGGCGACCAACTCATCCGCTGATTCGATGAACCAGTAACGAACCTGGCCCTTGACCACAGAGGCCATGCCTTTCAAATCCGTCTCGTTGACCTCGGCGGGCGAGCCGCCAATGCCGATGCAGTCCAGTTGCACGCCGCGCCGCTTGAGGGCCGGCGCAACCAGCAACGGATCCGCGCCGCCGCAGGACGCTCCATCGGTGAGCAGGATGATGGTCGGATTCGCCGGGGACGGCACCCGTGCCAGTTCGCGGGCCGCCAATTCCAACCCGTCGCCGAGGTGGGTGCCGCCGCCCGCCTGCAACCGGCGCAGCGCCGGGAGGAGCGCGGCCTGGGTTTCCCGCGCGGGAACTGGGTGACAGTGGACGAGCACCTCGTCCGAGAAGGACACCAAGCCCACCAGTGTGTCGGGTTCGTGTTCCGCCAGCGCCAGACAGTAGCGCTCGGCGGCGCGCTGCGCGCCAGCCAAACGGCTGGGAGCGTAATCGACGCCTCCCATGCTGCCACTGACGTCGAGACAGAGCACCACGGCACGGCTGCCCGGGCGGATGCGGTAATTGCGCGCGGGCTCAGGAATGGCTGGCGGGCGCGGTGTTTGAGGGTCTTCGGTCAGCCAGTCGTAGAGCAGCCGGCCGACATCGTTGAGCGGGTTCATAATGTGATTTGAGTTAGTTGCTGAAGAACTGGGTGGTGATGTCCTGCTTCGCACCGCTGACGAGGTCGCGGACGACCACGTGAACCATGCTCGAGCGATCATAGGAGACCTCAACCTCCAGGCTCGCCTGCGCGTGGCTGCGGGGTTGGAACTGGCATTCCTGCTCCGCGACGGTGAGGCATTCCTCGACCGGCTTGCGGTCCTCGCCCTGAACCACGATGACACGGAAACGCGTCTGGCTGTCCGTGACGGAACCGAAGCGGCGAACCGCGCGGCCGGGCATCGGGCTGTTCTTCTCCAGAATCACACAGCAAACGAGTTTGCCGCCCGCGCCTGCTCCGGAGTCTCCGGTGCCGACAGCTCCCGGGCGCTCATGCCCGTGCGGGCTTCTTGAGGAAACGCCCACGCGCCCCAGCGGCCGAGCTGGTGATTCACGTAGAGCCGCACCTGGCTCTCGCTCTTCATCTCCTTGTGCGTCCACCGGAAGAACGACAGCACCTGATGCCAGAGCTCCGGCGTGAACTTCGGCCCGGCATACTCCAGTCGGCCCTTGGCGGTTTTGATTTCATACTCGATCCGGCAGTTGAGCAGGCCGGGGACTTCCTTCGCTTCACTGACCTGGGGCTTGTTCATTTTGATGAGTTTCATAATCTTCCTTTCACTTACAGTTCTGCCGCCAGCTCCGGGTGGCGTTCCCGCACGAAGGCGAGCACGGCGTTGCGAATGTCCGTGCGGGTGAAGCTCGTCTCGCTGTCCACGGTGTCATTCGAATCGTGCTCGCTGTAGTCGTAGTCCCCGTAATCGTCCATGCTCGGATCACAGTCGCTCCAGGCGTCCTCGTCGATTTTGGTGGCGACGGCCTCAACGATTTGGTCGAGGCCATCGCCGTCGTCGAGGGCTGTCTGCACCATCTCCATCAGGTCCTCGGCACTGATGCGGAACGTCTCGCTGCCCGAGCGTCGGACCGAGTAATCGGCCCGGCCGTATTCGGTCTCCGAGAACTCGACGTTAATCGCGATGCCATCTCGATCGTTGTGGCGTCCCGTCCGCACGGGCGACGGCTTGGCCTTCTTCTCGCAGTGGGTTTCGACCCATTCCTTGATCTGCTCGAACGTCTCGTATTCCGGTTCTGGCAGCTTCCCCGTGAGCTTGAGGATCAGCGCGCGCACTTGCGGATTGCGGGGCACGAGCTGGAGCAGTTCGATGAAGTTCGCATCGAACACCTCCTCGATCTTGCACCGGCGCTCCACTGGAGCGGGCGCGGTCATGGGTTCACTCATGTGGTTCTCCTTTCCAGATTTCAAGCATGCTCAGGTTGGCCGCGAACTTGTGCGGCAGGAGGGAGACGGTTTTCTTGTCCATGCGCGGCGCTTTCAAGTGCCACAACACGAACAGATGTTCCGCCAATGCAGCCGCCATCAGGTTCGCCGACACGAGCTGCCGGTTGCCCTCCTGCACCTCGCCGGTGCAACCAATCGCGGCCGCACGCGGATCGCAGCTGCGGTCAGTGAGCAGCTCCGGGTAATACACCCGGGGATCACGTTCCGTGCCTTTCCATGCTCGCCGGTAGTAATACGCCTCCGAGGAGTGCATCTCATTCGCGGCGAAGATCGCCTGGCAGCCGGAGTCGTCACAGACCTCCAGCGCTTCGAGGCGCGTGCGATGATTGTCCACGAGGCACAGCAGCCAGTCCGTGCGGTAATGGCGGAGCTTCCCCCGCGCAAACCATTCCGGCAGGAACTTGCAGCCGTATTTTCCGGCGAGCGCCTGCGCCTTGTTCATTCCGATCTGAACGGCGTCGAACATCTGGCGGTTAAGGTTCTTCCGCTCGATGGTGTCGCCGTCAATCAGGGTGAGGTCGTCTGCGGATTTGAGCAGACAGAACGAGGGGACGATGGCCGAACCAACGCCCCAGCAGCCGATGATGTAGCAGTTCATATTGAATCCTTCAGTGATGCGGCAAGAGTCTTGCCGAGTTGATTTTTTGGATGAGCTTTTTCGTGATACCGCTCCTGAGCCACCTGGCTCAGGGCGAGCAACTGCGTGTGCTCCGCTGCGTTCAGCAGCCGCGCACAGGTTTCGTCATGGAGGAGCAGGCCCGCCATGACCGCTGGGGTGGGATCGGTGCCCCGATCCCAGCCGGTGTGTTTGAAACGCTCCCACGCCTCCAACAGCAGCTTCTCGGAGAAGCTGGTGTCTTGCGAGGGACACGCTTTGAGTTTTGCCACGAGCGGCAGGAGCGCGCCGGTTTTGGTTTGGCCATTCATAGAATGAGCCTTTCCGTGATGGTCGTGGACACCTTGTCGCAGAGCGTCGTCCAGTCGGCTGCCTCGAGGGGCAGCGTCGTGAACGTCTCGTTCGTCGGTGCAAACCGGAAGAACTTCTGCGACCGCTCGATGGTCCGCATGAGGTCCGCGTTCCACTTGGATTTGCGGAACTGCTCCAGGCTGGCGGTGACGCACTCGGCCCCGGAGCCGTAGCGGTCATCGAAGTTTCCGGTGCAGATCAGGCAGTCGTCGTGCAGGTTGGGCAGCGGGAGGCGATAGCCTCGTTGATCTGCGTCGCAGGCGAAGAGCCAGTTGCCGCACACCCGCGCGCAGTCGTTGGCGAACTCCGTGCGGACGACGAAGGCCAGCCGCACTTCCTTGGGTGCGCGCCAGACCAGCGGCATCTCAATGTCCGTCGCCAGCGTCCGTTCGGCGTCGATTCCGACTGAATGGGCCACAACATGCTCGCAGTCATCGCGAGCGAGAAGGCGTCGCTTCAGGAGGCCGCACTTCGCCGACAAGCGCAATTGCGGGCCGATCTTGCTCAGTGCGTCTCCCAGCTCGACACGCTCCTCGACATGGTGCTGATGAAGACGCTCTCGCAGGAAGAATACGTGGCGAAGAAGCAGACCCTTCTCAATCGGAAGGTCGAATTACGCGAAGCGTTGAACCGGGCCGAGGGGAGAGCGCCAGACGGTTCGAACCGCTCACGGAGTTCGTAAAAGAGGCAAAACAGGCCGTTTTTCTGGCAAAAGAGAAAAATCCCGATGCATGTCGCGATTTTCTCAGAAAGCATGGTTCGAACCTGTTTCTGACCGATGGGCGGCTCTCGGTTGTGTTCAAAAACCCTTGGAAAATCGTGGCGGATTTCAATTTCCAACCCGTCACCTCCTCCGCGCGGCAGCGCGAACCGTATGATATTGAAAACTGGCGGAGAGGGGGGGATTCGAACCCCCGGTGGTGTTACCCACGCACGCTTTCCAGGCGTGTGCCTTAAACCACTCAGCCACCTCTCCAATCGTTTAACTGCAAAAACTTACGTCGCTTTTGGAACACGCGAATTGAGCATTGTATACTGCATTTGTATACTGCCCGCGTGAAACCGCGAAAAAAGCGCAGACCGGCACCGACTGCCGCGTTGGATGCGTGGCAGAAGACGCCGTATGCTAACTTGATCCGATACGTTCCATCAGGCGCGTATTTTGCGAGGATTCGCGTGGGCGGCAAGCTGATTCGCCGCTCGCTCAAGATCGACGTGTTGAGCATCGCCAAGCTGCGCCTCGCCGATTTTGAGAAGGCCGAACGGATGCTGGCCCAGAACGACTCCTCTGTGAGCGCCGACAAGCTGACCTTCGGCGATGCGCTCAAGCTCTATCGCCAACGGCTGCATGGAGATGGTTCGCTGAAGGCCCGCACCCAGCAGTATCGGGAAGAATGCCTCAGCAAACTTCTGCGCACCTGGCCGGACCTCGAAGTCCGGGACGTCCGCCAGATCAACAAGACCGCCTGTTTGAACTGGGCGGCGCGGCTGGGCACCGAGGCCTGCCCCTCTGTGTTCAACCACACGGTCGGAACCCTCAAGCGGATCATCGAGATCGCCATCGAGGCGGGCGTGCTCTACGACAATCCCGTGCGCTTCATCAAGCGTCAGCGCGAGCGTCCGAAGCGGTTGAAGCTGCCCACGCATGAACAGTTTCAGAGATTTATCACCAAGATTGAATCCGCCGGAGTGTGCTCCTGTTATCAGGCCGCTGATCGGGTGCGGTTTCCGGCCTTTGGCGGGTTTCGCAAATCCGAGGCAAGGAACGTGACTTGGGCTGACTGTGACCTTGCCAAGAAGGAGATCACCGTTCGCGGTGATCCCGAGACTGGCACCAAGAACTGCCAGGTCCGCATCGTGCCCATGATCCCGGACATGGTGGAGTTGCTCACGCGTCTGTGCGGCCAGCGGGAGGGCAATGATTCCACTGAACGCGTGATGGCCGTCGCTGAGTGCCAAATCTCGATGGACCGTGCCTCCAAACTGGTCGGTATGACGCGAATCACCCATCACGATCTCCGCCACTTGTTTGCTACGCGTTGCATCGAGAGTGGCGTTGATATTCCGACCGTCTCGCGCTGGCTGGGTCACAAAGACGGCGGCGCGTTGGCGATGAAGGTCTATAGCCATCTCCGCGACGCCCACTCCAACGCGATGGCGCAGAAGGTGAGCTTTGCCGTCCCTCAACCGATGCCTGCGGTTGATCCCGCCGCCAAGGCGAACTCGCAGCGGCGTCCGGGCTAGGGGCGTGGGGCAGCCGATTCAGGGGTGCGCGTCGTCGGGATCCAGAACCTGGCTGGGCCGACACTGCAGCCGTCGCGGCCGGGCGACACGCAACGAATTGGCCGCCCGATGTTCACGCGGCCGCTCAACGACCGCATGGCGGGGAAGACGATCCGTGTGAAACCGAGGGCTGGTTGACAAAAAGGGGCAGGTGAAGTCGGCCGCGGGAGATGCGGCGCGGGCTATTTTGGCTCCACGACCTGCAAGCCCCGGACGAGCTCGAAGTGGCGGCGATTGAAGGCAGCGACCTCGCTTCCGCGCTCCAACGCAGTGGCAGCGACCACAATGTCGTAATAGCCGATCATTTTGCCCTTGGCCTCCAGTTCGGCCCAAATGCGAGCGTGATGGTAGGCGGTTTGCTCCGTGTAGGTGATGACAGGCAGGGAAGCCACCACGGACTGCAAGTATCCTTTGCTTCTGGCTCGTTGCGCCCCCCTTGGCCCGTTCCACGCCATGCCAGAGTTCAGCGACGTGATGGCGGCAACTTCAGACTCCTCGTCGGAGCGCGGCAACCCAGCCGTGCAGGTCGAAACTGCCCTTCTCGCCCCGGATGATCACGTCGGCGTCGAGGATTATCGTCATTTGTCCACCGGGGGCTTGAGGCCTTGCGAGCCGATCTGAGATCTTCGTTCCACCGGCGAGCGTCATCATCGCTCAGTTTGCTCGCGGTAAGCGTTGCGGCCAGGTCACGGCCGGTGCAGCGCTTCTCGCCGTCGGAGACCAGTCGGGCAAAACGGACGCCGTTCTTGAGCAGGACGAAGGTGGTGTCCTGATAGTGGGCGCGGTTGACGCAGTCGGCGAAGGTTCGTGCTGCCTCGGTTACAGTGATGGTTTTCTCAATCACAAAGTCAGATTGTCAGGCTTTGAGGAGCTGTCAATTAAGCCGGTCATACGAGCGATCCGGCATGACGGCTGACCACTCGCAGACGGGACACGAATAGGGGTGCCAGGCTTGCGCCCGACACCCCGCCGCCTTTCAGCGGAGAACGCTGATCGCTGAAACGACCAGCCGCGCCGAGGGATCATCCTGAATCGTTGTGGATCAGCCGCCGCTCAACCGTTGTGCACGGTCTGCGCGACGAACTCATCTGACTCCTCCGGGAGAAAGATGGTGGTGTGAGGGGGGAAGGGGATCAGATGCGGCTGATTCCTTTTTTACCTGACGGGATCGACTGATCTTGTCGAGCAGCAGCTACTGCTTACAATGTGGACAATCTGTAAACCATCCGATTTGACTCTGCCTTCGGCGCGGGATTAAGGGAGCTGCCTCAAGCAACAATACTTGCGGCAGCGAGAGGTTGAGGGCATCCGGGCCGATGAGCCGGTCTTCAAGCGGGACTACACGGCCGCACGCCTGTTTCTGCACCGGCTCGCAAAGAGCGCGCTCCACCGTTCCACCCACTACCATCTGTTCCGCCACAGCTCGGCGACCTAATATGCGAACAAGCTCAACCGCCAGCAGCTCTGCATCCGTTACGGCTGGGCTTTCTCCAGCCGAATGCCGGACGTATACATCGCGCGCAGCGGCGTGGACGTGGTGGAGCTTGATAAGAAGTTCACCGGCACGGAGGTCGAAACACTTAAAGGCTCACTGGCTCGCATGGAACAGGATTCCGAACTCAAGGCGGAGCTTACTTGATCCACGCCAATCCCAAGGCGGTTGCTCCAAACACGTAGCCCGGCTGAGAATCCCAGGTCGCCGCAGAGGCACGCGTGATGGTGCCACCGGGATTGAAATTCTGGCTGTCGGCGCATCCGGCAAGAGTTCACGTAACCGAACGGTCTCGCGGCTTGCTAGCGGCGGTGGTCTCCGGCGCGAAGGTCACAGAAGATCCCTGCTCGCGGTCACGATTCGTGCAACGCGCGCAGTTCGCTGTTTGCGTAACGAAGACGGAGCGCCATCTCACGGCAGAGGCGGCGCAGGATTTCCACGGCCAGTTCAGGGTGCTTTCTGGCCATGTCCTCGAAGCGTGCGCGGGACAGGATGAAGAGTTGAGTGTCCGTGACGGCCACGGCATCGGCTGAACGCGAGTGATGGTCAAGGAAGGCCATGTCACCGAAGAAATGGCCGTCTGTGAACGTGGTGAGGTGATAGCGATGGCCAGATTCAAGCGGGAGATTCACGCTGACGTTGCCCCGTCGGACTATGAACAGCTCGCTGCCGGAGTCACTCTTGCGAAAAATGACTTCTCCAGCATGCACCGAGCGCTCGATGACGATTTCGCCGAGCCGCGCGAAGGCATCGGGAGTTTTCAGCCCGGCGAAGAGCGGGATTTCGCGCAGGCCCGGCAGCACGGCCGAGACCTTCACGCCTGCGCCGGCACTGGCGAGGATTTCGTCCTCGACCCACTCCAGCGCCTCGTCGCGGTTGTCGAAGAGCTTGAGGTGCGCGTCATCCTGGAGAATGCCGAGGAGCCGCAGGTAATCAGCCAGGCCGACGCCGGTGGGCAGTCGCGCGGGGAGGTCGCACAGGAGAAGAAAGCCGTCGTGGGATTTGACCTGCTTGCCGATGACCTGAAGGACGTGACCGGCGGTGAAATCGAACGACTGCACGCGGCGCAGGTCGAGAATCACGAAGCGGCACTCGCGGATGTCCTTGTCCAGCTCTGTGAGCAACTGGTCGGTCGTCCCGAAGAAGAGGCTGCCTTGCAATTCACACAAAACCGTTTGGTGGCCGTGCTGGACGAGGAGCGCCTTCTCCTCCGAGAGCCGGTGCTTGTGTGAGGAAACTTGGTTGCCGTGGAGCTTGCGGCGGATCACCGAGCCGCGGATCAGGTCACGGATGAACAGCGCCAGCGCCAGCGCGATGCCCGTGCCGGCGGCGGCGATGAGGTTGTAGGCAAGGGCCACGGTGACCACGGCGGCCATCACCGTGAAGTCGAAGAACGTCGCCCGGTGCTTCAGCAGGTGCAGGCTCTCGCGGTCCACCATCCGGCTGCCGAGCACAATGAGAATGCCCGCGAGCGCAGGCGTCGGTAGCAGGGCGATCAACGGCCGGCCAAAGAGAAACGCGACGAGGATCAGGCCGCCGCTGATCATGCCCGCGCGCCGCGTCTGGCCACCGCTGTTCAGGTTCACGAGCGTCGGCCCCATCGTGCCCGCGCCGGGCGTGCCGCCGAGGAACGCGGAGAGCAGGTTGCCCGCGCCCTGCGCGAGCAGCTCGCGGTTTGAGTCGGTCTGCTGGCCGGACATCGCGTCCAGCACCACACAGGTCTTCAGCGTGTCAATCGAAAGCAGCGTGGCGAGGGTCAAGGCGGGCGTGAGCAGGGCGATCAGCTCGTCGAGGGAAAGGCTGCCGGCAAGCTGCCAGCGTCCGCTGATCGCCGTGGCCAAATCCGAAAGGCTGCCGGGCAACGAGCCGACCAGCAGTGGGTTGTGCTCGATGGTGCGCAGCTCCGGATTGAGCACCGCCAGCGCCACGCAAGCCAGTGCGCCCGCCTTCAGCCCGATGATCGCCGCCGGGATGCTCTTGCTCAGACGCGGGGCCAGCACCATGCCAACGATCGTCGCACCGCCGATGGCAAGGCCGTTCCAGTTCCAGTGGGCCGGATGCAGCAAACCGGACCAGAACTCCGGCCCGGCGTGCAGGCCGAGGACTTTCGGCGCCTGGGCGAGAATGATCATCAAGCCGACGCCGCTGAGGTAGCCGGCGACAACCGGATACGGAATGTATTTGATCAGCCGCCCGCCGCGCGCGATGCCAAACACGATTTGGATCACGGCGGAGAACAGGCCCACGAGGGTCAGCAAAAGAAGAATGCGCGTCGCTTTCGTTGCCTCGTCTTGGCCGGAACCGGCTTGAGCCACGAAGCCGGCGGCGAGCGCGGAGAGAATCGCCGCGGCGGGCGTGCAGGGAGCGGAGATCAACTGCCGCGCGCTGCCAAAGCACGCCGCCGTGAAACCCAACGCCACCGCGCCGATGACGCCCGCCAATGCGCCGTGCGCGAGATGCGCGGGGCCGAGCACTGCCACGATGGTCACGCCGTAGGCGATGGAGGACGGCAGCGCGACGAGCATCGCGGACACGCCGCCCCAGAGGTCGCCTTTCCATGAGGTGGGCGGGATTGGGTTTTCGTTCTGCGCCATGTGGGTTCCGGTTGCGCACCAATTCGCCGCCTCATGTCGGCGGCTGCGGCTCAGAGCGTCTTGAGAATCTGCACGCGGGCGAACTTCTTGTCGTTGCCGGCCACCAGCGTCCACGGCGCGAACTCGGTGCTGGTGTGCGCCATCATGTCGTTGATCGCGGCCTTGTAGTCGTCCCACTGCTCGCGCCCGCCCTGCTGCACCAGGCAGAGCCGGCACACGCCCACAGAATGCAGCCGGTCATCGTGGCAAAGCGTCGGCAACTCGGCTCCCGCTGCGCGGCACGCGTCGAGCACCGTGCTGCCGGGCGGCACGTCCACCGGGGTTCCGTTGACGATGAGGCGATTCATGACGTGGGCGTTTGGCGGCCCATTTCACCGTGAAACTGCGTGGTCATCGACTGGCCGGCTCAACTCCCGTTGCCCAGCGCGCAACGCGGATTGACAGGAGGCGAGTAAACAAAAGCCAGCATTGTTTGCGGCGTGGTGAGGACACCGCGCCCTATCAGCGCTGACCGGCATCGCGCCGTGTAACGCAGCGAGGAAGCGGGTTGGACAAGTTTTGCAAAGTGGCCCGCCACTCGCGGGCCGAAGCTCTACTGTGAGCGCGACATGGAGATCTGCGGACGCGGCGAACGAGTTGGCCCGGCAGGAGCGGCTGCTGCCGTTCCTGCTCAACCCGCAGTCCTATCCGCACCGGCCCCGCAAGGTGCAGCTCATCCAGACGCATTCGTCATTCGTGTTCATCGCGTCCCCGTTCGTCTTCAAGGTGAAGAAGCCGGTGAACTTTGGCTTTCTCAACTTCTCCACGCTGGAACGACGGCGGCATTTCTGCGAGCGCGAGGTCGCGCTGAACCGCCGGCTTTGTCCGCAGGCCTATCTTGGCGTGGTGCCCATCTCGACGGCGGGAGGACGGTTCACGTTTGGCGTGGGCGATGAGGTAGTCGAATACGCGGTCAAGATGCGGCGGCTCACCGAACGCCACTTCCTCAGCCATCGGGTTGAGCACGGCACGGTCACATCCCGCGACCTCGACCGCGTCGCCACCACGCTGAGGCAATTCTATCTGGCCCAGCATCCGACCGGAGAGGTCGAGTCGTGGGGCCGTGTGCGCCGGCTGCGCATCAGCACGGAGGAGAACTTCCGGCAGACGCGGGAGTTCACCGGACACACGATTTCGCGGCCAGCCTTTGAAACCATCCGCCGGTTTACGAACGCGTTTTACCGGCGCTACGCCGCGCTGTTCGCCGCGCGCGTGCGAGGGCGGTGGATTCGCGACTGCCACGGCGACCTGCATCTGGAGCACATCCATCTCACTCCGCGCGAGCTGCACATCTACGACTGCATCGAGTTCAATGACCGTTTCCGCAACATTGACATAGCGAATGACGTGGCGTTCCTCGCGATGGATTTGGACTACGAGGGCCGGCCCGACCTCGCGCGGCATTTCGCGACGCGGATGGCTGCTGTGCTCCACGACGAAGGGATGCCGCGCCTGATGGACTTCTACAAGTGCTACCGCGCCTTTGTGCGTGGGAAGGTCGAGAGCCTGCACAGCGTGGCGCACGCCACGCCGGAGGCAGAGCGGCAGGCCAGCGCTGAGCGGGCGCGACGTTACTTCCGCCTCGCGCTGCGCTACGCGGTGGCCGGGTCGGAACCGCTGGTGCTGGTGGTGATGGGCCGCATCGCGTCGGGCAAGAGCACGCTGGCCCGCGCGCTGGGCGCCGAGCTGGGCTGGCAGGTGTTCTCCTCCGACCGGGTGCGCAAGGGGCTGGCGGGCTTTCCCCTGTTCGAGCGCTGCAGCGACGCGGCACGACGCCGGCTCTACTCCCACGCGATGACGTGGCGGACTTACGACCGGCTGCTCGCCGCCGCGCTCAAGGAGGCGCAGGCGGGCTGCGGGGTGATTCTCGATGCGACGTTTGCCCGGCACGAACAGCGGGCGGCGTTGACGGCGCGGCTGGCCCGGCATCACGTCGCTTATCGCTTCATCGAGGCACAGGCCGGCGACGCCGCCTTGAAGCGGCGGCTGAAGGCGCGCGCGGCGAAAACCGACGAGGTTTCCGACGCGCGGCTTGAAGACTTCTCCACGCTCACCGGATTGTATGGGCCGCCCACGGAACTGCCCGCCGAGTGCTGCGTGAAAGTCTGCACTGGCGCGCCGCCGGCCCGGACCGTCACACGCGCGCTGCAAGCCCTCACCGCCGTGTGCTCAGTTCGGCGCGGAGCCGCTCGACTTCGCCCATCAGGTCGAGGATGAGCTTCAAGCCCGACTCGTTCACCGCACAGGTCGAGCGGAGGTGCTCGATGCGGCGGAGCGTGCGCAGCGTCTCCTCGTCGAACTGCCCTGCCACCGGCGTGATCAGGCCGCGCTCCTGATAATGCAGGATCGTCTGCGAGCTGACGCCTGTGAGGCGGACCACCGCTTCGAGCGTGTAAGTGGCGTCCACGTCCGGCTCGAAGAGCGGCAGACTGGCGGGGTCATTTTGCGATGGGGTGCTCATGGTTTGGCGGAGTTCATCGGGTGGTGCGCGGGTTGAAGGTCGAGCCGGCGCGCAGCTTCTCCCAAAGCTCGCGCTCGGTGTCGGTGAGTTTCGCCGGGAGCTGCACGGAGACGACGACATGGAAGTCGCCGCGCCCGCCGCCCTTGCCCCTGGGCAGGCCGCCACCGCGCACGCGCAACTGCTGGCCGCTGGCGGTGCCGGTCGGGAGGCGCAGTTTGAGCGGGCCGTCCAACGTGGGCACGGTCACTTCCGCTCCGAGCACCGCCTCCCAGGGCGCGACTTCCAGCTCGTGATACAGGTCCGCGCCGCGCGTGTGGAAATCAGGATGCGCCGCGTGCCGCACGCGCAGGTAAAGGTCGCCCGCCGCGCCGCCGCCGTGACCAGGCTCGCCCTGGCCGGGCACGCGGATGCGCAGGCCGTCCGTGGCCCCTGGCGGAATCCGCACGCGGAAGGAATGCGTCCGCGTCTCGCCCGTCTGCGGGTTCACGCTCTGGAGCGAGATGGGCCGCACGGTGCCGTGCATCGCCTCCTCCAGCGTGACCAGCACGTCGCCCTCGATGTCGCCGCCGCGCCAGACGGGCTGGCCTTCCTCCGCTGCGGCGTGGCCCGCGCCCGGCGGAAAGCCGTAGCGGCTGCCGCCGCTGAAGAACTGCTCAAAGAAGTCGCTGAAGCCCGTGCCGCCGAAATGAAACTCATGCGTCTGGCCGCCGGGGAAATCTTCCGCGCCGCCGGACCAGCCCGGTGGAGGCTGGCCGCGCTCCGCGTCCTTCCAGTTTGCGCCGAGCTGGTCGTATTTCCGGCGCTTGGCCGGGTCGCTCAACACCTCGTTGGCCTCGTTGATGGCCTTGAACTTCTCCTCGGCGCTCTTCTTGTCCTTGGCGACATCGGGGTGGTATTGGCGGGCCAGCTTGCGGAAGGCTTTCTTGATGTCCTCGTCGCTCGCGTCCCGGGGCACTCCGAGAGTTGCGTAGTAGTCTTTGAATTCAACAGGCATGGGTGGCGGGTCAAAGCATCAGTTCCGCGTGAAATTCGTCCGTGCCCTCGGCGTGCTTCAGCGTGAAGCCGGCCTTCCGCGCGACGCGCTGCATGCCGAGGTTGTCGGCGAGCATGGTGGCGGTGATGCGGCCCAGATGCTCGTCGCGCCCGTGCCGCACCAGCAGCGTGAGCAACTGCGTGCCCAGCCCGCTCCGCTGCCAGCGGTCGCTCACGGTCATCGCGAACTCCGCCTCGTTCACGTCGTGCTGCCGGCTCAGGCGGCCCACGCCGATGATTTCCGGCCCGCCGGTCTCGGGCGCGCGCCGCTCGGCCACCAGCACCATCTCGCGGTCGTAGTCCACGAAGCAGATGCGGCTGAGGCGCTCGTGCGCGACGCGCTGGTCCAGCTTGAGCGGCATGAAGTAGCGCAGATACACGCTGCGCTCGGACAGCGTGCCGTGGAACTTCACCAGCAACGGCTCGTCCTCCGGGCGGATGGGGCGGATGGTCACGGTCGTGCCGTCGCGGAGCTGCCACGGCGTCACGTAGCGCACCGGATATGGGCGGATGGCGAGGCGGGGCAGCCGCGCCTCGTCGGTGTCCGGCGGATGCAGCACGACGCGCGCGTCGAGCGCGAGCACACGCTCGGCGGAGACGAGCAGCGGGTTCACGTCCAGCTCGGCAATCCACCGCTGCTCGGCGATGAGCTGGCTGAACCGCACGAGCGTCGCCTCCAGCGCGCCGAGGTCCGCCGCGCGCTGGCCGCGCACGCCCCTGAGCGCGGTGAAGACCTTCGTCTGCTCCATCAAGCGGCGGGCGAGCGTGGCGTTGAGCGGCGGCAGCCCCAGCGCGCGGTCCTGAAAGACTTCGACCAACTGCCCGCCCGCGCCGAACAGGATGACCGGCCCGAACTGCGGGTCCACGCTGCTGCCGAGAATCAGCTCGTGCCCGGCGCGCGGAATCATCGGCTGCACCGTCACGCCGAGGAAGTGCTGGCCGCCGGACTTCTCGGCCACCGACGCGCGGATGCGCTCCCACGCGCCGCGCACGGCGTCGGCGTCGCGCAGGTCGAGCTGCACGCCGCCCACGTCGGTCTTGTGCGTGAGCGTCTCGGAGTGAAGCTTCACCGCGACCGGGAAGCCCAGCGCCGCCGCGTGTTGAACCGCCTCCTCGACGCGCGTTGCCACGCGCGTCTCGACGGTCGGGATACCGTAGGTCGCGAGCAATCGTTTCGACTCTGCCTCGGTGAGCAGCGTGCGGCCGGTCTGGCGGACGGAGGCGAGCAGTTCCCCGGCGGCGGCGCGGTTGCCCACGGCGACGCTGTCCGCGCGCAGCGACGGCGTCTCGTAAAGCGCGCGGAGGTTGTCGCTGTAGCGCCACATCCGAGCGAAGGCCCGCGCGGCGGTGTCGGGATAGTCGAAGGTCGGGATGCCGGCGGCGTTGAGCGCGGCGACGCCGGGCGCGACGCCGGGGCCGCCCATCCAGCTCGCGAGCACGGGCTTGCCGGGCGGCAGCGTCAGCGCGCGCATCGCCTCAGCCGTGCCCTTCGCGTCCGTCATCGCCTGCGGCGTGAGGATGACCAGCACGCCGTCCGATTGCGGGTCTTGCGCGGCCAGCTCGACCGCGCGGGCGTAGCGCGTCGCATCCGCGTCGCCGAGCACATCAACTGGATTGCCGTGGCTCCAGTGCGGCGGAAGAAATGTGTTCAGCTCGGCAATGGTTTTCTGCGAGAGCGGTGCGACTTGTCCGCCGCCGGAGACGAGCGCGTCGGTGGCGAGCGCGCCGGGTCCGCCCGCGTTGGTGACGATGGCAAGGCGTGACCCACGCGGACGCGGCTGCTTGGCGAGCAGTTCCGCCATGTTGAACAGCTCGCCAATCGTGTTGACCCGGAGGACACCCACGCGGCGAAAGGCGGCTTCGAGGACGTCATCGCTGCCGGTGAACGCGCCAGTGTGCGACGCGGCGGCCTTGGCGGCGGCGTCCGTGCGGCCTACCTTGAGCACGATGATCGGCTTGGTGAGCGCGACCTCGCGTGCGGCCGACAGGAAGCTGCGCGCGTCGCCCACCGACTCCATGTAGCACACGATGCTCCGCGTGCGCGGGTCGTCGCCGAAGTGCGTGATGAGGTCGCCCCAGCCCACGTCGAGCATCGAGCCGACCGAGACGAACGCGCTGAATCCGACGTTTTCACGATGGCTCCAGTCGAGCACCGCCGTGCAGAGCGCGCCGCTCTGGCTGAGGAAGGCCACGCTGCCTGGTTCGGCCATGCTCGCGGCAAAGGTCGCGTTGAGCCGGGCGTGCGGCATCATCAGCCCGAGGCAGTTCGGGCCAAGCAGCCGCATTTTTCCGCGCCGCGCCTCGGCGAGACATTGGACTTCCAGTTCGGCCCCGGCCGCCCCACTTTCGCGGAAACCAGCGGAGATGATGATGGCTGCGGGCAGTCCGGCGTAGGCGCACTCGCGCAGGATTCCCGGAACCGTCGGCGCGGGCGTGACGATGATCGCGAGGTCCACAGGCCCGGGCACCGCCCCGATGCTGGGGAAGGCGGCGTGCCCGCCGACGATTGCGTGCCTCGGATTGACCGGAAAAACGTTCCCATCGAACAAGCCGAGATTCTCCCACATCGCGCGCCCCACGCTGCCCGCGCGCTCCGTGGCACCGATGACGGCGATGGTGCGTGGCGCAAAAAGCGCTTCCAATGGTCGTCGGCGCGCCTGACGAAAGAAGTCGTGCGCGAGGCCGGGGCGAGTTGATGTCGGGGAGGTCACTGTCTGGTGGCGGGCAACCTATTCTCCTTCTCCAGAATCGCCAGCGTCGTCTTCAGGACCGTGTCAGGATTTAGCGAAATGCTGTGGATGCCCTGCTCGACGAGGAACTGAGCGAAGTCAGGATAATCGCTCGGTGCCTGGCCGCAGATGCCGATCTTGCGTCCGCGCTTTCGACAGACGGCGATGACTTGCGCGATGAGCTTTTTCACCGCCGCGTTCCGCTCGTCGAAAATGGGCGCGACGATTTCGGAGTCGCGGTCCACGCCGAGCGTGAGCTGTGTGAGGTCGTTCGAGCCGATGCTGAAGCCGTCGAAGATGTCGGCGAACTCGTCGGCGAGGATGACGTTGCTCGGGATTTCGCACATGACGTAAAGCTCCAGCCCGCGCTCGCCGCGCACGAGGCCGTGCCTCGCCATCTCAGCCTGCACGCGTTTGCCTTCCTCGACGGTGCGGCAGAAGGGCACCATCACCTTGAGGTTCGTCAGACCCATTTCCTCGCGGACCTTCTTCACGGCTTTGCACTCCAGCGCGAAGCCAGCCTGGTAGCGCGGGTGGTAGTAACGGCTCGCGCCACGGAAACCGATCATCGGATTTTCCTCGGATGGCTCGTAGGCCTTGCCGCCGATGAGGTTCGCGTATTCGTTCGTCTTGAAGTCGCTGAGGCGGAGAATCACGTCCTTCGGATAAAACGCGGCGGCGATCATCGCGACGCCCTGCGCCAGCTTGTCCACGAAGAACTGCGGCTTGTCCACGTAGCCGGCGGTGAGCGCGTCGAGTTGCGCGCGGGTGGCGGCGTCCTGCTTCTCGTAGTCCAGCAGCGCCAGCGGATGCGCCTTGATGTAGGTCGTGATGATGAACTCCTCGCGCGCGAGGCCCACGCCGTCGTTCGGAATGAACGAGAGCGAGAAGGCTTCCTCGGGATTGCCGACGTTCATCATCACTTTCGTCTTGGGCCGGCCAAGCTGCTTCAAGTTCGTCCGCTCCACGTCGAACGGCAGCGCGCCTTCATACACGAATCCCGCGTCACCTTCCGCGCAACTCACCGTGACCATCTGGCCATCTTGCAACAGTTCGGTGCCGTGCTCGGTGCCGACGATGGCCGGCACGCCCAGCTCGCGGCTCACGATGGCCGCGTGGCAGGTGCGCCCGCCGCGGTTCGTCACGATGGCGGCGGCCTTCTTCATGATCGGCTCCCAATCGGGATCGGTCTTGTCCGTGACGAGGATTTCACCGGCCTTGAACTGCCCGATGAACTGCGCGCTCTTGATGACGCGCACCGGCCCGGTCGCGATTTTCTCGCCGACGCTGCGGCCAGTGACGAGCACCTTGCCGCGCTGCTTGAGCTTGAATGTCTCGATGACCTCGGCGGCCTTGCGTGACTGAACGGTCTCGGGCCGCGCCTGCACGATGAACAGCTCGCCGGTGTGTCCGTCCTTTGCCCATTCGATGTCCATCGGCGTCGGATGGCCCTTCTTGGCTGAGTAATGGTCCTCGATCACGCACGCCCAGCGCGCGAGTTGGAGAATTTCATCGTCGCTGATGGCGAACTTCGCGCGGTCGCCCGGCGCGACGGGGATGTTCTTCACCATCTTTCCGCCGCCGGTGTCATAGACCATCTTGAATTCTTTCGTGCCGGTGATTTTCTGGAGAATGGGCTTGAAGCCGGCCTTCAGCGTGGGTTTGAAGACGTAGTATTCGTCCGGATTTACCGAGCCTTGCACGATGTTTTCGCCGAGGCCGTAGGCGGCGTTGATGAGCACCGCGTCGCGGAAGCCGGTTTCGGTATCAATCGTGAACATCACGCCGCTCGCCGCTAGATCCGCGCGCACCATGCGTTGAACGCCGACGCTGAGAGCGATCTTGAAGTGGTCAAAGCCCTTGTCCACGCGATACGAAATCGCCCGGTCGGTGAACAGCGAAGCGAAACAGCGCCGCACCGCGTCCACGAGCGCGAGCCGGCCCTGCACGTTGAGGTAAGTCTCCTGCTGGCCGGCGAAGCTCGCGTCTGGCAAATCCTCCGCCGTCGCGCTGCTGCGCACGGCCACGTCCACTGGCTCCGCCGCGTCGCCGCCCAGCTCCGCGTAGGCCGTGAGCATGGCACCTTCGAGGTCGGCGGGCATTTCCGCAGCGAGGACGGCATGACGCACGCGGCTGGCGCGCTCGCGGAGATTGTCCAGATTCTTCGTGTCGAGATCGCGCATCGCCTCGCGGATGAATGCATCCAGCCCCGCCTCGCGGAGAAAATACCGATACGCCTCCGCCGTGACGGCGAAGCCGTTCGGCACCTTCACGCCTAGAGACGACAGCTCGCGATACATCTCGCCTAGCGAGGCGTTCTTGCCGCCGACGAGCGGGATGTCCTCGATGCCGATGTCGGCGAACCATTTGATGAACGGCTCCGGTTTCGAGAGTCGCGCGGATGACTTTGCCTGTGTAAATTGAACAGTCGCGTTCATGGGAGTGACTCCTTTCCAGCTTTGATGAGCGGGATGAATTCCGTCCCGCACTCGCGCACAACGAGCACGGGGACGCAGGCGTGTTGGACAATGCGCTGAGCGGTGCAGCCGAGCAGCAGATAGCGCAGGCCGCTGTGGCCGTGGGTTGAAACCACAATCAGACCGGCGCAGACACGCAGGGCCTCCTTGTTGATTTCTAAGAACGGGTTGCCTTCGAGCACGCCGGACTCGACGCGCAGGCCGGCGGGAATTTCGTCTGCGCAAAGCCGTGCTATTTCGCGTTGGGCGGACCGCTTGAGCGCTTTCTCCTGTAGTTGCGTCGTGAGCTGGCGCACGTCCGCCGGTAGCACGGTGGGCACTACATGGACGACATGCAGCGTTGAATCGAACTCACGCGCGAGCGCCACGCCGTAGCGGATGGCCTTGCGCGACTCGGTGGAGAAATCCGTCGCCACAAGCATGTGCCGAAGCGGGAGGAGTGCGGGAGAGCGGCCGTCGTCGTCAGCCTCCCCGTGCACGGTCCAGACGGGACACGGTGCGCGGCGAACCACCTGCTCCGCTGTGTTGCCGAGCAGGCAGTGCGGCAGGGTCGAGTGCCCGTGCGTGGCGATGACGATGAGGTCGGCGTCGAGTTCGCGCGCGGCTGCGGTGATCTGAAGCTCCGGTTCGCCGGCTCGGACGGCAATGTTCATCAATCTCCGGGAAAGGCCCGGACGCGAAAAGGCAAAGCTCGCCAGCTTTTCGTGCGCGGCGGCTTTGAGCACTTCATCACGACACACGAGATGGGCGTAGCCCCAGTCGGGCAGCGCGGGCGGCTCGACGACGTGCAGCAAAGTCAGCTCGGCGTCGAAACACTCTGTCAGCGCACTAGCGTATTCGAAGGAGCGGCGAGCGGCGGCAGAGAAGTCCACCGGTGCGAGGATGTGGCGCGGGCGCACAAAGACACCGGCCGGGCCGGCGGCGATGCCGGGAGCGTCCGTTTCTGGTTCGATGAACGTGGTGTTCATGGCAAGTGTTCCAAAGAAGGCTCGCCCATGAGATCACCGGCCGATGCACGGGATTTGCCCATTGTCAGCCCGGTATTGGGCGAAACAGCGGGGCTGGTGGAACTTTCCCAACTGCTGCTGGTTGTGCTGGAGCCTCTGAAGGCATTTCGGCAACGATGGGCCGCATGAAGACCGTCGCCTTCTACGACACCAAGCCCTACGACCGCGACTACTTCCAGCGCGCCGCACACGCGGACACGCTCGCGTGGCGATTCCACGACTTCCGCCTCAACGCTGCCACCGGCACCTCTGCCGGCGGCGCAGAGCGTCTGTGTGTTCGTCAACGATCGCGTGAACCGCGCGCGCCTGCTGACGCTCGCGGAGCTGGGCGTGCGGCACGTCGCGCTGCGCTGCACGGCCTTCAACAACGTGGACCTCGTCGCGGCCCATGAACACCAGCATGCCTGACCTCGCCTGGGTCATCACGCAGAGCGTGCTGATGCCGGCGGTGATTGTCCTCGGCGTGAAGCAACGCGGCGCGTGGCACAGCGACGTGGGTTTGGCGGCGGGTGGAGTGCTCTTCGCGCTTGGGGCGATCGTGGGCATCTGGGGCGTGCGCTCGCTGGGCCGGAACATCACCCCGCTTCCCACGCCAAAGCAGGACACGGAGTTGGTGCAGCACGGCATCTACCGCTGGCTGCGGCACCCGCTTTACAGCAGCGTCATGCTCGCGTCGCTTGGCTGGACGCTGTTGTGGCAAAGCGCGGCGGCGCTGGGAGTGAGCGTGGTGCTCTGCGGGTTCTTCGACGCAAAGGCGCGGCTGGAGGAGCGGCTGTTACTAGAGAGATTTCACGACTATGTAGCCTATCGTGAGCGGACATGGAGATTCTTGCCGGGAATCTATTGAAAGGGCGTGCGGCGTGTTCGTGATGCGCGCTCCGTGGTCTGCTTGGCTGCACTCGCCCTGCCCGCAACACGCGGCACGATTTCTCCAGCAACACAGGAGAACTTTCCGCCAATCGCTGTGAGGCGGTTTTGCCCCTGGCGCACTATCAACCCACCAGAGGGGGGCGGAGAGGGTCGGAGCGGCGGGGATGGAGCGGCCACCCTCTCCCTTGGGGAGCCGGGCCGGGCAGCGGCGGCACCCGGAACGGCGGAAACAAGTCCGCCAGAACGGAGTCGGTTATGATCGCGCTGAGTCGTTGGAGCCCCTTCAAGGAAATGGAGGAGTTGCAGGGCCGGCTGGGTTCGTGGATGAACCTGCCGACGCGCGCCACCACGAGCAAGGAAGCCTTGACGGTGGCGGATTGGTCGCCCTTGGTGGACATCACCGAGGATGAGAAGGAATTCCTGCTCAAGGCCGAGCTGCCGGGAGTGAAACGGGAGGAAGTGAAGGTGTCGGTGGAGGACGGTGTCCTCACGCTCTCGGGCGAACGCCGGTTTGAGAAGGAAGAGAAGGACAAGAAGTATCACCGCATTGAGCGCGCCTACGGGAGCTTCGTGCGGAGCTTCACGCTGCCAGAGGAGACTCCGGCGGACAAGGTCGCGGCGGAGTTCAAGGACGGCGTGCTGCTGGTCCACCTGCCGAAGACCGCGACGCCGAAGCCCAGTCCCATGGAAGTGAAGGTGGCGTGAAGGTCGGTGCCGGTTGGCAGAACCAGGCGGGCGCGGCCACAAGGCTCACCCGCCTCCTTGGTTTTCCGCCCGCGCCGCGCTGCTTCGCATGACTTCGGTCGGCTGGTGCCATGTGACTCCTCTTGCGAGGGCATTTGACATGGCTTGCCGCCTGATGATTTCTCAACGGGACAAAGCAGCTACGCCGTCCGCAAGCGCGCAGAGCTGACGGTAATACTCCTCTTGACTGAGTCCCAGCGCGGCGCTGCCGAACGCCTCGGCGTC
>CAYZJP010000086.1:0-21556 GCA_964478755.1 uncultured Klebsiella sp.
TCCGGCTCCCGCTCCGGCTCCGGCGGCGCCCAGACCCGCCGCCCCGGCGGCATCCGCTGCGCCCGCCGCCGGCGGTGCCAAGCAGACGGTTCGGCTCTCCCTTCCCCCGAAGCCTTCCGCCGCGAAGGAAACCGTGCGGCTCGAACTTCCGCCCAAGCCCGCCGCCGGCGGTGCCAAGGCGGGTGCCGCCGCCGGGGGCAAGGAAATCAAGCTCGTCGTCCCGCAAGTGGACGACTCGGCGGCCAGCGCGTCCATTCCCGAGGCCACCGAGGCTGAGATGCCGACGATGGATTCATCACAGGCGCAACCAGCCGCGCCTGCGCCCGCCAAGCCCGGCGGTGGCTTGAAGGGCGGTCCGCCCGGCAGCCGGCCTCCACCCGGAGGACTGTTGCCCGGTGGCAAAGTCGCCCAGGCTCCCGCTTCCGCGCTGCCGGACTCCACGCCGTCCGCGATGGCGTTGCCGGCCAAGAAGGCGCTGCCCAAGCCGGAGATGACCTCCGCGCCAATCGCTGGTGGCGTCCAAGGCGGGGTGCGAGTCCGCTGGTTTGACATCCTGTTCGGTGTCATCGCAGTGCTGGCTGTCGGAGGAGCCTTGGTGCGTCTGCTCATGATTATCGGCGTGTTCTGATTTCAGACGCCGCGCAAAACTCACCCAACTGATTACTCACATGGCTGAAGGCAACATCGTCAACGTCTCTGAAGCTTCGTTTGAAACTGACGTCCTCAAATCCGCCACACCCGTCCTCGTGGATTTCTGGGCCGAGTGGTGCGGCCCGTGCAAGATGCTCCTGCCCGTGCTCAACGAGCTGTCCACCGAATACGCCGGCAAGGTGAAGATCGCGAAGGTCAACGTGGACCAGAACGGCCAGCTCGCCGCGCAGTATGGCATTCAGAGCATCCCGGCGCTGCTGTTCTTCAAGGGCGGCCAGGTCGTCGGCCAGACCGTCGGCGTGCGCTCCAAGAAGGACTTGAAGGCGCAGCTCGACCAGCTCGCCGCCTGAGCCGCATGAGGAGGTAACATGGCCCTCCTCATCATGCCGCGTGCCCTCGCCCAACGCGGCGAGTTCTACTACCAGCTCGCCTCGATGATCCGCGCGGGCCTGCCGCTCATCGGCGCGCTCCAGACGCTGGAAAAAAGCCCCCCCGCCGCCTCCTATCGCAAGCCCATCGCGCGGATGCTCGCGGAACTCAAGGGCCGCAGCAGCTTCGTCAGCGCGCTGAACACCATCGGTGACTGGCTGCCCGTTTTCGACAAGGCGTTGCTGGAAGCCGGCGAAAAATCAGGCCGGCTCGATGAGTGTTTCCGCCTGCTCGCTAGCTACTACGAGGAACGTGCCAAGCTCGCCCGCGCAGTCATGGGGCAGATGCTTTATCCCGTCATCATCGTCCACCTTGCCATCATGGTCTTTCCTCCAGGACTGATAAAGGCGGCCTTTTGGGATGGCGAGTGGGGGGCGTTCCTTGTCAGCAAAGTGACTTGGTATGGCCTGCTCTACGCGGCGGTCGCGGCGCTCGTCCTCGCCAGCGGCAGTTCGCGAGCCCAGTGGTGGCGCGCGACGATGGAGCGAATTCTCGGATTCGTTCCGGTGCTCGGTCGCGCCCGTCAGAACCTCGCCCTCGCGCGGTTGACCGCCGCCCTGGAGGCGCTTTTCTCAGCCGGTGTTGGCATCGTGGATTCTTGGGAACTTGCCGCCCGCGCCAGCGGTTCGCCCGCCTTCGCGCGCGAGGTGATGACTTGGCGCCCGCATGTCGAGGTTGATCAGAAGACTCCGGGCGAACTGCTTGCCTATAAGAACGTCTTCCCCGCCATGTTCACCAGTCTCTACCGCACGGGTGAAATCAGCGGCCAGCTCGACGACACACTCAAGCGCCTCCACAGTTACAGCAGCACGGAAGGACACCGGCAGTTGGACCTGTTCACGCGGATGCTCACCACCCTCATCATCCTCATTATCATGGTGGCCATCGGTGTGGCTGTGGTGATGTTCTGGATGACTTACTACGGGGCCATGATGAAGTCGTTGGACGGTTGATTGGCCGTTGGACATTGCGTCCTTGGTGATTCACAATCCGCCCATGACCGTTTCCGAAATCCTCTCGGACGAGCGCCTCCGCCAGGACGAATTCCCCGTCTGCCGCAGCAAGGCCTATCTCGCCCATGCCGGCGTCGCGCCGCTCGCGCGCCGCGCCGCCGACGCCATCGGGCACTACAGTTTCATGGCCGCGCAGGACGACCAGGAAACGTGGCTCGCGAAGCTCCACCGCGCCGCGCGTGAGTCCGCCACGAAGCTCATCGTCGGTGCGCAGCCGGACGAAATCGCCTTCGTCGGCCCCACTTCGCTCGCGTTGAGCATGGTCGCGGGCGGCCGCACCTTCCGCCGCACGGACAACATCGTCATCTATCACGACGACTTTCCCTCGAACGTCTATCCGTGGATGGCCCTCGCCGCGCAGGGCGTCAAGGTCCGCTACCTCAACACCCGCGAGCTGGGCCGCGTCCGTCCCGTGGACGTGCTCGGGCAGGTGGACGAGAGCACGCGCCTCGTCGCGCTCGGCTCCGCGCATTTCATCGCGGGCTGGCGCATTGACCTCGACGCCATCGGCAAGGCGCTCCGACAGCGCGGCATTCTCTTTTGTGTGGACGCGATGCAGACGCTCGGCGCGTTCCCCATCTCCGTTGCGAACGTGGATTTTCTCGCCGCCGACGGACACAAGTGGCTCCTGTCGCCCTGTGCCGCTGGCGTCTTCTACGTGCGCAAGGAACTCCAGGACAAGCTCCGCCCCATTGCGCTCGGCTGGAACAACGTCCGCTGTCCCAACTACGCCGCGCAGGACGAACTCGCCTACCATTCCGGTGCGCGGCGCTTCGAGCCAGGCACGCACAATTCCGTCGGCCTCGTCGGCCTGAAAGCTGCGATGGACATGCTCGCGGACGTGGGCGTCGAGAACATCGCCGCCGAATTGCTGCGCAAACGCGCGTGGCTCGTGCCCGAGTTGCAGGCCAAAGGCTGGACCGTCCTCAACGCCGCCGCTCCGCCGGAGAACTGCGCCGGCATCATCTCCCTCACGCGGGGTGACGCAGACCTTCCCGCCGTCCACGCGAGGCTCACCGAAGCGGGAGTCATCACCTCGCTGCGCGCCGACCGCACGGGGAAAAATTTCATCCGCCTCTCGCCGCACTTCTACAACACGGACGCCGAACTGGGTCGTGCGGTGGAACTGCTCTGAACACAATGACAGGAACGCAGCCATCGCGTTCGGGTTTCGCGCCGGAGGCGCGGATGAGGGTAGCCGGTGGGAAGTCCCGTTCAACGGGACGCACCCACCGGTCGAATCGTCAGGAGCGGAGCGCCCCGGCGGGGCGCATGAGAGCTGCGGTGCTCACGGTTCATTCGCCCCTCCGGGGCGCGGGCGGGGCTGGTTTCTTTCCGGTGGGTGCGCTGGTCACAGCTTCCCACCGGCTACCTTCACCGGCCCCGCTGGGGCCAGGGAGAGCGCGCGGCTAATTCTAGTCGTGTTCCGAATCCCTCCAACCCCCTTCAATCCCATGACCATCAAAGACACCGAGTTCGCCGACCTCCCCACGCCCAACGGCCCGATGCGGACCTACCTTTTCCGCCCCGCCGCAGAAGGCAGGTATCCCGGCATCCTGCTCTACTCGGAGATTTTCCAAGTCACCGGGCCCATCCGCCGCACGGCCGCGCTGCTCGCGGGCCACGGCTTCATCGTCGCCGTGCCGGAGATTTACCACGAGTTCCTCCCCGCCGGCACCGTGCTCGCCTACGACCAGGCGGGCGCGGACAAGGGCAACGAGTTGAAGACCACCAAGGAACTCGCCAGTTACGATGCCGACTCGCGTGCCGTGCTGGACTTCCTCCGCGCGCACCCGCTCTGCACCGGCAAGCTCGGCGTGATGGGAATCTGCATCGGCGGGCACCTGAGCTTCCGCGCGAGCATGAACCCCGGTGTGCTGGCTGGCGTGTGCTTCTACGCGACGGACATCCACAAGCGCGGCCTCGGCAAGGGCAAGTGCGACAACACCCTCGACCGGGTGAAGGAACTTTCCGCCGAGATGCTGATGATCTGGGGCCGCCAAGACCCGCACGTCCCGCGCGAAGGCCGCGCGCTGCTGCTCAACGCGATGGCCGACACGAACCTGAACTTCACCTGGCACGAGTTCAACGGCCAGCACGCCTTCCTGCGCGACGAAGGCCATCGCTACGACCCTGCGCTCGCGCTCACCTGCTACGGCCTCGCGCTCGAACTCTTCAAGCGCAAGCTCGGCGAAGGCGACCTGCCCGCGAAAGCCGCCAGCGGCCCCGCCGAGTCGAAGCACTGAACCACGTTTCGCAGGAGACGACGTGAGGAGTCTCATTTAGTCCGTTGGTTCAGGCCCGCGTTTTTTTACAACACAGCGCGAATTCAACTCCAAGGCAGGCAGTCGGATTGTTGCACCGCCCGCGAAACGCAACACGACCATGAAGCCTTGCCACTACGCCTGCAACTCTGCCGAGCACGTTGTTGCCCGGCGCAACTTCCTCGGCAGCCTCGCGCTCGGCACGGGCGCTGTCGTGGGCGGCCTCGGCTCCTTCGCGCAGCCGTCCGTGTCCGCCGCGCTCGCCAAGGATGAGAAGCGGATGCTCGTCATCAATATGCACGGTGGCCTCTCGCAGTTGGAGAGCTGGGATCCCAAGCCGGGCACCGACACCGGCGGGCCGTTCCGCGCGATTCCGACTTCAGTCCCCGGTCTTCACATCAGCGAACTTCTCCCGCACACGGCGAAGGTGATGCACCACCTCGCCCTCGTGCGGAGCATCAACACCAAGAACGACGACCACGGCAAGGGTGCTTATATGATGCTCACGGGCCGTCGCCAGATGCCCGGCCAGACCTACCCGGAGATCGGCGCGGTCGTCGCCAAATGCCTCGACACTTCCGAGCGCACGCTGCCCGGCCACATCCGCATCACGGCGGGCGGCGGCGGCGGGCGCAGCGCGGACTCGGCTTATCTCGGTCCGAAATACGCGAGCATCTCGCTCGACGGCGGCAAGCCCCCGCAGAACACGACGAAGCCAGACGGCCTCACGGACACTTCGCTCGCCGAGCAAAATGCCTTCCGCCGCCTGGCCAACGACCACTTCCTCTCGCGCCGTCGCACCGCGATGACCGACGCCTACGTGCAAAGCTACGAGCAGGCGCTGGAGCTGATGAAGCAGCGCGAGGTCTTCGAGTTGAGCAAGGAGCCGGCGAAGGATCAGGAGCGTTACGGCAAAGATGATTTCGGCCGGCACTGTCTCATGGCGCGGCGGCTGTTGGAGAACGGCATCTCCTTCGTGCAGGTGTCGCACTCGAACTACGACACGCACAACGAGAACTTCAACTTCCACTTCGAGCAAGTCGGCGAATTCGACAAGCCCTTCGCCACACTCGTCACGGACCTGCACGAGCGCGGGATGCTGGAGAACACGCTTGTCGTCGTGCTCTCCGAGTTCGGGCGCACGCCGCGCATCAACCAGTATTACGGGCGCGATCACTGGGGCAAGGCGTGGAGCGTGTGCCTCGGCGGCGCGGGCCTCCAGCGCGGCGCAGTCATCGGCGCGACCAACGCCAACGGCACCGAGGTGAAGGAGCGCGAAGTGGACTGCGGGCATCTCTTCCACACGTATCTGCGCGCGCTTGGCCTCAGCTCGAAGGGCAACTTCGACGTGGCCGGCCGCCAGGTCCTCATGGCCGACCCTGCGTGCGGACCGATCAAGGAATTGCTAGCTTGAAGGGCGATGAATGACTTCGAGCTTCTTAACAGCGTCCCGTTCGAGGTTTACCTGATACTTCACGGATTTGTCCTGCTAGTCCTTTTCGGCGGTGCTGCGCTGTTGCGTCTCAAATATCGCCAAGCAAGGCTGGGCGCTTATCTGTCTGCTGGTGCGATTGGGTCCAGCATTGGGTTTGTGTTGATTGGGGCTCCTCATGTTTACGTTGTCTTGGAGCAATGTTTCTCGCGAGTGCTAACAGGAATGTCTTCGAGCCACTGGCCACCTTGGTGGATTGGATACTGGCCGCTCTTTCTCGGCCCCTTCGCAAGCTACGCGACAGGAACTGCTCTTGGTTGGTTGTTTGCTAGTGGTTTTGTGTTGCGCAAAGGCCAGCGGATAACGACGCGATGAAACCCGACTTCAAAGCCGCCCACGTCGCCGCTGAGTTCGACCACGCGTCGCCGCTCATCGCGTGTCGCTTCGATCCCACGGGCAAGTTTGTCTTCGCCACCGCCGAGGATCGCGCGATCATCCGTTGGGACTTGGCCGATGCGAAGAAGAAGACCGTGTTTAGCGCGCACGACGGCTGGGCGTGGGCGCTCGCGTTCTCGCTGGACGGCCAGACGCTCGTCAGCGCCGGTGCGGACGACACCCTCATCTGGTGGCCGGCCACGGCGGAGAAGCCCGCGCCGCAGCGCAAGGTCACGGCGCACAAGGGCTGGATTCGCAGCGTCGCCGTCAGCCCGGACGGCAAGTTCCTCGCCAGCGGCGGCAACGACCGCCTCGTGAAGCTTTGGAATCTCGCGGACGGCAAGCTGGTTCAGGAATTCTCCGGTCATGAGCTGGACGTTTATAGCGTCGCGTTCCATCCCGACGGCAAGTTCCTCCTCTCCGGCGACCTCCTGGGCAAGGTCCAGCAATGGGACATCGCCACCGGCAAATCCGTGCGCGTGCTCGACGCGAAGACGCTTCACACCTACGACGGCGGGCAGCAGGTCCATTTCGGCGGCATTCGTGGCCTCGCTGTCTCGCCGGACAAAAAGTCCATCGCGTGCGGCGGCCTGCACAAGGCCACCAACCCGCTCGGCAACGTCCACGAGCCGCTCGTGCAACGCTTCGAGTGGGATACGCACAAGCTCCTCAAGAGCCACATCACGGAAGGCCTCACGAACTCGACGGTGTGGCGCTCGATGTTCCATCCCGACGGCACGTTGATGGCCGCGTGCGGCGGCGGCAGCGGCGGACATCTGCTCTTCTGGGGCGCAGACGACGAGAAGGCCTTCCACAACTTCAAGCTCCCCGACTTGGCCCGCGACATGGACCTGCACCCGGACGGCATTCAGGTCGCGACAACGCATTACGCCAAGAAACTCCGCCTCACCAAGCTCGCGCCCAAAGCCACCGAGCCGGCGAAGAAAACCTGAATCCTTGCCGATAAGTTGAATCAGGCCGGCAAGTGGTGCATCCTATCCGCAGCCAATCAAGACTATGAGTGAAGAGTTCCACATTCCCCGCCCGGACAAGCTCTCGGCGAAAGACACCGTCCGGCTGCCGCGCCCGGCGAAGAAGGCCGGCAAGGACACCGTTCGTTTGCCGCGTCCAGCCGCCAAGCCGGCTCCAGCACCCGGGACGATGCTGGAGGACTACCTGCAGCAGCAGCACCCGCACGTCGAGCCGCCGAAGTGAGGCGCATCTTTTTCTCGCGCCGATTCCGCGCCGCGCTACATTCCAGTCATGAGCGCGAAGGAACTTGAAACTCAGGCGCTGCGGCTGTCGGCTCCCGAACGGGAAGCTCTCGCTACCGAGTTGTTTCAGAGTCTGGCCGGCCAACCGCTCTCCGAGGTGGATGCTGCGTGGGTGGCCGAGGCAGACCGCCGTTTCGCGGAGCTTCGTTCCGGTCAGGTTCAAGGCATTCCTGGCGAACGGGTCTTCGGCGAAATCCGTCGCGAACTCGGATGGCAGAATTGATTTACCACCCGGCGGCGAAGAAGGCGTAGCGCGATAACTCTTTTCGTTCGTCAGTTGGCGCAAGGTGGTTAAGCTTCCGCAGTAGAAGTTCCGCCATGCCCGAGCCGCAGACTCAACCCGTTCTCGTTCGCGATGGCACCGTCGTCCCCACCGCCGTGGGCGTGTCGGACCCTAGCCTGACGCTGGTGGAGTTCACGGGTGGCATCGGGTTCTTCCTCGCCGAGAGTTTCCAGCTCGACAGTCTCACGCGGATTGACGCCTTGGAAAACGTCTCCGTCCTCCAGCATGCCGACCACGCCTGGAACGCATCGGAGCACGAACGCATCCTTCTTTCTTGGGACAGGGAGCGTGTAGCCGAAAGGAAGCTGCTTGTGGACGAACTTGGCGTTGCAACGTCCCGCTGGACGCCAGCCGTCTTCTTTCTCCCCGCTGAGGAATTTCACGCCCACCGTGAATCCTTGAGGCAACGGCAGCCCGAACAAGTGCTCCGTGCCGCGTTCGCGCGGGCTGCTGCCATGCCCGCGCTCGAAGCCAAGCTGCTTCGATTGTGGACGCGCCATCGCGAGGCCATGGATCGGCTATTCGTGCCGTTGCCGAAAGGCCGCGCTCAACCAAGCCGCGTTCAGCCGAAGAAGGAGACTGTCCGCATCTCGCTGCCACCCAAGCCAGCCGCCAATGAAACCGTCCGGCTCGAACTGCCGCCCCGCAAGGCGAAGTCCGCGTCAACGGACATCACCGCCGAGGAGCGGACTGAAATCGCGAACTGGCTGCGAAGATTTCTGCCGCCAAATGACCCGCCGCCCGCAAAGTGATGCACGCCCTCGTCGAGGACTTCCTCTTCTCCCTGCGCCACGAGCGCGGGCAGGCGGAGCACACGCAGAAAACTTACAAGGGCTTGCTTGATCGCTTCCTCGCGTGGGCGAAGGCGCACGGCATCACCCGCTGGGAAACGGTGCAACTCCCGCAGCTCACCGACTTCCTCCAGCACGAGCGCGACCGTCGCCTCGCCAAAGTGCCGGAGGAATCCACCGCGAAGTTAAGCACCAGCAGCCTCTACCTCCAGATCGCCGCCCTGCGCGCCTTCTACCGATGGGCCGAGACGGAAAAGCATCTCACCTCGAATCCCGCCGAGAACCTTTCCCTCCCGCGCCGTTGGAAGCGCCTGCCCAAGTCCCTCTCCCACGCCGAGGTCGAGCAAATCCTCAAACCCCTCGCCACCAACACGCCGTCCGACCTCTGCGACCAGGCCGTGCTCGAACTCGCCTACGCCAGCGGCCTGCGCCTCGCGGAACTGCGCGGCCTCCGCCTCGAACAGCTCCACCTCGAAGCCGGCTTCGTCACCGTCATCGGCAAGGGCAACAAGGAGCGCGTCGTGCCCGTCGGCAAGTTCGCCGTGGACTCCTTGAACCGCTACCTCACCGTCGCGCGCCCGCAGCTCGTCCGCCCGAAAACTCCGGCCAACGTCTTCCTCACGCGACGCGGCACGGCCTTCGCGCACGTCACGATGTGGAAGCGCATCACGGACCGCGTGCGGCGTGCGGGCCTCGCCCGCCGCGTCACGCCGCACATGATGCGGCACAGCTTCGCCACGCACCTCCTTGAGCACGGCGCGGACCTCCGCGTGATTCAGGAACTCCTCGGCCACTCCAGCATCAGCACCACGGAAGTTTACACGCACGTCGCCGGCCAGCGCCTGCGAGAAGTGCATCGGAAACACCATCCAAGGGCGAAGTGAAAGTGGCAGCCGCGTGAGGCGGCTCTTATTGGAAGGGCTGAAAGCCCGGCAGAGGATAGCCCAGGGCAAGCGAAGTGAAACGAGTGCCGCCCTGGGTGACGAGTCCGGGCAGATTCAAGCCCTGAATGGGCGAAACAAAATCGCCTCGGGTCTCGTTGTCGCGAAAAGCAAACCTCTCCCGCCCATTCAGGGCTTGAAAACTCTTTTGCCGACGAACCTCGTCAATAATCCCGCACCGAGCCGTCTTGATACGTCGGGTGCGGCCATTTGAACTGGCGCTTCGGGTCGGCGTTCACCTTGTCGAACATCGTCTCGTCCACTTCCACGCCCAGGCCCACGCCAGTCGGCGGGAGGGCGTCGCCGTCTTTGTTGATGGTGTAGCTCGGGTGCGCGACGCCGGGGGGCATGAGATGGCCGTCGAGGTAGGCTTCGTGAATCAGGAAGAGCGGCGTGGCAAGGATGGCGTGGAGGCTGGCGCTGACGCCCAGTTCCGAGCAGGTGCAGTGCGGCGCGAGCGGGATCATATACGTCTCGGCGAGCGCGGCGATTTTCCGCATCTGCGAAATGCCACCTGTCTGTCCGCAGTCGGGCTGGAGGATGTCGAGGCAGCGTTCCTGCAAATACGGGATAAACCCCCAGATGGTGCGGTCGCGTTCGCCCGAGGCCAGCGGGACGCGGATGGCTTGCTTGAGGCGCTTGAAGACCTCGATGTTGCCGGGCACGGCAGGTTCTTCGATCCACATCACGTCGAACGGCTCGATGGCGTTCGCAAACTGGATGAGCATGGGCGGCGGCACGGCGCAGTGGGCGTCGAACATGACTGCGCCGTCCGGACCGACGCGCTTGCGGGCGTCGCGTATGCGCTTCACGAGTTCCTCCACATCGGCGGGTCCGCCGCTGAACGGATGCGGGCCGCCCGTGCCGGTCTTCTGCGCCTTGGGCGTCGGATAGAGTCGGACGTAATCGCGCACCGGCCCGCCGAGCAGGCGATAGACGGGCACGCCGTAGAGCTTGCCGGCGATGTCCCACAGCGCGCAGTCAATTGCCGAAAGCACGTGTGTCATGAACGAGCCGCCGCGGATGTTGCGATGCGCGCGATAAATCTTTTGCCAGAGATATTCGATGCGCGTGGGATTCTCGCCGTCGAGCAACTCGAAGAGAACGCGCGCAAGGTCGCACGCGACGTTCGGGTCAAGCCCGGTGACCTCGCCCCAGCCGAAGATTTTGTGGTTCGTCTCGACCTTGATGTAAGCCTTGGTGCCGACGCGGAACGCCTTGAGGCTGGAGATTTTGATGGAGCTTGCGCGGTCGGCGACATTCGCGGCGGGGTTGTCCGCGCCGACAGCGTCGTTGAGCAGCGCGAGTCCGGCGGTGGCGAGCGCGCCGGCACTGAGCGCGTCGCGGCGTGAGGGGGCGGGTTGCATCGGCAGGTTTGGACGCGGGCGGGGAAGGCGGCTTCAACGAGGATGCCGTGCCGGCGACTTGCAGTCGCCGTCCGTAACGCACGAATCGGGTCGGACTACCAATCCGCAACGTGGCGACTGCAAGTCGCCGGCACGGGTCAACGCGCCCGCGCGCCTTCGCCCGCGATAGCGGTGCGTGTGCGCCAAGCGAAGCGTTTATGCCCGCGCTCGGGGTTTCGCTCGACGGCGTCCGCGATGAGGTCGCCGAGCACGGGCGCGAACTTGAAGGCGTGGCCGCTGTCGCCAGCCGCGACGAACAGGCCGGGGCGTTGCGGATGGTGGTCGAGCCAGAAGTTGCCGTCGAACGTGTCGCAGTAAAGACAGAGCCGCGTGCCGATGAGCGGGGCGTCGGCGAGCGCGGGAAAGGTGTCGCGCAGGAAGGCGCGGAAGCGCGGCTCGTCGTCGGACGAGATTTCGCGCGGGTCGTCGGGGTGGACGCGGCGACCCGGTCCGTGGTTCGCGACCTTCAGCGTGCCGTCATCAAGCGCGGGGAAACCATACCAGCCCGTGCGTCCGATGTCCGCCGCCCAGACGGGGAAGCGCGGGGCCTGCCACTCGGTCGGGTTCGCGACGCGGAAGTGGAGCACTGGCTGGCCGGTGGCCCACATCACGTCGCTCAACTCCGGCAGCAACGTCGGCGTCCACGCGCCGGTGGCGAGCAGCGTGAGGTCGGCGCGGAACTCGCGGCTGTCGTTCGACTGCACACCGATCACGCGCGAGCCGCGCTCCAGCAACCGGGCGAAGGCGCAGCGCTCGGTGACTTGCACGCCTTCGCGCTGCGCTTTCTGGGCAAGCCACGCGATGACGTCGCCGCTAGCGGCCCAGCCGCCGCGCGGGTTGAAGTAGCCATCGGGATATTTCTCAGCAGCCCACGCGGGGAAGCGATGCGCGACGGCGGCGGAGTCGAGACGTTCTAGCTTCTCACCGAGACGCGTGAGAAAGTGAAAGCTCTCGAACTCGAAGCCGCCGGGCCGCATTGGCGCGCGGGACAGCACGAGGAAGCCGTCGTTGTGAAAGAGCGATTCGCCGGCCTCGCGGTTCCACTCGCGCCAACGTGCGAGGGACTTGCGCCCCAACTCCGTCCACAGCTCATCCGAGCCGTAGTCCATCCGCACCACTTTGCTGATGTCCGTGGACGCCGCCGTGGGCGTTGGGACGGGGCCGGGGTCAATGACCGTCACGTGCCAGCCGCGCGCGCGGAGTTCGAGCGCAGCGGTCAGGCCGAAGACGCCCGCGCCGACGATGACCATGGATTGGCTGGCGGACATGACCGGGACATTTACCGGCCAACGGTTTTCCAACTCAACCCTGAGTTTGCAGAAGGCCAGAGGTTGGTGAGGCAGCTTTGGGCTTGCGTTTTCAGTGCTCGCTCGGAAGATGCGCGCCCTTATTGTGCAACCAGAAGAAACGCAGTCCACATCGTGGCAGGTCGAATTGCTGGCGTGGTTTGAAACCCACAAGCCGCAACTCGCCTACGCTGGCGCCGCCGCGCTGGCGGTGTGGCTCGCGGCCTACACTTACAAACACGTCCGCCAGGGCAAGGAAGCCGAGGCCAACGAGGCGCTCGCCGCGCTGAACAAGCCGGCGGACAAATCGGGCAAGGCAGGGCCGCCGCTCGCGGCAGACTACCTCCGGGTCGCCGAGCAGCACGCCGGCACGCCGGCGGCGGAACGCGCACTGCTCTTCGCCGCCGACCGGCTGTTCAGCGAGGCCAAGTATCCTGAGGCCAGGGCGCGCTTTGAGAAATATCTCGCCGAGAATCCCGGCAGTCCCGCGGCTCCGGTCGCGTTGATGGGCGTGGCTGCCTGCCAGGAAGCTGCCGGCGATCTGGACAAGGCCATTGCGAGCTATGAAAAGGTCCGCTCCGAGCACGGGAGCAGTCCCGAGGCGCATCAGGCCAAGCTCGCGCTCGGAATGCTCAATGAGCTGAAGGCGAAGCCCGACCAAGCGCTCCGGCTTTACGACGAAGTGATCCGGGTTAAGCCCGAAACCGTTTGGAGACGGGAGGCGGAGATGCGTCGCGACCAGCTTTTGCGTAAATATCCGCAACTCGCCACCGGCGTCTCGACCGCTGCGACTTCGGTGGTCGCGCCCGCAGTTGCCGCCCCGGCCACCAACGCGCCTGCCAAGAAGTAGGCGACAATTCGTCCATCGGCTCGGGCACGGTCTGAAGTTTTTCCGCCATGAAGCTCACCATCATCGGCACCGGTTACGTCGGCCTCGTCACTGGAGCCTGCTTCGCCGAAGTCGGCCACACGGTCATCTGCGTGGACAACGACCTGAAGAAGGTCGAGATGCTGCGCAAGGGCGGCATTCCCATTTACGAGCCGGGCCTCGAGGAGATGGTGAAGCGCAATGTCGCCGCCGGGCGGCTGCACTTCACAGGCAGCACGGCCGAGGGCGTCGAGAAGTCCGACGTCGTCTTCATCGCGGTGCCGACGCCGCCGCAGCCAGACGGCTCGGTGGACTTGTCCTACATCGAGAAGGTCGCGCGCGACATCGCCGCCGGAATGACCACCTACAAGATCGTCGTGGACAAGAGCACGGTGCCCGTGAAGACCGGCGAGAAGGTTGCCGAGACCATCAAGCGCTACTGCAAGGCGAAGGTGGACTTCGATGTGGTGAGCAACCCGGAATTTTTGCGCGAAGGCTTCGCCGTCGAGGACTTGATGAAGCCCGACCGCATCGTCGTGGGCGTTGGCTCGCAGCGCCCCGCCGCCGCGATGCGCGAGCTTTACGCGCCGTTCAACGCGCCCATCATCATCACGGACATCAACTCCGCCGAACTCATCAAGCACGCGGCGAACTCGTTTCTCGCGCTCAAGATTTCTTACATCAACGCCATCGCCACGATCTGCGAGGCCAGCGGCGCGAACGTCGAGGAGGTCGCCAACGGCATGGGGATGGACGCGCGGATCGGCCGGCGCTTTCTCAACGCTGGGCTGGGCTTCGGCGGCTCGTGCTTTCCGAAGGACTTGAGCGCGTTCATCAAGATCGCCGACCAGCTCGGCTACGATTTTCAGTTGCTCAAGGAAGTGCAGCACATCAATGCCGACCAGATGGAGCGCTTCCTCAAGAAGCTGACCGACACGCTCTGGGTGCTGAAGGACAAGAAAATTGGCGTGCTCGGTTTGGCCTTCAAGCAGAACACCGACGACGTGCGGATGTCGCCGGCCATTGACCTCTGCCAGCGGTTGCTGAAGGAAGGTGCGTCGCTGCGCGTGTTCGACCCGAAGGCGATGGACAAGGCAAAGGGCGTCCTTGTGCCGAGCGGCACGATCACCTATGTCGCCGACATGAACGCCCTGGCTGAAGGCTGCGACGCGCTTGTGATCGCGACCGAGTGGCCGGAGTTCAAGCAGCTCGACCTCGACCGCGCCCGCCACGCGATGACGCACCCGATCCTCTTCGACGGCCGGAATCTCTTCGACCCGGCGGACTTGGAGAAGCGCGGCTGGGTTTACAAGAGCGTGGGGCGGTAGCGAGGAACGTTGAAGTATGAATGAGGCGTCGCGCGACGGAGAGTCGGCCGTTCGTCCTTCCATCGAGGTCAGCGCCGGCCTCGTCTTCCGCTCCGGCCAGCTCCTCATCACGCAGCGTTCCGTCGGCGGACATCTCGCTGGCCTGTGGGAATTTCCCGGCGGCAAGCGCGAGGCGGGCGAGAGCTTCGAGGACTGCCTTCGTCGCGAACTTCAGGAGGAGCTGGGTGTTGAAGTGCGTGTCCGCGACGAGTTGGAGCGCATCACGCACAGCTACCCGGAGAAGACAGTTCATCTTCGCTTCTTCCGCTGCACGCTGACAGATGGAGGGGCTGAACCGCGCGCCCTTGGCTGTCAGGCCGTGGCGTGGGTGACTCGCGAAACGCTGGTGAACTACCAGTTTCCCGCCGCTGATGCTCGCTTGCTGGAGATGCTCAAGGCGACGACCTCACTGTGGCAGCCGGCGTGAAGCGCGGGCGACGGTGAGCTATAACTTCACGCGCCGAGCCGCAGATACGCCCGGCTCGCCTCCGGTGCTTCCACCACAGCGACGGTGACAGACTGCGCCTGCGCGGCGGGCAGCCCGGCGAGCGTGCCGAGGCGATGCGGCGTGATGATTTCCCCGGCGGAGAGGAGAGCCTCCTCGGATTGGCCAGCGATTCGCGCGGCGTCCACCACGAGGTCGCCGGGTTGGGGGTGGGCCAACGATTTGTTCTTCACCACGGCGGGCGTCGTGAACAGGGTCGCGTGGACGGTGAGTTCCGGCAGCTTGAGGGAGAAGCGCCGGGCCGGGGCCGACGACGATTTCGGCAGCGCATCGCTGCGCGCGGCGACGGGCGGCAGGACGGAAACTAAACCGAGCGATTGCTTCGCCGCTGTCAAGCTCCGCGCGCCGAGCAAGAGATGCACGGCCTCCGCCAGCACGCCAAGCAATTCATGCTCGGAGTTCGCGGAGCGACGAAGCACGGCACGACACAATGCGTGCGCGCCGCCGCGCGTGATCTCGAGCCGCAGGTCCACCCACAGGGCATCGCGCTTCACGTAGGCGGGCAGGACGACGGAGAAGTCCGCCGCGCCAGGGGGTTCGGGATTCGTTTCAAGCTGCGCCTGGCCCAAGCCAATTTCGCGCAATGCGTCGCGGAGCAGCACGCCGAGATCGAATGTGGCGGCGGTGGCGGCAGCGACCGGTGCCGGAGCCGCAGCGGGCACGGGCGCGGTTTGGGCCGCGACTTGTTGCCCGGCCATTTCGCCAAGCATCGTGTGGCGGCGGATCAACGCGTCGTATTCGGCGATGGTCTTGCGGAGCTGTTCCTCGTATTTGAGCGCGCGGAGCGCGACGCGGAGGCGTGCCTGAAGTTCCGTGAGGTCGCAGGGCTTGACGATGTAGTCGTCCGCGCCGGCGTCGAGGCCCTTGACGATGTCGAGCTTGGTGTTGCGCGAGCTGAGGAGGATGACGTAGGTGCGGACGGGCTGCTTGATGGCGCGCAGGCGGGCGCAAACCTCGGGGCCGGTCATGCGCGGCATCATCCAGTCGCAGATGGCCAGCGGTGGCGCGGCGGGCGTCTGCAATATCTCCCACGCCTCCGCGCCGTTTTGCACGACGAGCGACTCGTAGCCGAAGCGCGCGAGAAAGCTCGCGATGATCTTGCGGCTGATTTCGTCGTCGTCGGCGAGCAGGATTTTCATGGAAACGCTGGCGCATGGTAGGCGAACGGAGCGAAGTTCAAAGTCCAAAGAAGCGCGGCGCGAAGCCGGGGCCCGCAGAGTGCACCCCGTGTCTCTCATTAGCACCCGGCTTCAGCCGGGTGAGCCGGCGACCAACGGGAAAACCGTTTCAACGGTTTTCCCCTGAAGAACGGACAGGCGAAGCCGTTGAAACGGCTTTGCTCACGTCGTCGGTGGACACCGGGCTGAAGCCCGGTGCTAATAAGAAGCAGCGATGAGAAGCGGCAGTTGCCATGTCCGCCCATCGCGCGCTAGCCTCGCCGCATGATGACCACCCGCACGTTTCTGCAACGGACCTCCCTCGCCCTCGTTCCATCGGTTGTGTTCTCCGGCTGTGGTTCCCTTGGCACAGCCGAACCGCTCTGGATTCCGCGCGCGCTGACCAAGCCCGGCGAGTTCACCATCGGCATCGAAGGCCCCGCGTGCGACCGCGACGGCAACATTTATGCCGTCAACTTCGCGAAGCAGCAGACCATCGGCAAAACCACGCCCGACGGACGCTCGGAAATCTTCCTCACGCTGCCCGGCAAGAGCACCGGCAACGGCATTGTCTTCGACCGCGCCGGCACGATGTTCATCGCGGACTACGAGGAGCACAATGTCCTGCGCGTGGACATGAAGACAAAACAGATTTCCGTCTTTGCGCACAATGCGCAGATGAACCAGCCCAATGATCTCGCCATCGCGCCAGATGGCACGCTCTTCGCCAGCGACCCGAACTGGAAGGACGGCACCGGCCAGCTCTGGCGCATTGACCGCGACGGGAAGACGACGCGCCTCGCCTCTGGCATGGGCACGACCAACGGCATCGAGGTCAGCCCGGACGGGACGAAACTCTACGTGAATGAGAGCGTGCAGCGGAATCTGTGGGTCTTCGACATTGCACCGGACAAGTCGCTCGCAAACAAGCGGCTGCTCCGGAAGTTTCCAGACCACGGTTTCGACGGGCATCGCTGCGATGTGGACGGAAATCTTTACGTCACGCGCCACGGCGCGGGAGTCGTGGCGGTGGTTTCACCGAAAGGCGAAGTGATCCGAACAGTGCCGGTGCTTGGCGACAAGCCCAGCAACCTTTGCTTCGGTGGGCCGGACGGCCGGACGGTTTACGTCACGGAAGTGGAGCACACGCGGCTGGTGGCGTTCAGAACGGACAGGCCGGGACTGGCCTGGCAGCGGTGGCAGGAGTCGCGCTGACGGTTGTCGGCCGATCTACTTTCCAACCTTCACCGGCTGCGGCGCGCGCTTCTTGTGATACGGCGACGCGAGGTTGAAATAGATGCCGCAGAGCGGTTTCTCCAGCGTGGAATCTTCCGGCGGCTGGCTCAGGATGATCGTGACCTGGTTGTCGAGCGCGATGCCGTGGCGCAGGCCGGGCGCGCGCTGCTGATAGGCCTTGATGGCCTTTTCGACGAGCCGCTGGAGCGCGCCCTCGCAGTCCTCGGGCGTCTTGGCGATGCACACAATGAACTTGTCGTAGGCGCGCAATGCTTCCGCAATCTCGGCCTTGAACATGTCCACATCGAGTTCCATGCGGGAACCCTAGCACAAGGGCGGGCGCGATGGGAAGACGGAGATTGACCGCATGAATTTCCGAACCAAACCGGCCCGTCCGGCGTTTGACTGCTTGAACGGCCCGCTGCCGTGAGCGTCGAACGCATCAAGCCCGTGAGCCATCAGTCCCAAAACTCTGCGACAGTCCCGCGCCGCTGACATGTCGCTCTTCTCCCCAGCGCCGACCGCGACCGATGAGCAGGCCATGTGGCGGGTGCAGGCGCATGACGATTCCGAGGCGTTCGCTCAGATCGTGCATCGCTGGCAGGGACCGATCCGCAATCTCTGTCTTCGCATGACCGCCGACCTGCACCGCGCCGAGGATCTCACGCAGGAAACCTTCGCCCGGCTTTTCGCCCGGCGGCGTGAGTGGCAACCCACGGCCAAGCTCTCCACTTATCTCTGGCGCATCGCCATCAACCTCTGCCACGACGAGAACCGCCGCCGCACCCGCCACGGCGAGGTGCCGTTGGAGACCGGCGAGGATGGCGAGCACTCGGCGAACATCACGGTCTTCCACCCCACCCCACACGACGAGCTCGAAGCCGGCGAGCGCGCCGACCAGGTGCGGGCCGCGCTGCAACGCGTGACCGAACCGTTCCGCACCGTGCTGGTGCTGCGGCACTACGAAGACCTGAAGTTTCGTGAAATCGCCGACGTGCTCGGCGTGCCGGAGGGCACTGTAAAGTCGCGGATGGTTGAAGGCCTCGGCCAGCTCACGCGCCTGTTGCAACCTGCTCTGGCCGATTCGCCTTCCGCATCAAACACAACTGCCTCGCCCGCGTCCGCCGCGTGGCAGCCACGTCCGCAAACGAAAGCCCGCTTATGAACCACCCGACCCGCGAAGACCTTGTCGCCCACCTCTACAGCGAACTGCCGCCGGAGCGGCAGGCGGAACTCACCGCGCACCTCGGCCAGTGCGCCGACTGTAAGAAGCTTGCGACCGAGTGGCGCGGCACGATGGCAGAACTCGACGCGTGGAAACTTCCTTCGCCACAGCCGAAGCGTGAACACGAACCGGTCGCGTTCGCACCGTTCCTCAAGTGGGCCATCGCCGCGTGCCTGGCCGTGAGTTTTGGTTTCCTTGGCGGACGTTACTCCGCGCCCGCGCCGGACGCCGCCGTGCTGCGCGCCGCGTTGGCCCCCGAGTTGCAGAAGATTTCCGCCGCTGTGGACGCCAAGCTCGCCGAGGACCGCCGCGCGGTGACGGAGATTCTCCAGACGATGCAAACACAGCGCACCGAGGATTACGCCTCGCTCCGCCGTGCGCTCGAGACGCTCGCGGTCAACACCGAGGACGAACTCCAGACCGCCCAGCAACAAATTGTGCAACTGGCCTCCGCGAACGAACCAACTCAACGGTGACACCGTTCAACACAACAACATGACCAACCATGACTAATATGAAACACACCCTGCCTCTCCTCACCCTCGTCGCCGCGCTGGCTCCGCTTCACGCGGACGAACCGCCGTCCTTCACCGTTCCCGTTCCGCCACCGCTTGCGGAAGACGTGCGCTTCGAGGCGGCGGTTGAACCGGCTCCTGGACGCGACCGTGTTTTCTTTTTCGCGCAAGCGCGGCCCGAGGACAACCGTGACCGCAATGACCCGCGTCCCTCGGCGGTTCCGCGTCCGCCGAACGCGCCGAATCCTCCACAGCCGCCCGGCGGCTATCACGGCGAGGGATTTGGCGGCGGCTCATCCAAGGGCGAAACCAGCTACAGCGTGAACGCGCGTGGCTTCGTGACGCAGCGGGACGGGCGCGGCCGCCTCGCGCCCGTGATCGTCACGAGCAAGCCGCTCGACTCGAAGGATCGAGCCGCCGCCGAGGAAGACCTCGGCATCATGGCGCGGCTGCTCGAAAAGGAAATTGAGCGCGAGGGCGGCTCAGGCAACCTGCCCAACGCGCTTGGCATTCCCATTGTGACGCGGTTCGAGGGACGCAGTTCCGTCATGCTGCTCGAAGGCTACGGCGCGGTTTTCACCTTCACCACGGGGATGCGGCTCACACCGCCTCCTGCGCGCCCCGCTGAAAAGAAGTCAGACCGGCCGACTGATTCGCCGTGGGAGCGCACGCGGCGCGAGCTGTTCGGCCCGCCGGGCGGCGGCAATGAGGGCGGTGGTTTGGCGCGCAGGTTTGAGGCCGTCACTCCCGGCGGCACAGGCCGGGATTTCGGCGGTGGAGCCGGCGGCATGATGGGCTTCGGCGGCGGGGGCGGGGGCAAGTCTTGGGGCGCGCAGTATGACCACGTTCCCTACGACGCGAAGAAAGTGGAGGAACTCAAGCGGTCCATCCTCGAAGCGCTCAAGCAGGCCGGCAACATTCGCGCGCTCAAGGCCGCCGATTACCTGACCGTCGTGGTGCAGGGCGGCGGCGGTGGCGGCTTCGGCCCGATGGAAGTTGCTGTCGAGACTCGCACCGTGACCGGCAGCAGTAGTGGCAACACCGTCCTCGGCAGCAGCGGTGGTCCGCCTCACGTGGAAACCTTCATCAACCACGGCGGCGACGGCCAGCGCTCCGGCACGCTCACCGTGCGCGCGAAGAAGTCTGACGCGGAAGACTTCGCCAAGGGCAAGCTGACCGCCGAGCAGTTCGAGAAGGCGGCGCTGGTGAACGTGCATTAAGCCGGCTCGCAGCCAATGTAGGGTGGGCGACTCGTTCGCCTACCTTTTTTGCCCCTTGTCGGTGATGACCTTGGGAGTCAGCGCGGAAGCCGGGACGATTTTCTTCTCCGCGCCGTCCACGCTCCAGGAGAGCTTGGCCGACGCGAAGCCGCTGTTCTCGTAATACTCCATCACGAGGTCGTAGCTCTTGCCGGCTTCGAGTCTCAGCTCGCCCGGGTGCTCAATTGCGCCTTGGTCCACCCACGCGTCCACGAGCTTCTGCCCGTTCACCCAGAGTCGCGCGCCATCGTCCGTCTCGGTGATGAAGGTGTAAGCGCCGTTCTTCTCGGCCTTCACCTGGCCTGTCCAGCGCACGCAGAAATCATCCGCGCCGATGCCGCGCACGCCGGGATAGCCCTCGCCCCAGTCGAAGGCGATCTCCGGGTCGAGCCGCAGCGCGGGCTTGCCGGTGAACTCACGGCCCTTGAAGTAATGACCGATCAAACCGTGCGCGTCGGCGGGCAGCTTCGTCACGTCGAGATCGCCGGGTGGCTTGAGTTCCTTTGGCGTGAGGCGAAAACTGGGAACCGGCTGCTTCAGCGTCGAAGGCCCGCTCCACAGCAGTTTCGCGGACGCGCCGCCGCCGTTCTCGTAATACTCGATGATGAGGTCGTAGCGTTTGCCATCCTCCATCACGACCTCGGCGGCGCTCTCCGTCGGCGCGCGGTCGGACCAGTCATCAATGACGAGCTTGCCGGCGAACCACGCGCGCACGCCGTCATCGGTCTCGAGGATAAGCTTGAACCTGCCCGTGGCCGGCGCCTGCAACTGCCCGCTCCAGCGCACGCTGAACTGGTCCGCCGGAAACCCCTCCGCCGGCGCGCCCTCGCCCCAGTCGAAGTTCACCTGCGCGTCCACGCGCTGGATCGCGGGCGCGCCGGAGAGCTCCATGTTTCTGAAATACTTGCCAAGCAAGCCGGTCTTGCCGTCCTGCGCGAAGCTGGCGAACGCGGCGAGCAGCGCGGCGAGGAGAAGGAGGTTTCGTTTCACGGTAGGTGCTGGGAGCGTGGTGGTTCCGTCGAGTCGCGGCAATCGTCGTCACTGGTCACTTCGCCACCAGGCCTGTGAAGGGCGGAACGTAGGCTTGCAAAGAAACAAGGAGGCCCACGAGCGCCGCCAGCGCGAGGGAGTGGAAGAAGACGTAGCGCAGGATGCTGCCTTCGTGGCCATACCAGTTCGTCGCCGTGCTCGCCACGACGATGCTTTGCGCGTCCACCAT
>CAYZJP010000087.1:0-21290 GCA_964478755.1 uncultured Klebsiella sp.
CACCCTCAAACTGTATGCACTCCATCATTCAAGACTCACACTTCTCGGATGAACCAGGCTTTTCGACGCGCAGCGTGAGGCTCGCATCGGTTTGTTTTCCGGCAGTTCTGGCAGATGTGACACTTTATTTTTGGTTGAGCGATGAGCTTGCTGCCTAACAGCGCTGGAGCCAACGCCGATAACGCCGGTCTGTTTTCGCTGCGGGGTGCGCCTCCGTGCCACTCCCGTCCCTGCCCTCCTTGACTTTGGCCCGGCGGTTCCGAAACACTCCGCGCCCTATGGCCGAGCCGAAAGAGAATGTGCTGATGGAGAAGATCACGTCGCTGTGCAAGCGGCGTGGGTTCATTTTTCAATCCTCGGAGATTTACGGCGGCATCCAGGGCTTCTGGGACTACGGCCCGCTGGGCGCGGAGCTGAAGCGCAACGTGAAGGACGCCTGGTGGACCACCATGACCCGCCTGCGCGACGACGTGGTGGGCCTCGAAGCCACCATCATCATGGCCCCACAGATTTGGAAGGCGTCGGGGCATGTGGACACGTTCAGCGACCCGATGTGCGACTGCTTGCTGACTGGGAAGCGATTTCGAGCCGACCAAGTCGATTTTCAGTCTGGCACCAAGTTCACGTTCGCAGGTGCGATTGAGAAATATTTTGTCGAAGCGATTGAAGATGCGCGCGGAAAGAAATTGGATCTGAGTTCGGCGGAACCGCTCGGATTTATTTTTGAAGAAGGGGGCTACAGCCACAACCTAAAGGGAACCGAGATTCAGTTCACCGTCGGCACAACGAGCTTTAAGTTAGATTGTATCCCGGAGGAAGCCGGACCGATTTCTATCCTGCTGCCTTTAGGGAAGCCGCCGGAGAGCGCCCGGAAGCTTGCCGAGCAATACTTCCGTGAAAAGCGTAAGATGAAGGTGCCTGTTCTGTTTGGTGAACAGGCACAAGCAGTAAAGGAATCTCAAGGGTTTAACCCAGAGAACGGCTTTCAACTTACCCCGCCCGTTCCCTTCAACCTGATGTTCAAGACCTACGTCGGCCCCACGGCCACGGAGGCGGATGTGGCTTATCTTCGCCCCGAGACCGCGCAGGCCATCTTCGCGCAGTTCAAGAACGTCCACGAAACCTCGCGCCAGAAAGTCCCCTTCGGCATCGCGCAGATGGGCAAGGCGTTCCGCAACGAGGTCACACCCCGCAATTACACCTTCCGCTCGCGCGAGTTCGAGCAGATGGAGCTGGAGTTTTTCATCAAGCCGGACGAGGCCGTCGAGGCCATCGCCGGCAACGTGGCGAGCGCTGCGGACGTTGGTAGGGCCGACCTGCCGGTCGGCCAGGACGCGCAGCAGCGCGTCCCTACCACGCCGCAGGCCAACTGGGGCTGGGAGGCGTGGCACAAATACTGGGTCGAGGAACGCATCCGTTTCTACGAGTGCATTGGCCTGCCGCGCGCCACGCTGGAGGAGTATTGGCAGAAGCCCGAGGAGCTGGCGCACTACGCCCGCGCCTGCGTGGACATCCTCTTCAAGTTCCCCTTCGGCACGCAGGAGCTGGAAGGCATCGCGGCCCGCAGCGACTTCGACCTCTCGCAGCATGAGCGCTGCTCCGGCAAGGCGATGGGCATCTTCGACGAGGAGCTGCGCACCGCCTTCGGCAAACTGCCACCGGAGAAGCAGACCGAACTTAAAGACCGCTACTACGCGGCCCGGCTCAAGTATCTCACCAAGATGGGCGTGCCCGTGACTGAAGCCGGAGCTGCCGCGCAGGAAGACGCCGACGGCCTTGCCAAGGGCCAATACATCCCGCACGTCATCGAGCCGTCCGCCGGCGTGGATCGCCTCATCCTCGCGCTCATCGCCAACGCCTTCACCGAGGTCACCGAGACCGACGCGAAGGGCAAGAGCGAGACGCGCGTGGTGCTGAAGTTCCATCCGCGCATCGCGCCGATCAAAGTCGCGGTGCTGCCATTGCTCAAGAACAAGCCCGAGCTGGCCGCGAAGGCGCGTGCGATCTTCGAGTCGCTGCGTCCGCACATGATGGCCTACCACGACGAGGCTGGTTCCATAGGCCGCCGCTACGCGCGGCAGGACGAGGCCGGCACGCCGTTCTGCGTGACCGTGGATTTCGAGACCTTCGAGGGCGTGAAGGACGGCCCGCAGGCTGGCGTGAAAGACACCGTCACCATTCGCCATCGGGATGACGGCAAGCAGGAGCGCATCGCCGCCGCTGATCTGCTCCCGTGGCTGCTGGCGCGGGTGAAGTAATACTAATCCCGAAATGGGAATGGGGAGCGCACGCGTCCCGCGTGCGGGTTTGGGCGTCTCGCCCAAACCCACGTCTCATCATCTGTCAGATTTCGGGTCGGAGAATGGACGACAAAGTTTCCGGCGAGACGTCGAAAACAGCACGCGGGACGCGTGCGCTCCCGGTCTCATTCGGCATCACTCGGCTCCAAATCTGGAGTTCGGGATGAGCGGCATCTAGCGCACGGTCAACTCGACCGGCTCGCTCCAGTGGCTCCAGCGGCCCGTGTTGTCCTTGTAACGCGCGCGGACGCGGAGCACGCCGGAGTCGGCGAAGGCTTCTTTTGGCAGTTTCATCTGCGGCTCGCCGCGGAGTTGTTCACCGCTGTCCCAGTGCGGCTCGATTTCGTAATGCCACGGCTTGCCGGCCTTCCATCCCGGCTGGCCGGGCACGGTGCTGCGACCCACGCGCCACTGGACGGCGGCGAAGTGGTTCGCGGCGACGGGCGTGGTGAAGGGAGTGATCTGGAACACCTGCACGCCTTTCTTCTCGCTGCCGAGATGGCGGATGACCGGGCGCTCGGGAATTTGATCGTCGTGTGATTCCCACCAGAGATGACCGAAGCCGTAGCCGAGCATGTTGCCGTCGTTCGGCGCGTAGTTCTTGTTGGTGCGTGAGTCGGTGCAGAAGTCAGTGATGAGTTTGCAGAAGCCGTTGAAGTCCGGCGTGGACAAGGTGCGTTTGAAATCGCCGCCCATCATGCCCTGCACGTAGGGCGTCTGGTAGAACGCACCCTTCTGGCTCGTGCGCGGGTGGAAATTCCACATCGCCATGTCCAACTCGGCCCAAGTGCGCTCCTGGCCGGCGGGGCGGATGGCGCGCGCGAGTTCCTCCACGAGCTGCCCGACTTGCCCGCCGGTCGGCGAGGCATCGGCGCAGAAGAGGTCGAGGATTTCGCGGGCACGGTTCTGATACTCGCGCCGGAGCGCGGGATGATCGAGGCTGCGCGTCTGGTCAATGATCCCGGGCCAGTGCGTTTTCGGGATGAACATCATGTCGAGATCCCACGGCACGGGCGACCAGTGGCCGTCGGGCGGATGGTAGAAGAAATGGTTCGCGCCGTGGCGGAGGTCCACGTTGGAAACGATGCGGTTGACGGCGTGGAAGCTGTAGTAGTCGGCGAGGTTCATGTTCTCGCGCCACCACTGCTCGGACTTCGTGGAGCGCGAGCCATCCATGAACTTGTTGAAATCGGAGCCGTCCTTGGGCATCGCGTTGCCGAGATGTTTTTTGCCGGTCTCGGGGCTGAACGTGTTGCCGTCGGGCAGGCCGCGCTCCTTCAGAAACGGACCATCCGGGTCTTGCACGACCATGTAGAGGCCCCAGAGATCGCCATCATATTGGGACTTCGCGCTGGCCTCTTCCGCGCGGCTGATGATGCGATAATGTATCCAGTGCGTGTTCGGACTCGGCACACCGGCAAGATGATATGCGCGAAAGGAAACCGCCTCGTCCATGCCAGCCATGCCGCGATTGACCTGCACCCAGGGGCTGGAGCAGCCGCTCAAGTTCAAGTGGTCCCACGGTCGGACGTAGGACTGGCCCCAGTGGTTCTTCGGCGTGAACTCGTGCGTGTGCGAGAAGTGGATGCCCCACTTGTTCTTGCCGCTGACGTAGGTGCTGGCCTGGCCGCGATTCTGAAATTGCACATGGTCGAAAACCTGGCCGTCACAGACGAACGTGCCGAACAGTCGGCGCTTGTTGTAGCCGCCGTCCCACTGGCTCCGCTCCACGTCGTCCTGTCTCGCGAGCAGGTGATAGACCGGCAGCGTCGTGAGAAACTCGGAGGAGAATGTCAGCGGCGGGGTCTTCCCCGGCTGGCTCGTGCCGGTCCACGCGGGCACGCCATCGTAGCAAAACCAGGCGAAGTTCGGAGCCTCGTCATCCGCGTAAGGGAGGCGGACGCTTGTGCCAGCAGCGTCGGTGAGCACCACGCGATAACGGAACAAGCGGCGGTGTTTCTGAAATTCGCCCGGCACGGTGGCGGTGAGGACGCCATCCTTCCGTTCGTCGTGCATCGGCAGTTCGCGCCAGCCCTGCTCGTAGCCAGGATCGCTCTTGCGGATGTAGCTGCCCGGCTCGACCACCTGCACCAGAAGTTTCGCGCCGGCGAAACCGCGCGGCTCCGTGAGCCGCACGGTCACGGTGACGGCCTCGCCGGAGCGCGGTTGCTGTGGCGAGTGCGAGACGGCTTCCACCGCCAGTGGCGGCATGGTGGTGAAAACTGAGTTGGTCTTGCCGGGCGTCGGTGATTTGTTCCCCGCTTTGCCGTCCACGCGAAAACCGGACGCGCGCCATGAGCTGGCGAGCGTCGCCGGCAGATCGGGATGCACGCGTTCCAACGACGAACCCGCGCCCGTCGTTGCCGCAGGCCACGGAAAGCCGGCGCCGTAACGCACCTCATCCACGACGCGGCCCGCTGCGTCGCGCAAGCTGACCTTTTCGCCGCTGTGCCTCAGCCGTCCCGGCAGCGGCCCGAGTGGCGTGAAGCCAAAGGCCTTCTGGAACGCGGCGGGATTTTGCGCGACGACCACGAAGCCGCCGGGTGCGATGGTGTTGGTGGCATCGAAGCGGAACTTCTCGATCATCCACCCGCCGAGCTGGACTTCGCCCGCGCTGGCGTTGTGCAGCTCAACAAATTCGAGTGATTTCTTCTCTGCCGGCTCGAAGTGGATTTCGTTGATGACGACGCGCGACTCGACCGATACCGCTGCGGCAAGCCAGAAAATCGCGAACAGTTGGCGACGGGCGGCGGTCACAGAACCGGGACAGGGCAAGAGGAGATGTTCACTGCTTCAGCGGGCGCACCGGCGGCGGCTCGTTGATGTGCGCCCAGAAGCGACCCAGTTGCTTCACAGCCTCAAGGTATTGCTGGAAGTCCACGGGTTTGACCACGTAGGCGTTCGCGCCGGCCTGATAGCTGCGCACGACGTCCTGTTCCTCGCGCGAGGAAGTGAGCATGACGACCGGAATCGTGCGCAAGTCGGGATCCGCCTTCATCTGCTGCAAAAGAGAAAGACCGTCCACGCGCGGCATCTTGAGGTCGAGAAAGGCCACGACCGGATGGCCCGCCGGACGATTGGAGTGGGCGCCGCGTCGTAGGAGATAATCGAGCGCCTCCGCGCCGTCGCGCACCAGCATGACCTCGTGCGCGAGCCGGTGCTCGTCCAACGCGCACAGCGCCAGCTCCGCGTCGTTCGGATTGTCCTCCGCGAGGAGGATGCGTTTGTGTCCCGAGGCCATGTCAGTGGATTGGGTGTTGGTCCGACGCGCCGGCGTCCGAAGTTTTCAACTCATTTCCGGGAGAAGTCAATTTCGGGAGCGCAAACCAAATGGTCGCGCCCGCATCCGGCTGGCCTTCGGCCCAGGTGCGGCCACCGTGGCGCGCAATGATGCGGCGGACGTTCGCCAGTCCGATGCCGGTGCCCTCGAAGTCCTCCGGTCGGTGCAGCCGCTGGAACACGCCGAACAGGTGCTCGGCATACTTCATCTCGAAACCGACGCCGTTGTCGCGGACGAAGAAGTTGTTTTCGTTTGGCGGGTTCTTCTCGCAGCCGATCTCAATGACGGCGCAGGCTCGCGGGCGCGAATACTTCACCGCGTTGGAAAGCAGGTTGATCCACACCTGCCGCAGCAGCGAGGCGTCGCCCTGCGCCGCGGGCAGCGAGCTGACGCGCCACTCGATGACGCGGCCCTGCGTGTCCGGCTCCAGCTCGCAGAGCACGGTCTGCACGAGCGCGTTCATGTCCACCGTGTCGTGCCGCATCTCGGCGCGGCCCATGCGGGAGAAGTCGAGCAGGTCGTCAATGAGCCGGCCCATGCGCTTCGCCGACTCGGTGATGAGCGTGAGATAACGCTGCTCCTTCTCATCGAGCTTCGGCGTGCTGGTGCGCCGCAACAGACCGGCGAAGCCGTCAATGTGCCGGAGCGGCGCCCGCAGGTCGTGCGAGACGGAATAAGAAAAGGCCTCGAGCTCCTTGTTCGCGGCTTCGAGCAGCGCGTTGCGGCTGGCGACTTCCGCAAGCAGCCGCGCGCGCTCGTCCTCGGCGCGTTGACGCTCGGTCATGTCGCGGATGTGCTGCGCCGCGCCGAGCAGTTCGCCCTGCTCGTCGCGAATCGGGCTGAAGCTGATTTCAAAATGCCGGATCTCGTCGCCGGATTTCATCGTGCGCGTCACGGTGAAAACCTCGCCCTTGAGCGCGCGCGCCCAGACGACGAGCTGCTCCTCTTGCTCCGGCGGCACATGGGCGAGCGGGTCGGACAATCTCATGCCGATGTAAATGTCCTTGCCGAAGTCGCTCCGGAACGCGTCGCGGTAGGCGGAGTTAAACGCAAGAAAACAATAACGCGTGTCCAGCGCGGCGATGCGGTCGTGGGTGCCCTCGATGATGCCGCGCAGCCGGTGGTGGGCGAACTCCAGCGCCTCGTGGCTCGCGCGGAGCTGCGACTCAGCCAGCTTGCGCTCGGTGATGTCGGTCGAGATGCCGCACACGCCATACGGCTCGCCCGCCGCGTCGCGCAGCGGAAACTTCACGCTGATGTAGGTGTGCAGGCCGTCGTCCTGCGGCGCAATTTCCTCGATGGTGAGCGCGTCGCGCGACTTGATCGCACGCTCGTCGTTCGCGCGGAAGGCATCGGCCATCAGCTTGGGAAAGACATCGTGATCCGTCTTGCCGAGCACCGAGTCGCGCTCGACGTGGAAGAGCGTTTCATAGCGTTGGTTGACGAGCAGGTAACGGCCCTGCGCGTCCTTGAGGTAAATCACCGCGAAGCTGTTGTCCAAGATGGCCTGCAAGCGCTGCTGGCTTTCACGCAGCCGCTCCTGCGCCTGCTTGCGCTCGGCAACCTCGGCCTCCAGCGCGCGGTTGCTCGTGCCGAGCTGGCGCTCGCGCGCGCGGGAGGTTTGCGCGAGATAGGTCGCGATGCCGAGCAGGCCCGCGAACGTCGCGCCGCCGCCGAGCGCCACGGTGGCCAGCGGGGTGCGCAGTTCTGCAAGCGTCTCGTGGGTGGGCCACGCGCGCAGCGTCCAGGCGACGTCCTGAATCCGCAGCTCCATCTGGCGCGGCCGCGCGAGTTCGTCCGGGGCCGTCGTGCTGCGGTAAATCTCGCGTCCACCCTCGGTGAGCTTGAACCAGTGGCCGCGCTTCACCGGCCCGAGCGCCGATTCCACCAGTCCTTTCACGTTGAACACGCCGGCCACGAGGCCGGAGAAGTTGGTTCCGCGCGCCATCGGGGCCAGCACCAGAAATACGCGTTCGCCGCCGGAGTCCATTGTCTGCGAGACGAAGACATCCTGCCGCTCACGCGCGGCGCGGAGGAGTTCGTCGCGTCGCAAACTGGGCGCTGCGTTCGTGTCGAGGAACGACAGCCCTCCGCGGGGAAGGACCAGGCGCGGCGTGAGGCCGACATCCACCCAGCCGAGCGCCTTCAGGTCTGAGTAGTTGCCAAGATAAGGCTGCGCCTCGAAATCCCAGTCCGCCGGCCGCCGCGAGGTCTGCGCCTCCCAGCGCCGGGCGAGGCGCGTGAGCATGAGGACGCGCGCCTGTGCTTCGACGTGAATAAGCTGCCGCATCTCGCGCACCTGTTGGGTCGCAATGCGGTCAATCTGCCGTTCCTCCTGCACGCGCAGCGCCTGCCAGAGCAGCAACGTGATGGTCAGTGTGCTCGTGCCCACCGCCAACGGCAGCCACCGCACCAGCGCCAGCCCCTCGCGCTGGCCCCACTCGTGCGCCTGCGCCATCAGGCCCACCGCAATCGCCATGAAGCCGAGCGCGGAACGGAACGCCATCGGCTTGGCCCCTTCCCAGCGGTAGGTGGTCGGCACATCGAACGCGAGGCCGGACAAGGAAAACAACGCCAGCCCCAGCAGCACGCACGCGAGGAAACCCACCGCCATCGGGCGGCGGCGCTTGTTCGGCTGGCCGTTCAGGAGCGTGAGCGCGTTGCCGGCAAGGAGGAAACCCACCGCGCCGTTCACCGACATCCTGCCCGGCGGCGCGAGCTCGTCGCCCTCAACGTCCGTGGCAAGCAGCTCGTCAATGCCAAGGTCCGCTCCGAAGACGTATTCTCCGAGCGTCAGACCTCCGAGCAGCGTGACCAGCGCAGCGAGCACCGCCGCGACAAGCCATTCCCAGCGTCGGACATTGGGCGTGGAGTTCAGCGCCAGCGCCGCGCCCGCCAGCACGAAGGCCAGAGCGGAGTTGGCCTTCATGAAGCCCGCCGGCGCGAGAAAAGCCTTGAGAAACGCGATGTCCAGCCACCAGCCAGCCAGCACGAAGCCGCCCAGGAGCAGGCAGAACAAGCCGGCTCCGAGCGCGACGCGGCCCGATGCGGAGAGGTGTTTCATCAGCGTCGGACCGATGGTGAAGGCAACCGCCCCGCCGCGCAAATCAGGAAAGCACTGAGCCGTGGCGCAGTTCAGTGCAGCTTCGGAAAAAACTCCCGCGCCGCGCGGCACGTCGCCGCGCTCAACTCTTCCAGCGAACAGCTCTTCACCTGCGCCACCGCCGACGCGATTTCTCGCACGTAGGCTGGCTCACAGCGTTTGCCGCGATACGGCACCGGCGCAAGGAACGGCGCGTCCGTCTCCAGCATGAAACTGCCGGGCGGCGTCGCTGCGAGTGTGTCGCGCACCGTCTGCGCGTTCTTGAAGGTCACGATGCCGGTGAAGCTCACGAGCGATTTCATCGCCAGCACGCGCCGCATCTGCTCCGGCGTGCCGACAAAACAATGGAACACGCCGCGCACGCGGCTGGCAAACGGCTCCATGATGCGCAACGTCTCCTCGAAGCACTCGCCACGTGTGTGGATTACACAGTTCAGTCCTGTCTCCACCGCGACTTCGAGCTGCTGCTGGAACGTCTCCGCCTGACGCGCCTTCACGTGGGCATCATCCGCCGCGCTTCCCCCGCTCGCGCTTGGCAGCCGGTAGTAATCCAGTCCCGTCTCGCCGATGGCGACGACCTTCGGGTGCTTGGCGAGTTCACGCAGCTCGGCGCGGAAATCCTTTGGCGCACGCACAGCATCATTCGGATGCCAGCCCACGACGGCGAAGACAGAATCAAACCGCTCCGCCAGTGCCACCGCCCGCGCACTGCTCTCCAAATCCGTGCCGATGCTTGTCAACCGTGTGATGCCCGCCGCCGTCGCACGCTCGACGATCTGCGACAGTTCGTCGGTGAAGTCGGGATAATCGAGGTGTGCGTGCGTGTCGTAAAACTCAGCCATGAGCAAAGCCAGTCGGCTGGCGGGCTTTGCTTAATGGCGGCATTCCTCCGGCGCAACTCACAATTCAGTGGAAAATCACTCGCACGCGCGGCTTTGCGGTTGCGTTGGGCGCGGCGCGTTTGCTATGTCTTCGCGGACAGCGCGAACAAAACACGACTGAACAACTATGGCTCAGCCAATTTACCACCCGAGTCTCGAATGTGCCCAGCACGGCGGCAAGTCCCTCGCCGAGGTGCTCGACTTCGCCAAAGCCGCCGGTGCGACCGGCATCCAGCCGAGCAACTACCACTTGAACGGCGGCAAGCTTTTCAAGTCCGCGAAGGAGATTCGCGACACCTTCGAGTCGCGCGGCATGACGCTCGACGGCATTTCCGCCCACTGCCCGTTCTGGGTCCACACCAGCGCGTGGACAGGCACCAAGTCCGGCAATCCCTTCATCGCGCCCGACGTCGCGAAGCTGCCCGCCGACAAGATTGAGAAATGGCACGAGAACTATTTGCTCAAGCTCATGGACCTCTCGGCCGAGTTGAACGTGAAAGTAATGCCGATGTTCTGGGGCGTGGCGTTCGGCTGGGAACTCGCCACCGGCTACCCGTGGGGCTTCTGGGCTGGCGGCGGCTTCGACCTCCTCGCCGAAGGCAAGGAACGCTTCGTCAAGAAGACCGCCAAGCTCCGCAAGCACGCGAACGAACTCGGCATCAAGCTCTGCCACGAAATCCATCCCGGCACCGCCGCCAGCACCGCCGATGATTTCAACATGCTCGTGGACATCTGCGACGGCGACAAATCCCTCGGCGTCAATGCCGACCCGTCCCACTGCTGGGAAGGCGAGACGTGGGAGACGCGTTTCCTGAAAGTCGGCAGCCGCATTTACGCCGCGCACGTGAAGAACTTCGTCGTCCGCAGTGGCTTCCCGCTCCGCGCCATGCAGCCGGACTGGGGCAAGCGCGCGATGCAGTTCACCGATCTCGCCAGCGGCGACCTGAACATGCAGCGTTACGCCGAGCTGCTCATCCACGTCGGCTATCCGCAGCGCTACATGAGCGTCATGGGCACGAAGGACGCGCCGCTCGTCGTCGAAGCCGAGAGCGCGCACAAGGATCTCGACTACTGCTCCGCCGACGGCGTGCGCTACGTGAAGAACAACCTGTGCTTCCCCGTGGCCGCCGGCTCCTTCGAGGACGGCATGGGCGCGTAGAGCAATCTCAATGCAACTGACACCGAAGGGCGCGGCGCAGGTCGCGCCTTTCGTTTTGGAGTGCGTGACTTCGCGGCCGGCAACTCAATCAGAGCCTCCTTGCTTCGGCACGCAGCCGAAGAAAGTCAGATACGGCTGCCCCTTCGCCTCGCGCTGAATGAGCAACGCGAGTTCGAGCGCGTGGTAGTCGCCCCACATCGAGCTTTCACCGTTCGGCACCTGCTGGCCGGGCGCGATGTAGTCCCAACCATTCGGGCGATGATAGACGGAATGCAGGATGAGACCCTGATGCTTCGGGTTCGTGGAGAGATACGGCTCGGAGAAGAGCGTGTCCGCAGTGGACAAGCCGGCTTGTAAGTAACGGAAACCAACGGATGCAAGCAACTTCAGGTTTCGAGAGTGTTCTCTCTCCGCGGCGATTTGCGCCTTCTTGCTAAAATCCAAATCGCGAAAGGCAGGCCTTGGATCTGTGTCTTCGCAAACGGCGTCCGCGATACGGTCCGCCCACCACTCGGAACGACCGTCTCGCGGTTTTGACCGGTTCAAAAAGAATTTCCCAAGTCGAATGAATCCCTGCGCCGCGATTGTCGCTGCGGAGCTGTCCACCGGCTCGTGCGTGTTGAACGGGTCGGCGGGCTTGCTGAGATAGTTCGCCGGCAATCGGTGCAAATTCGGCGCGCCCGTGTCCCACATCGGAACACCATCGGCGCATGAGATGGTCATGTATAGGTCCGATGCAGCGCAGGCAGCCGCAGTCAACTTCTGAATACAATGACAGGCAGAACAGCGCGAAGAATACCATTGCTCCTTGGTTTCAAACTCATCCTCTTCAAAGCGACCTCCTGAAGACGCACGCGTGATTTCATCAATATGCCGAGTGAGAAGGAACTCCAACTCCTCCGCAAACCCGCAAATCGCCCACGCCAGCCCGCGCGTCCAGGTGCTGAACGGCGAGTAGCCTTGCTGCGAGTTCGGGCAGCGGAAGACGCCGCTCGCTGTGTTGAACACCGCCTCATGCGCCGTGCGACCGCGCACGTCGTAGGTGTCGCGGCCTTCGCCATAGTAAATGTTGTAGCGCGCCGTGTTTAGCGCGTGCTCCACGAGCCGTTGCAGCAATGAAATCTTTTCGTCCTGCTCGCCCATCAGCACGTGGCCGAGCGAGTGCGCCACGGCGAGTGAGCGACACGACCGAATCGTGTCCACGAAGAGCGAGTGCGAGCCGTTGAAGCTGTGGATGAAGCCCGTGCCGTCCGCAAGCTTCGTCCACCGCGCCGCCTGCACTGCGCCGCTGACCTTGAGTGCGAGTTCGTAAAAATCCTGCTCGCGGTCGTCCTGCGGGATGCGGCCCTCGCGCATCAGGCGCAGCAGGTTGCCGTAGGTCGAGACGTTGTTGAACCCGTGGTCGTGCACGCCGATGTGCGAGACGTGCGACGCCATGTGCCGCCGCGTGCCCTCGCGTCCGATGCGCAGGAACCGCTCATCGCCCGTCGCATCGAATTGGAGAATCGCCGAGCCGAACTGAAAGCCCTGCGTCCACTCCGTCCAGCCGCGCGACGTGTATTTCCCTTTCACCGTGAAGACCGGCGTGCCGTTCTCGGGCTTCCACGACTGCTCGATGGCGAGGATTTTCTCCGCCGACAGCTCGAAGAGGCGGGTGATCTTCGGGAGGAGCTTTTGCGGAGTGAGCGAGGCGTTGGGCTTGAGGGGCATAAACTTTTAGCCACAGATGGAACACAGATGAAACACGGATGGGGTTGAAAGGATTTCAAAGGCAAGCGATGACGCTTGGAAGGGCAAATCACTCCCCGCTCTCTCGCCTTCTTCATCCGTGTTCATTCCGTGTTTCATCCGTGGCTCAAAGTCTGCGCACGTGGAAACCGCCATCCACATTGATCCTCTCCCCCGTGCTGTAGGGCAGATAGTCTAGCGCGATGGCAGTGACGGCACGGCCCACGTCCTCGGGCGTGCCCCAGCGGCGGATGGGCGCGAGGCCGTCGGCGAAAAGCTTGTCGTATTTCTCCTTCACGGGCGCGGTCATGTCGCTGGCGATGACGCCGGGACAAACCTCGAAGACATTGATGCCGTGCTCGGCGAGGCGCGTGGCGTAGAGCTTCGTCATCATGCCAAGCGCGGCCTTCGCGAGGCAGTAATCGCCGCGATTCGTCGAGACGGCGTATCCGCTGACGGAGGAGATGAAGACAATCTTCGGCCGGAGCGCGGCGTCGGGCTTCGTCTGTTTAATCATCCACTTTGCCGCAAGTTGCGAGAGGAAGTAAGGCCCCTTCAAATTCACCGCCATGAGCTTGTCGAAGTTTTCCTCCGTTGCGTCGAGAATGTCCGCGCGGCCAATCGAGGTGATGCCTGCGTTGTTCACCAAAACGTCGAGTCGGGTGAAAGTTGCACGCGTAAACTCGATCAATTTCGCGCGGTCGGCGGGGTCGCCCACATCGGCCTGGCATATCTCTGCGCGGATGGTTTTGCCCGCCGCCTTCGCCGCTGACACGCAATCCGCCGCCGTTTTTTGCGCCGCTTCCGTGTTGCCGGCGAAATTCAGGAGGAGGTCGTAGCCCACTTTCGCCAGTTCCAACGCGATGCCGCGTCCGATGCCGCGCGAAGCACCGGTGATGAGGGCGACTGGATTGGTCGTCATGAGCGGCTGGAGAATAAGCAGAACGAGCGACGGGGAAAAGCCCAAGCTGCCTGAATTGAGACTCGCTTTATAAGCGGCGTTCGACGTTTTCAGTTCACCACGTTGCGTGGCACTCCGCCGAGCAGCACGCGGCGGACGTTCTCGCTGCCCTTCACCCTCATGTCGTTCAGGCCTTCCTCGCAGTAGAACGCAGCGTGCGGATTCAGGATGAGGCGGTCGTGCGCGGGATGTTTCGCGTCGCGCCATGCGACGAGCAATGGGTGATCTTCCGCCGGCGGTTCCTGTTCCAGCACGTCGAGTCCAGCGCCGCCGAGATGCCCGCGCGCCAAGGAGTCCAAGACTGCGAGCGGCTCAACGGCGGCTCCGCGCGCAGTGTTCACGAGGAACGCACCGGGGCGCATCAGCGCGATCGTGTCGTGGTTCATCAAATGATGCGTCTCTGGCGTCAGTGGACAATGCAGGCTTACCACGTCGCTCTGCGCGAGCAGTTCTGCCAGCGTTTCGACACGCCGCACGCCGAGCGCCTTCTCGCGACCGTCCGGCGCGTATGGATCGTGGAAGACTACGTCGAAGCCGAACGCCTTCGCCCGCAGCGCCGCCGCCGTGCCAATGCGTCCGACACCCACGATGCCGAACACGCGCCCGCGCAGCCGGTGCACTGGCTTGAACTGCTCGTAAGTCCACGCGCCGTGCCCGCGACGCAGCCGGCTGTTGAGAAAGTGAATCCCGCGCATGAGCGAGAGGGCCATTCCCAGCGCGGAGTCGGCGACTTCTTCGGAGCCATAGTCGGGCACATTGCACAGCGCGATGCCGCGCGCACGGCAGGCCGCGCCGTCCACGTTGTCAAACCCAGCGCCGCAGCGGATGACGACCTTGCATCGCCGCAGCCGGGAGATGGTGGCCTCGGTGACTTTGAGGAAATGATAGACCATCACGGCATCCGCGTCCTCAATGCGGCCAGCCAGTTCGTCCTCATGCTTCGCGCCGAGCGCGGAGGTATCCGCAAGCTCGCCGAGGATGCGGCGCTCGACGTCGAGCGGTTCGGCGACGAAATCTGTGACCATCACTTTGAAGCGGGCGCTCATGTTGGGCGGGACTTGTAGGGGAAGTGCGTGGCGTTGTCGAATCCTCAGCCGAGCGATTCGCCACGTTCCGGCGCGCGTGCAGAATGTGGCTACCGAAACAACCGCGCGTTCCGTCCAGTAAATCTTACTTGTCCGACATCGCCTGAGCCGCTAACCAATCCGCGCCATGAACCAACTCGACTTGAAGGGTAAGAACGGAATCGTCACCGGTGGCGCGCGCGGCATCGGCTTTGCCATCAGCACGCGGCTGCTCCAGTCCGGGGCGCGTGTTTGCCTTTGGGACCGCGACGCGGACGCGTTGAAAGAGGCGCGACAGAAGCTCTCCGCACTCGGTTCCGTCAGCACGCAGACGGTGGATTTGACCAATCCCGACGCTGTATCTGCCGCCGCAACCGCGACGAAGCTGGAGTTAGGATCGTTGGAATTGCTCGTCAACAACGCGGGCATCGCGGGCGTGAACGGGAAGTTGTGGGAATACACGCCGGAGCAATGGCGCGCGGTCATCGACACGAATTTGAACGCCGTTTTCTATGTTTGCCGCGCCGTCGTGCCGCTCCTGCTGGAGAAGCAATACGGACGCATCGTGAACATCGCGTCCATTGCGGGCAAGGAAGGCAACCCGTCTGCGTCGCACTACAGCGCGGCCAAGGCGGGCGTGATCTGCTTGACGAAGTCGCTCGGCAAGGAACTCGCCCAGAACGGCATTCTCGTGAACTGCATCACACCGGCGGTCATCCAGACGGACATTCTCAAGCAGGTGGCGCAATACCACATTGACTACATGCTCTCGAAGATTCCGATGGGCCGCTTCGGGAAAGTGGACGAGGCCGCCGCACTGGTGGCGTGGCTTTGCTCGGACGATTGCTCGTTCACCACCGGCGGGGTCTTCGACCTGTCCGGCGGGCGGGCGACTTACTGAGCAGACGGGCGGAACTGAGGCGGGGTTTGACAGCGGTGGCCGATGGGGATTTAATCTCGCCGTCAGCCAACCCTTAACCGATGAAAGATCCTCTTTTATGACCTCTGAAGAGGTTGCCGGCCAAATCAAGGAGCTGGAGTCGCTCCGCTCGCAGCTACGGCTGTGGCGGACCGTCATTCCACTCGCCACCATCGCCATCGTCAGCTATGGCGTGTTCGCCCTCTACCGCTCCGTCGAGAGTCTGGTCGTCGAGGGTCCACCGCGCGAAGCGTTCGTCGCGGCGTTCACCGACGGGCTGAACCATGACGTGCGGCCCATGGTGGAAAGGGAAGCGCAACGAACGTTCAGCGAGACCAAGCGGGCCGTGGAGAAGGAAATGGCCCGGCTCAATGACCGCACGCCGGAGATGGCGGGCGCGCTGAAGAAAGAGGTGGAGACGCTGATCCACAACATCCCGCAGCGGGGCGAGAAGGTGTTGCAATCCTCCTTTGGAACCATGCTCAAGAAGCGCGAGGAGGACATCCGCAAGACCTACCCCGACGTGACCGAGCAGAAGGTCGCCTCATTGGTGCTGGGGCTGACCGACACCGCGCAGCAGCGGCTGGATCAGCTCACTCACCAGTTATTCCTGCCGCATCTCACTTCCCTGAACAACATCATGGACGACATCACGCACATCCGGCGCACGGAAACGGTCAGCGGTCAGGAGGATTTGGCCTCCTGGGACATGGCCCTGCTGGTGTTCGATCTCATCCGGGATGAATTTGCCGAACTTCATGTCACCGAAGCCACTCCCACCGCCCCGGCCAGGCTGCGCAACCAGAACAAGCCCGCCAAACCCGTCCAGCCATGAATCCTTCCACTCCTGATTCCCCCGCCACCGGATCCGCCGCCGCCGAGCAGTTCCTCAGCGACGAACTTGCCGCCACCCGGCTCGCGCTCCAACGCACGCGCATCGCCGGCGTCATCATCCTCGCCGTGGTCATCGGCTACATGAGCTACGTCACCCGCGCGCTGCAAACGTATCTGGAGCCGAAGTCCGCAGCGGAGTTCGCCACCGATTTCACCGCCAGACAGGTCGCGGAAAAGGCCGACGCGCTCGCGAGCCAGGTCAAGGAGCGCATCCCCGCGCTCGTCGCCGGACTGCCGGATTATTTGCAGCGCGAGCTGCCGGCCTACCGCGAGAAGCTGGAGGAGCGCATCGAGCAGGACTTCCGCGAGCACTGCCACGCCACCGCGCAGCAGTTGGGCAAGCATCTCGACGACTTCCTGCAGGCGCATGTGGTCCAGATCCGGGCCTTGCTCAAGATCGCCGACCAGAAGCCCCAGGATTTGCTGTCGCTGGCCCCAGACTTGGAGCAGGAACTCCTCCGCTACCTCAGCGACAAGCCGGAGGGCGACGAGTCATTGAAGGACAAGCTGGATCACGCCCTCGTTGAATTGCAGAAGGTGGAGAAACAAGTGGACCACATCGCGCAGGGCGCCGGCCTGACCCCGCAGGAGAAGAAAGTCCGCCATGCCATCGCGGTCATCGCGCGCGGCGCGGACCAACAGACACGGGAACTCCAGATGCAGATCGAAGACGCCATGCGCAAGGCAAGGTGACGCGGTCGGAAGGCAAACCCTGCTGAAGCGAAGGAGAGAGTTCGGCCACGCCTTTCGTTTGACCGGTCTCCAGCGTTGAATAGCCCGGCTCTGATCCACAACCTTGCCGCATGAGTTCAACGGACCAGTTCGACCTCGACGTGGCGGTCATCGGTGGTGGCAGCGCGGGCTACGCCGCCGCCAGCGCCACGGCGCGCGGCGGATTGCGGACGGTTGTCGTCGAAGGAGGCAAGGACGTCGGTGGGTTGTGCATCCTGCGCGGTTGTATGCCGACGAAGGCGCTGCTCTACGCCGCCGAAGTCAAGCACCTCGCCGAGCACGCCGCGACCTGGGGCGTTCAGGTGCCGGAAGTCCGCTTCGACTTCGAGCAGGTGATGGCGCGCAAGAACGCGATGATCGCGGACTTCGCCGGCTACCGGCGGCAACAGCTTGAACGCGGGCGCTTCAAGTTCATACGCGCCAACGCCCGCTTCGCTGATCCGCACACCGTCGAGCTGGACAATGGTCAGCGGCTCACCAGCGCGCACTTCGTTCTCAGCACCGGCTCCGTGGTGTCCACCGCGCCGCTGCCGCAACTGGCTGCCGTCGGTTTCCTCACCAGCGACAGCGCGATGACGCTGGAACGCCTGCCCAAGTCGCTCATCATGCTGGGCGGGGGGGCGGTGGCAGTGGAGTTCGCGCAGTTCTTTGCGCGCTTCGGTGTGCGGGTAACGCTCCTGCAACGCAGCGGCCATGTGCTGCGCGATTTCGACCCAGATGCCGCCGAGGTCGTGGAAGCCGTTTTCCGCCGTGAAGGAATCGAACTCCTCACCGGCACGCGCCTGCTCGATGCGCGCTGCGAAGGCGGCTTGAAGCACGTCACCTTCGAGCATGGCGGCCAGACGCGGACAGTGGCCGCCGAGGAAATCTTTCACGGCCTGGGCCGTTCGCCCAATACTGCTGAACTGACGCTTGCCAAGGCAGGCGTCGCGACCGACAAACATGGCCGCATCACGACCAACACAGCGATGCAGACTTCCGCCCCGCACATCTTCGCCGCCGGTGATTGCACCGGGCCGCACGAGATCGTCCACATCGCCATCCAGCAGGGCGAGACGGCGGCGCATAACATCCTCCACCCGCAGTCGCCGCGCAGCGTGGACTACCGGCTCCTCATCAGCGTTGTCTTCACCGACCCGCAGGTCGCTTGTGTCGGTCTGGGTGAATCGCAGGCACGCGCGCAAGGCCGGGAGTTCTTCGCGGCCAGCTATCCGTTCGGCGATCACGGCAAGTCGCTGTTGATGGAGGCGAGGGACGGCTTTGTGAAACTCCTCGCCGATCCACGCTCCGGCGAAATCCTGGGCGGCGCGTGTGTCGGTCCAGTGGGCGGCGAACTCATCCACGAAATCGTAGCGGCCATGAGCAAGCGCATGACTGTGGGCGAACTCGCCGCCATGCCGCACTACCACCCGACGCTTGCGGAAATCTGGACTTATCCGGCGGAGGAGTTGGCGGCGCGGATCCCGGCTTGAAGAAGCCGGGCTGGACAATCGCAACCGGCTCAACTTTCATGGCCCCCGTTCAATCAACGCACACCACACATGAACAAATACGTCACGGAACTCATCGGCACCTTCTTCCTCGTGTTCACCATCGGCTGCACGGTCATCGGCAACGTGGCCATGGCCCCGCTCGCCATCGGTGCGGCGCTGATGGTGATGATCTTCGCTGGTGGCCACGTCTCCGGCGGCCACTTCAACCCGGCGGTCACCCTCGCCGTCTGGCTGCGCGGCAGGTGCGACACGAAGGACGTCGTCCCCTACATGGTGTCGCAGGTTCTCGGCGCGGTGCTTGCGGCGCGGGTGGTCCATCACATTCTGGGCGATGGCAAGGCCATGGAGATCAAGCTTATCGGCTCGGCTCTCATCGCTGAATTCCTCTTCACCTTCGCGCTCGCCTACGTGGTGCTGAACGTGGCGACTGCCAAGGGCACCGCCGGCAACTCTTTCTACGGCCTCGCCATCGGCATGACGGTGATGACCGGCGCGTTTGCAGTCGGAGGCATCTCCGGCGGCGCGTTCAACCCGGCGGTCGTGGTCGGGGCGACCCTCATGGGGCTGCTCTCGCCGGAAAACGACTGGATTCACATGACGGGCGATTTCGCGGGCGGCGCGGCGGCGGCGTTTGCCTTCAAGTTCATCAATCCCGAGGACAAGTGATTTCACGCCGGATGCGCTGCTCAATGTCATTCGGCGGACCTTTTACGACGAGCCTGTGAAACACGCCGCGGTTCTTGCCCTGTTGTTGCTGGCGTTCCAGCCCGCCCTCGGCCAGCCCAAGGCGGTCATCCTGGTTCGTCACGGTGAAAAGCCGGATGATCCGGAGGCTCTGCACTTGTCAAGCAAGGGCGTGGAGCGATCGAAGGCACTGGTGGATTTCTTCACCAAGGACGATCACGTCACCCGACATGGCCTGCCTGCCGTCCTCGTCGCCAGCCGCCCGACGCAGAAAGGCCACGGCCAGCGACCGCGTGAGACCTTGCTGCCGCTGGCGCGCAGGCTGAAGCTGGAGGTGGAAATCCCCTACGAGTCCAAAGACTATGTCAGGCTGGCGCAACTGCTGTCCACCGACCCACGTTATCAGGGCAAGGTGGTGGTTGTCTGCTGGGTTCACGAACACTTGCCCGCGCTGGCTGTAGCCCTCGGCGTCACGCCCGAACCGCCGAAGTGGAAAGATTCCGATTACGACACCGCCTATGTCATCACCTACCCCGAGGGCAAGGCGCGCCTGAAAGTCATCGCCGAGAATATCCGGTGAGCGATCACGCCGTGGCGGCTTCCAGCTTCTCGATGCGCACGGCGGTGACTTTGTATTCCGGGGTCTTGGTGTAGCGGTCGCGGTGGGAGGTGGTGATCTGGTTCAGGAAGACGCGCGTGGAGTGGAACGTGGTGTAAATCTCGCCGGGCTTCACGTGGTCGCTGATGCGCACGGGTAATTCAGCCGAGCCTTGCGCGCTGCTCAGGCGGACGGTCTCGCCTTCGTTCAGGCCGAGCTTCGTCGCGTCGGTGGGCGAGAGTTGCAGGTAATCCGTCGAGTGGATGCTGCCGTTGGGCGTGCGCGCGGTCTGCGTGGCGGCGTTGTATTGGTAGAGGTTGCGGCCGGTCGTGAGCAGGAAGGGATATTCCTTCGTCGTGAGCACGGGCGGCGCGACGTATTCGATGCGGCGTAGCGCGGTGGTCTTGCCGTGCGTGAAATGGTCCGCGTGCAGAATCGGCGTGCCGGGGTCGGCTTCGCTGACGCACGGCCATTGCAGGCCGCCGAGTTGGTCCATGCGCGCGTAGCTGATGCCGGCGGCTTCGGGCCAGAGTGAGCGGACTTCGTCCCAGATTTCCTCGGCGCTCTTCCACGCGAAGTGTTCGCCCTTGCCCATGAGCTTGGCGATGTCGCAGACGATTTCCCAATCCGAGCGCGCCTCGCCCTGCGGCGGCACGGCCTGGCGCACGCGCTGGATACGGCGCTCGCCGTTCATGAACGTGCCGTCCTTCTCAAACGAACTCGCCGCAGGCAGGAACACGTCGCCGAACTCCTCCGCCGTTTCGTTGATGAAAATGTCCTGCACGATGACGAGGTCGAGCTTCTCCATCGCGCGGCGCGTGTAGTGCATGTTCGGGTTCGTCATCACAATGTCGTAGCCGATGGACCAGAGCACCTTGAACTTGCCCGCGACGGCGGCGTCCATCATGTCAATCATGTTGATGCCGGGATTGGTCGGGAGCGGCACGCGCCACGCCTGCTCGAAGCGCTCGCGATGCTCGGTGAGCGGCACGTAGCCGGCGAGCAACTTCGGCTCGCTGCCCATGTGCGGCGCGCCCTGCACGTTGTTCTGGCCGCGCAATGGATTGATACCGCAGCCGGGTTTGCCGATGTTACCGGTGATGAGCGCGAGGTTGACCAGCGCCATGATGCCCTCCGTGCCCTGGATGTGCTCGGTCATGCCGAGGCCGTGGACGGAAAGCGATGGCTTGTTCGTGGCGTAGAGACGTGCTGCCTCGCGAATCTTCGCCGCCGGCACGCCGCTGATGTTCTCCACCTTCTCCGGCGCGAATTGCTTCACGAATTCGCGATACTCGTTGAACTCCGTCAGCCGCGTGCGGATGAACTCCTCGTCCACGAGGCCCTCCTCGACGATGACCGCGCCCATCGCGTTGAACAAGACGACGTTCGTGCCGGCGTGAAGCTGGAGATGCACTGTGGCGAACTCGTTCAGCTCAATCTCGCGCGGGTCCACGATGATGAGCTTCGCGCCGTGCCGCGCCGCCTGCTTGATGC
>CAYZJP010000088.1:0-21289 GCA_964478755.1 uncultured Klebsiella sp.
CGACGGTTTGCCGGACCTCATCGTCAACTCGATCTGGGGCAAAGTGATTTGGTTCAAAAACATCGGCACGCGCAAGTCGCCGAAGCTCGCCGCCGCACAGCCCATCGAAGTCGAGTGGACCGGCCCGCCGCCGACGCTCGCGTGGGGCTGGCTGCGACCTGAAGGCAAGGAACTCCTCACCCAATGGCGCACGACGCCCTTCGCCGTGGACTGGAACCGCGACGGCCTCACTGACCTCGTGATGCTCGACACCGAGGGCTACCTCGCCTGCTACGAGCGGGCGAAACGCGACGGCAAGCTTGTGCTGCTCCCACCCAAGAGAATTTTCTGCGACGAGAAAGGCCAGCCTTTGCGCCTCAGCGCCGGCACCGCCGGGAAGAGTGGTCGTCGCAAACTGTGCGTCGTGGACTGGGACGGCGACGGCAGGCTCGACCTGTTGCTCAACGGCGAGAACGCGAACTTTCTGCGTCAGGTGGACGCGCGCGATGGGAAATTTTTCTTCAAGGACATGGGCAAGCTGGCCGACAAGAATGTCGCCAGCCACGATGTCAGCCCAACCGTCGTGGACTGGAACAACGACGGCATTCCCGATCTGCTCGCCGGCGCGGAGGACGGGCATCTCTACTACTTGCGGAACTCTCGAAGCGAGAAGAAGGCGTCCGCGAAGTGACCGCCCATGATGCTCATCCGCACGCGCGTCGCGCCCAGCACGATTCATGGCATGGGCTTGTTCACCGTGGAGCCGGTGCTGAAAGGCACGCCCATCTGGCGCTTCGAGCCGGGCTTTGACCACGATTTCTCGCCAGCGCAATTCGCCGCGCTGCCGCCGCTTGCCCGCGAGCACACGCGCTGGTTCTGCTTTGTGAGCAAGCTGGACGGCCACGTCATTTTGAGTGGCGACCACGCGTGCTTCATCAACCACTCGCCGACAAACAACACCGGCACGCCACCCGATCCGCAACCGCCCATCACGACGGTGGCGCTGTGTGACTTGGCTGCGGGAGAAGAAATCACCTGCGACTACTGGAGCTACGACGCGGACACGGCGTGGAAGCTCGGCCTCGTCCCGCGCGATGCGCCGCTCGGCGCGAAGCCCGCCTGAGCACGGTCACTTCAATTCAATGCCCACGGGACAATGGTCGCTGCCGGCCACGTTCTGGCGGATGAACGCGGACTTCAGCTTCGGACGCAACGCCGCGCTGACGAGGAAATAGTCGAGCCGCCAGCCCACGTTCCGCGAACGCGCGCCGCCCATCGGACTCCACCAGGTGTAATGCCCGCCGCCCGGCTCGAACTCGCGGAACGTGTCCACGAAACCAGCGCGGACGAAGGCGTCAAAGCCCGCGCGTTCTTCTGGCGTGAAGCCGTGGTTCTTCACGTTGGCCTTGGGGTTCGCGAGGTCAATCTCCGTGTGCGCCACGTTCAGGTCGCCGCACCAGACGACCGGCTTCGCCTTCTCCAAGTTCTTGAGGTAGGCGAGGAAATCCTTGTCCCACCGCTGGCGATACGGCAGGCGCGTCAGCTCGCGCTTCGAGTTCGGCACATAGACGTTCACGAGGAAGAAACCGGCGAACTCCGCCGTGATGACACGCCCCTCGCGGTCATGCTCGACGATGTCAATGTGGTTGATGACCTTGAGCGGGCGCTCCCGCATGAAAATCGCCGTGCCGCTGTAGCCTTTCTTCTCGGCGCTGTTCCAATACGTCGTGTAAGCCGCCGGCCAGAGCTGCTCGACATCGTCCGGCGTGCACTTGGTCTCTTGCAGACAGAGCACGTCCGGGTTTTCCTCGGCGAGATAGTCGAGGAAGTTTTTCTTCAGCACTGCGCGCAGACCGTTGACGTTCCAAGAAATGAGTTTCACGCGCCGACGCTAGTGAAGCAGACCTCGATCCGCCAGCCTGCAACCCTCAGCGTCACGGGTCGGCACAGCCGCCCCGCTTGACGAGTCAGCCCACCCTGCTCCGGTCCGCCGAAGCGGGCCTTTTTTGTCCGTCCATGCACGCCGCCCGTATCATCACGCTCTTGGTAGAGCCAACCTGTGGTCGGCCTTGTCCCCCCGCCTTGGTAGAGCCTTGCTGCGCAAGGCCTCGTTTCTCCATGGCAAGCTTCAAGGTCGGGCGCAGCGCGGCCTTACCAGCATGAGATGGCGGGCCAGTTTCTCCTGCTGCGTTCAAGCCTGCGGCGGCTCCGGCTCGGGGATTTCCAGATCGGGCTGGCGGCCGAGGAGGTAGATGGCCACATCGCGGCTATGCGGATAGACCCAGGCTTCGGTGACGGTGAGGGTGACCATCAGGTTGTAATTGTCAGCCAGCGGGTGTTCATCGTCGAAGAACGAGGGCGGTGGGTCCGGCTTCTTTTTCACCGCGACGTCGCCGCCCTCGTCCGCGTCGTCGTCTTCCTCGTCCGCTTTGTCCCACGGGGCGGGCGGGAGCGGTGTCGGGGGCGGGGCGGTGAATTCCTCGGGCTTGATGGGCTGGCCTTCTTCGCGCTTGATCTGGTAGCGGCGGAGGCGGTCGAAGTAATCCTGTTGCTCCTTTCGCCCCCGCTTGAAATCGGCGTCGTTCTGCTCGCGGCGGAAGCGTTCCTCCAGTTCGATTTGGGCGGGCGTGGGCGTGAGGCGCGGGGCTTTGAGCGCGATCATAAGGCTGGCGCTGTAGTCGCCGATGAGCTGGGCGAGAACGCGGCGCATCGCGTCGAGGATGACCGGGAGCTGCTCGACGAGGCCGTAGGATTCCACGGTGACGAGGAAGCTGCGGTTGACGGAGTATTTGTCCACATGACCCCAGTCGGCGCAGCCGAGCGCCCGGTTTATGGTCTGCGTGACGAAGCGATGGACCCAGACTGATTCGCGCTCGGCGACCATCGGGTCTGCCAGGTCATCGACGAGGCGTTCGGGCGGACGCGGGTGGCTGGTATGGGGTGCGACGATGAACTTGAGGGGCGGAAGCGGCGGTGGGTCGGGCCGCAGAAACACGTCCCCCCACGAGGGCAGGCCGGCGTTGATCGCGGCGACTTCGGTGGTGACCGGATCGCAGCCGGTGACGACCAGTTCGCGCAGGGCGGGAGCCTCGATGAAGGGGGAGTAGTCGCGCAAGCCCGCGTCATCCACATAGAAACCCGGCGCGTAGGTGAAGCTGGCCACGCGGAGCTGCGGGAGGCGCGCGAGCGGGCGCACCTCCAGCGGGCGGCCCGCATGGTAACGCAGGCCGGTCAGCTCGGTGAGCGCGGTGAGTGGTTCGAAGCTGCGGATTTCGTCGGTGATGGTGAGGTTGCGCAGCCGGGGCATCAGTTCGATGCCGTCGAGGCGGTCGGCACCTGTAAGGTGGAGGATTTCGCAGGCCGGCAGGCGGGGGAAGCCGCGCAGATCGCGCATGGGCAGTTTGTTGTTGCTGAGGTTGGCACGTTTCACCTTGGGGAAGACCAGCCCGGATGGGAGGGCGAAGAAGTTGCCCGAGAGATCAAGCGCCTCCAGCTCGGTGAGCTGTTCGATCCCCGCCAGCTCCGGCCACGGGCGGCCGAAGCCGAGGGAAAGCTGGCGGAGGCCACGGAGCTGGCCCAGCAGGCGGAAGTCTTCCAGGATCGGGCTGGAGAGCGAAAGTTGCCGTAACTGCGGCAGGGCGAGCAAGGGCGAGAGATCGGTGACGGCCCCGGATAACGACATTTTCTCCAGCGCGGGCAACCAGCGCAGGATCGACCAATCGGCGAGCGGGCGATCCTCACCGCCGTAGGAAGTGAGCAATTCTTTCGCGGGGAGCAGCGACTCGGCGGCGTGGCGCAGGTCCAGCTCGGTGAAGACGGGCTGATAGGCAGGGTTGAACTTGCGTTGCCGCTTCCGTTCCTGGGTCACTTCCCAGCGTTCATATTTCCCGGGCCGGTGGCGGATCTGCCATTGCTGCGCGTAATATTCCACCATTCGCTCGATGGTGAACCGTTCTTCCAAGGTCCGTTCTTTGGCCATCGCCCACTGCACGAAGCCTTCGGTGTCCATGCGCGGAAGCGTGCCCCCGTGCGGGCCGCGCGGCAAGCCGGGATGAAGTGGGACGGGCAGCCTCGGCAGCCTCGGCAACTTCGGCGAGCCGGCTTGCTGCCGCCGTTGGTCCCCGCGCACCGGCGCTTGATGCGTTGGAAGCAGGCCGCTGCGCGCTTGGCAAACGTCCGCCCATGCGCCTGAATCGCCGCGTCGCCATGTCCAACACTTCACTCCGCCTCGGCTTCGATAACTACGCCATCCGCGCACTCGGCTGGAAGGCCGGCCAAATCCTCGACCACGCCGCGTCGTTGAAGCTCGATGCGGTGCTCTTCTCCGACTTCGACGTGTATGAGTCGCTGGCGGACGACCGCCTTCGTGACCTCAAGCGCCGCGCCGATGACCTCGGCATCGCGCTCTACGCCGGGATGTTGAGCATCTGCCCAAGCTCAAAACTCTTCAATCCGCGACGCGGCGGCGCAGCCGAGCAACTGCGGCTTTGCCTGCGCATCGCGAAGGTGCTCGGCTCGCCCGTCGCGCGCTGCGTGCTGGGCATCGTGGACGACCGCCGCAGTCCCGGCGGCATCGCCGCGCGCATGGCGGAAACCGTCAACGTGTTGAAACAAGTCCGCAACGAAGCGCTCGACTCGGGCATCAAGATTGCCGTGGAAAACCACGCGGGCGACATGAACTCGACCGAATTGCTTGAACTCATTGATGCCGCCGGCCGCGACTTCGTCGGCGCGACGCTCGACACGGGCAACGCGCTGTGGGCCTTGGAAGAGCCGCTGGCCGCGCTCGAAACGCTCGGCCCCGTCACCGTCTGCACCGGCATCCGCGATTCGCATCTCTGGGAGACGCCCGAGGGTGCGACGCTCCAATGGACCTCCGTGGGCACGGGGCTGGTGGACTGGCCCGCGTTCTTCAAGCGCTTCGCCGAGCTGTGCCCGCAGGCACCGGTGATTCTGGAAACGATTTCAGGCCGCCCGATTTTTCTGCCGATGCTGCGTGACTTTTTCTGGGACGCCTACCCGCGCGCCACGCCGCAAACGCTGGCCGGAATGCTGCGTCTGGCCCGCTCCGGTGAACCGCGTGAGCCGTTCAACCCGCCGGCTAGTGAAGACGGCCTGCGCGCGACACAAGACCAGCAGTTGGCCGAACTGGAGCGCAGCGTGCGTTTCTGCCGGAAGGTGTTCAAGCAACTGAAATGAACCCCCGACGCGTAGTCGCGACCTTCGGGTCGCGCATCGTGCCGAAGGACGAAAGCGCAGGCTTCAGTCTGTGACTACGCGCACCGCAGGAAGCGCATCCACGAGTCACCGTGCTTCATCAGCTTGCACTCGTCCCAGATGGGCGGGACTTCGAGCGCGTCGCGCTTCGCGTGGCCGAGGATGAAGAGGCCGTCGGGCGCAAGGAGCTTGGGCAGGTCCACGTCATCGAGCAGCCGCTGCGCGAAGGAATCGGAACGCTTGCCGACGTTCTTCTCGCCGTAGGGCGGGTCAGCGAGGATGAGGTCAAACTGCGCGCCGTTCGCGACGAGCTGCGGCATCGCGACGAACACATCCTGCACACGCAGGTGAAATTGTTCCCGTGGCAGTCCCGCATCGCCAACGTTCTGCTCAATGAACCGCGCATGGCGCGAAGACAATTCGATGCACACCGCGTCCGCCGCGCCGCGACTCAGGCATTCGAGACTCAACGCACCAGTGCCGCCGAACAATTCCAGCACGCGCGCATCGAGCACGCGGTCGCCGAGGCTGTTGAAGACCGCCTGCCGCACGAGGTCGGGCGTGGGCCGCACGTCGAGACCTTTCGGTGCCTTGAGAAGCCGGTTCGCGGCGGTGCCACCGATGATGCGCATGGCGGGACTTTGCCCGAGCCACACTGCAAAGTCAGCGCGACAGTTCGCGCAGCAAGCTGAGCGGCAATTGGATTTCTCCAAGACTTGGTTCGCGCAACATGACGCCCTCAGCCTGCACGGCCAGATCCTGCGCCAGCAGCACACCACCGTCCTGTTGTGTCACGCGGAACTTCGGCTCGCCAGACTGCGGGTCGCGCACGAACACCGCGATGATTTCCCCGTTCACCGGAAAGCTGCGGATGCCGAAGATCACCGAGCTGATGGTGACGCGGGTCTTGTCGCTGCGGAGCAGTTCGCCGTCCACGAAGTCGCCGTTGGCGAAGAGCGCGCCCGGACGGCCCGGGCGAACGCGCTTCAACAGCGACGCGGCGTCCGGCTGGAAGACGAGGCGGCCCACGTTCACAAGCGACACATTCCACTCGCGGCCCAGCGCGGCCCAGCGCACCACGGAGCCGTCGGTGCCCCGATACTCGCCGCGCAACGCGCTGCCCGATCGGGTGTGCAGCAACGGCTTCGCGGGCGCGGCCTGCGTCTCGCGGCGCGTCACTTGCGCGTTTGTAATCGGCACGGTGATTTCCAAGTCCGGTCTGGCCCCGCTTACCGAAAGCGCGGCGAATGCTGTGTCCGGCAACGCGATGAACTCCGTCTCCAACCGCTTCCACGCTTCGCCATCGAGGCTCATGGACGCGGTGATTTCCAAATCATTCCGCGCCAGCCGGAGCCAGACGCCCTTGCCGCTGATGGGGTAGTGCTTCGAGCGATCCTTTCCCGCCGACGTGCGCGACTGGAGAATCACCGACCGACCGTGCTCGCTCACGAAGCTGACGCGCGGGCCGGGACTGCCCAAGTCCGCGAGCAGCTCGATGCCTGCGAGGTGGTAGCGCTGGCCTTCCCTGGCGACCTCGGCGGAAGCAGGCACGAAGGCCGTCAGCTCGCCCTGCCTGCCGAGCGGTTGCCACACGCAAAAACGACCGTCGGCCAGCCGCTTGCCGGTGCCCGACGACGTGATGCGAATCACTTCGTTCGACTGGGTGAAGCTGCCCCGCAAGCCGATTGGCCCGACGCTCTGGCCGCGCCACTCAAACTTCGCGGACGCAGCGGGAGCCGGCTCCGCGCTTCCCGCGAACGTGGCCCGGCGCAGGTTCGCCAACGGCACGCGTTCAGTCGCGGCGTCTCCACGCGTCACGAGAAATGCGTCGGCCTCGGTGGAAATCTTTCCGGTGAACGACCTGCCATCGAGCGTGTCGAGCGAGTCGGCGCGGGCGCCGGGAACCGTCAGCAGCAGCAACGCGAGGGCGAACCTGCGGTGTGTCCGGCCAACCTCACCGTAAACGGACAGCCAACTCCAGTGCGCGTTGCAGCTCACTTGAACTGCGCACGGGCGCGCTTCTCGATGGTGCCCCGCGCGTCCGCGAGGATTTTTTCCGCGCCAAGTTTCTTCTCCGCCGCCTGCGCGACAAGCGTCTCGGCGTTGGTGACGGACTTTTTCTTCAACCCCACATCGGTCGCCGCACGATCCGCGACGGCGTCGGCTTGAGTCTTGGCGAGCCGGAGCTGCGCGCGCTCCTGGGCCAACTTGTTGCTGGCGTTCCACAGTTCGGTGGTTTCCTTGTCCAAAGTCTTTCGGGCCGACTCCAAGTCCTTCACCTTGGTGTTTAGTTCAGCGAGCTGTTTATCTTTCGCGGCCTTGGTGTCGGAAGATTTTGACTCAGCCTGCTTCAACTGCTCCTCTGCCTTGGCACGGGCTTCCTTCGTCTCGCGCTCGACCTTCTCGGAAGCGGCCTGGGCTGTCTTCGCGGCGGTTGCTTTGGCCGTGGCATCGGCGGTGAGCCGGTCCAGCTCGCGCTTCTTCGCTGCCTCCTCGCCCTGCAACCGGTCGCGTTTGGCCCGGGCTTCTTCACCCGCACGCGTCTTTGCAGCATGGTCGGCATTCGCCTTGTCTGAGGCGGTTTTCGCCTCGGCAACTTTTTGCGTGGTGATGGCCTTGTCGGTCGCGGCCTTGCGGCTCAAGTCGCCGTGTTCGCGCGTCAACCGGTCTGCCAGCTCCTTCGCCGCGTCCGTCAGTTTCTTCGCCTCCTCGCGCGCGGCCAGCGCCTTGGTCAAGTCAGCTTGCGCGAACTTCCACGCGCCCTCCGCCTTCACGCGCGCGGACTCGGACTGCTCGGCGAGCTGCGCCGCCGTCTTCCGCGTGCTCTGGGCATTGCGGATGCGCGCGGCCTCCTCCTGCTTCGTGTGCTCCAATTTGCGGCGCGTGCTGACCACGGCGCTCTCGGCCTGGGCCACCTCGTTGTTCAACTTTGCGTGCGTCTGGTCGCGCGTCTGGACGGCCAACGCCCACTCCTTCGAGCGCTGCGAAAGCTCGGCTTTCTTCTTCTCGTGCTGCTCCTTGGCCTTCTCAGTCTCAGTGTTCTTTGCGTCCGCAACCTCGGCGGCCTTCTTCGCGTCGGCGCGAAGCGACTCGGTCCTGGCCTCGGCGTCCTTCAACTCGTTGCGCGCGCGGTCAAGCTGGCTCTGACACTCGGCGAGCTTCGCCGTCGCGCCTTTGAGCGAACGCTCGGCCTCGGTCATGGCGTCCAGCTCGGTGCGGACTTTGCGCTGCACTTCGTCGTCCATCCGCGCGCGCCGGTCGTTCTCGGCGACAACGAGGTTGCGCACGGCTTCGGCCTTGGTTTTCCACTCGCGCTCGGCGGCGGAATCCACTTTCGCAACCTCGGCGTGAACCGATCCAGGCCCGAGCCGCAGCGACGTGGAGAAAAGGTTCGTGCCGCTGCCCTGCTTCAACTCGACCAGCTCCTGCGCCGGCACGCGGTAGCCGCGCAACGTGGCGTCCTCGATGGCCAGCCCGTCGGCGGCCACGGAGAGCTTCTTCGCGAGCAGCACCGAGCCGTCGCTGCACCGCACGCGAAACGTCGGCGAGCCGGGCGTCGGCTCGCGCAGGATTACAGCGACAACCTCGTAGGTCGCGTCGAAGAACTTCAAGCCGAACAACACCGAGCTGATTTTCACGCGGCCGCGGTCAAGACCCTTGAACTCGCCGTCCACGAAGTCGCCGTTCACCAGCAGCACGCCCGCGCGGCCCGGCTCGATCTTCGCGGCGCGCTGGGCGGAGAGATTTTGGAAGATGATGCGCGCGGCGTTGACGGTGGAGAGCGAAAAGTCCTTTTGCGCGCCGCCGAATTGCAGCGCCGTGTCGTCCGCCGATACGAGCGGCGCGGCGAGGAAGGAGCCGTCCCACGTCACGACGCCGCGGTCGAGACCGAGCCGGCGCTCGCCGGACGCGGGCGCGCCGGGGGCGTTCGGCGGGAGCAGGCGGCTGGCGGGAATGATGCCGAGCGGCGTGGACGGGCTGCTCCACTTGAGCTTCGCCACGGCGGGCGGCTTCGCGGAGAAAAACTCGATGGTCAGCGGGTAAAACTGCCCGGCGTTCAACGCGACGGGCAGGCTCACAAGCGTCGTGGCCTGCTGCCGCCACTCGTCAATGATCTGCCGGTCCCCGAGCCACACGCGCACGCCGTCGTCGGCCTCGATGTGGAAGGTATGGTTTTCCGTGTGCTGCGCCTGCACCTGGCCGGTCCACCGGACGGAGAAGTTTTCCGTCGGCACACCGGGCGCGGCGGGCTTGTCGGCCCAGTCGAAATTTACCTGCGCATCCACTCGCTTGAGCACTTCGCCGGTGCAGTCTGGCCGCGAGAAATAAGTGCCGAGCAGGCCGTGCTGAGGCCGGCGCGCGTTCGGCGTGTCAGGCCGCGACGGCGTGAGAGCGTCCGTGGGGACGGGGAGCTTGCGCTGCGACGCGCTGCTCCAGAGCAGGCGGAGTTTGGCCTCCTTGCTTGTATTGAAGTGCTCGAGACGCAGGTCGTATTTCTGCCCGGCGGTGAGCGGGACCACGGTGCTGTAAAATTCGCCGGGCCGGTCGCGCCATTGGTCGAGCACGAGCTGGCCGTCGAGCCACAGGCGCACGCCGCCGCCGGCCTCGACATGGAAGGTGTAGCTCTCGGTGAACTGCGCGGCGACCTGCCCGCTCCAGCGCGCGCTGAAGCTCTCGGCGGGCACTTCGGCGACGGGCGCGTTGTTGCCCCAGTCGAAATCGAGCTGCGGATCAATGCGTGTGACGGCGCTGCTGCTGTCGAGTTCCGTGCGGCGGAAATAGGCGGCGAGCAGGCCGTGCGCGGGCGCGGGGTCGGCGGGCTTCGAGCCGATGGCGGCATAAAGCTGGTTGCGCGGGACAATGCTCTTCGGGATGCCGGGGCCGCTCCAGAAGAGCCGGACGTGCGCGGGACCGAGGTTGTCGTAGTATTCGAGGCGGAGATCGTAACGCTGGCCGGCGTTCAACTCAATGTCACCGGAAACTTCCGCGCCGTCGGACACACGCCACGCATCGCACACCAGTTTGTCCGCCAGCCAGAGCCGCGCGCCGTCGTCGGCGTCGAGATGGAAGGTGAACTTTCCGGAGACCGGTGCTTCGAGCTGGCCGGCCCAGCGCACACTGAAATAATCCTTCTGCACGCCGGCGATCGGCTCGCCGAGTTCCCAATCGAAGTTGACCGATTCGTCGAGGCGATGCACCGCGCGTCCGCTCAAGTCCACGCGCTCGTAATAAGTGCCGAGGAGTCCGTTGCCGCGGCCCTTCATCAGCGCGGCGACCTCGGGCGGGAGACTGCCGGACGCGCCGCTGGTGAAAAGGGCTTGCTCGACGCTGGTGAGCGGGAACTTCTGCTGCTCACCGTTGGGGAGGGTGATTTTGACGCCACCGGGCGCGTCGAGCTGGACGGTGCCTTCGAGGAATTTGCCATCGCGGGTGCGGAGCGAGCCGGCGTGGGCGGCGAGCGCGAAGGCGAGGAAGAAGAGGAGTGCCCGCGAAACACACGAATGGACGCGAATGGAGAGAAGAGCGGACTGCATGGGTTAAGGCGACAGGTGGAGGGCAAGCCGAGCCAGCAGCCTGCGATGGCGGGAAGATGCCAATTCTCCCAAACGTCCACGAAGATCCTGCTTGGGAAGCACGTTCAAGTGCCCCAACCGGAACAGGGAAGCCTCTTTCAAGCCCGTGGCGGCAAAGTCAGGGTCGGCCTGACTCAATACGTCGTCAAAGCCGGCAACCTCATGGTGAAGCTGGGTGCTGATAGTGCAAACCAGCCAGTCCCGAAATGGCGGCATCTCGCGGAGCAACAGAACGGGGCGGAGCTTCCACTGATGGTCCGATTGCGGCACGGCGGCGAGGTAGATTTCACCTTGCCTCATAATCCGGGTTCAGCTCCTTCAGCATGGACTCGTCGTATTCCGGCTCATTGGGGCCGTAGCCACGCGCCAGATTGGCGAGGGAAAGCCGGCGCCACTCCTCGCGCTCGGCTTGTAGCGCGGCTTCACTCTGCGGCACGACGGTGATGAGCAGTTCGGTGTCGAGCGGCAGGTCGGCCGGCTCGTCGAGGCAGATGTGCTTGCCGTCGAAGTGGGCGCGGAGGGTGAGGGCGTTCATGGTGGATAAGACGTTTATGGCAGCAAGGTGCGGGAGGGCGGCTGGCGGGTCAAATCTGATTCCGACTCAAGGTGGCATCCTTAAAATTTCCGGCGATTACTCTCAAAATGACCAGCGCTGATGTGAAAGACGGAGGAGTGAGCTTCTTCTTGGTAGTGGCCGAAGTGCGACCGAGGCTGAACTTGAGGCAGCGGCGACCTGGACGCCCGGATACTATCGTTGGCCCGAACTGCAACCGGGAGTGTCGGGTCGCATTCGGCATACTCAAGTTTGAAGCCTAAGCGCTGACAATCCGGATGATACTGCAAAAACATCCGAATCTGCTTTGCAAAAAGAGTGACCAACAGAGTGCCGAAGGGACTTCCATTCTTCAGACTGGAGGAACAAGTCCACTTCCGGAGATAATCTTGGAGTTCAGACCGGAGACGCGACCCCTTGGCTCCGAGTGTTCCTAACAGATAGGTTGCAAGGCTGCGTTTGAGAAACTCAACCTCAACTTCAAAGTAGTTCCCGAATTCTCTGCGCTGAACGTCCGCAATCTTCCTTTGGATGATTTTCCAACGAGTAAACGCGTCTTGAGAGTCAAGCTCGAGAACTGGCCTTGGAGACAGCCCTAAGGTTGTGTAGTTTAGAATCGCCCCAACACCAACGGACACCTCTCCCTCCCGCAACTCAAAGTCCTTCTTGGCCGTGTCATCCTGAAGTTCATGTAGAACGAGCGACGCAGGTATTTGCCTGCTTGAGACAAATGCTAGTTTGAAATTTCCGCGCATACCGAGTGCTCCGCCCTCACCGCTGATACAGCGGGATGTAGTGATACGGCATCGCCAGGACCATCGTGTAAACCGCCGTGCAGAAGGTCGGGCCGACGCCGCCGCGGCCGCGCGCTTCCCAGTAGGCCACGTCGCCCTGCTTCACGACTTGCGACATGAGGATGTCCTTCACCTTGGGATACCACTTCTGCCAAGTGTCGCCACCGACCATGTATTGCGCGGAGGCGGCGTAGAAATTTCCGTAGGTGAACCACTCGTGGTCCTCGCGGAGATTGTCGAAGAGGTAGGCGGAACCTTTCTTCACCATCGGGTCGTCGTAGAGGCCGCAGACTTGCAGGGAGTAAATCGCCGCCGCCGTGCGCGCGAAGCCAGGGTCGCGCTGCGGCTGGTAGCAGAAGCCGCCGGTGCGGTCGTCCTGGCAGCGCTTCACGTAGATGACCGCGTCGTCAATGGTGCGCTGCGGAACTTCGAGGCCGGCGTTCTTCGCGGCGCGAATCGCAACGAGCGAGAGGACGGTCACAGAAATGTCCGCGTCCTTGGCGATGGGCCGGTAGCGCCAGCCGCCCTCGTGGCCCGGCTCGCTGGCCTGCGCGCTGATGATGACCTTGACGGCCTTATCGAGCTTGGCCCGGATGGTCGGAGACTTGGTCTGGCCGTAAAGCTCCGCGAGCGCGATGGTGGCGATGCCGTGCGAATACATATACTGGCCGTCGCTCCTCATGTTGTAGAGGCCGTCGGGGCCGATGGAGTCGAGCAGGTAATTCAGGCCCGCCGTGACGTTCTTGCCGTATTCGCCCTCGCCGGGGAGATGGCCAGCGGCTTGAAAGGCCATGAGCGTGTAGCCGGTCATCGCGACCTGACGCCGCTGTTCTTCGCCGGTAAAGCCCCACGCGCCGGAGGCCTGCTGCTTCGCCGCGAGAAACTTCAGCCCACCCTTGATGACGGCCTCGGTTTTCGCATCCACGATGACGGTGTCCTTCGGGCGCGTGGACGAGCCGGGCGCGCCGGCGGCGGGCGAGCTGGAAGGCAGCGCGCAGAACGAGGCTGCCGCCAGCAGGGAGTGGAAGAGGCGTTTCACGGTTAAGTTGACCGTAGCAGCCGACGCTGCGGAGTTCACTGCAAATTCACGCAAACGCGCGGGTGGAGCGGGACGGTCCTGCTTTCTTGCCGTTTGGCCGCGTCTCCCGCACACTCCAAGCATGGGCAACACGTTCGGCCAGCTCTTCCGCGTAACCACTTGGGGCGAGTCCCACGGCGGTGGCGTGGGCGCGGTCGTGGACGGCTGTCCGCCGCGCCTCGCGCTCACGGAAGCGGACATCCAGCCCGACCTCGATCGCCGCCGGCCCGGCCAGTCCAGCATCACCACGCCGCGCAAGGAAGCGGACAAAGTGGAAATCCTCTCCGGCACGTTCGAGGGCAAGACGCTGGGCACGCCGATTTCGCTGGTGGTTAGAAACGAGGACCAGCGCTCCGAGGCTTACACGGAGATGGCGACGAAGTTTCGTCCATCCCACGCGGACTACACGTATCACGCCAAGTATGGCATCCGCGCGTGGCCGGGCGGCGGCCGCACCAGCGCGCGAGAGACCATCGGTCGCGTCGCCGCCGGAGCCATTGCGAAAAAACTTTTGCGAGAACGCTGGGGCGTGGAAATCCTCGCGTGCGTCGAGACGGTGAAGGAGTTGCACGCCCATGTGGACGTGGAGAAACTCACGCTCGCGCAAGTCGAGGCGAACATCATTCGCTGCCCGGACCCTGCGGTGGCCGAGAAGATGATTACGCTTGTCGAGCAGGTGCGCGCGCAGGGCGACAGCGTCGGTGGCGTCATCGTGGGCATCGCGCGCGGCGTGCCGGCGGGCTGGGGCGAACCGGTGTTTGACCGGCTGGAGGCGGATTTGGGCAAGGCGATGTTGAGCCTGCCCGCGACGAAGGGTTTTGAAATCGGTTCCGGCTTCGGCGGCACGATGCTCACCGGCACGCACCACAACGATGCGTTCCGCAACGTGGACGGCAAGATCCGCACCACGACGAACCGCTCCGGCGGCGTGCAGGGCGGCATCTCGAACGGCGAGACGATCTACTTCCGCGTCGCGTTCAAGCCCACCGCCACCGTCTTCCACGAGCAGGACACGGTGGACGTGAACCTCCAGAACGCGACGCTCAAGCCCCGTGGCCGCCACGACCCCTGCGTGCTCCCGCGCGCCGTGCCGATGGTCGAAGCCATGACCGCGCTCGTGCTCGCCGACCACGCGCTACGGCATCAGGCACAATGCGGCTAGGAGTTTTTCATAAGGACGGCGTTGATGCCGCCAGCGTCGCTTTCATTCCTGCTCTCCTGCCCTCCTTGCAGAAATCGAAAAATCGTTTTACCGACCGCCTTCCTTGCACTAGCTTCACGCCATAGATGATGGACTGGCAACAATTCGCCGCGCTCGGAATTGTGGGAGCCGCCGCCTTCCTGCTGCTCCGCTCCCTGCTCCACCGGCGCAAGCCGGGCTTCTCGCGGGACAACCCCTGCGGTTGCAGCGCTGTCGGCATGGGCGGAAGCAGGGCTTCCATCACCGTCCGGTCTCGCAAGGGCGAGCGCCCGCAGGTCATCGTCAAAATGCCCTGAAGCTCGCCCGGCTTCTCCCATGTCCAAGGCCAACTCCATCCTCCGCTTCCCAGCCGGTTCGCCGTCGCGCCCGTCCGGGGGCAAGAACGGCGAGACGGTCTGGACGCCAAACACGGACGTGTATGTCCACGCCACCGGCGCGGTCATCAAGGTCGAGCTGGCCGGCATCCGCAAGGAAGACTTGGAAATCACCGTCGAGGGTGCGCGTATGACCGTCAGCGGCGCGCGGCGCGACGAGTGCCGCAACGGGAAATGCAACTTTCAGGTGATGGAGATTCATTACGGCGAGTTTGAAAGCGTGGTGGAACTGCCGGCGGGCTTCGATCTCTCGCAGGCACGCGCCTCGTATCAAAACGGTTTCCTCCGCGTGGATGTGCCGGCAGCGTGCGGCCCGAAGGAGTCTTGCTAGCCTTTCCCTGAACGATTCCTCCCCTGCGGCCATCCAACACGACGACGCCGCGCAACTGACTATGCCCGACACGGAATTCATCAGCATCCTGAACGCCGGTGCCGCCGGGAGCGACACCACGTTCCTCCGCGCCGGTGCGAAGCCGCTGCCCGACATGCTGCCCATCCTCGGCCTGTCGGACCTCGTGCTGTTCCCCGGCATGGTTGCGCCGCTGCTGGTCGAGTCCGCGCAAAGCATCAAGCTCATTGACGATGTGGTTGGCGGCGACCGCTTCGTGGGCCTCGTCCTCCAGACCAAACCCGAGGTGCAGGAGCCCAAACCCGACGAGCTGTGGTCGCACGGCTGCGCGGGCCGCGTGCTGAAGATGTTGAAGTTCCCCGACAACACCGTGCGCATCCTCGTCGAGGGCCTGCGGCGGTTTCAGCTCAAGGAATTTCTCGCGCAGGAGCCGTATCTGCGCGCGCGCGTCACGCTCCTCGACGACCTCGCCGAGAACTCCGTCGAACTGACCGCGCTCGCGCGCAACGCGAGCGAGCTCTTCCAGCAAATTATCAGCCTCTCGCCCGCGCTCTCCGATCAGGTCAAGATCACCTCGCTCAACCAGGAGACGCCCAGCCGGCTGGCCGATCTCATCGCGCAAAACCTGAACCTCGATTTGCAGGAGCGCCAGCGCCTGCTCGAAATCACTTCCGTCAAGGAACGCCTCGGCCGATTGCTCCCGCTGCTTCAGCGCGAGCTCGAAGTCCTCACGCTCGGCACGAAGATTCAGAAGGAAGTCACCACTTCGATGTCGAAGAGTCAGCGGGACTTTTTCCTCCGCGAGCAGATCCGCGCCATCCAGCGCGAGCTGGGCGAGACCGACACCGCCACCGCCGACGCCAACGCGCTGCGCGAGCAGATGGACAAGGCCAAGCTTCCTTCCGACGTGCGCAAAGTCGCCGACAAGGAACTCGAACGGCTCCAGCAAACGCCGCCCGCCGTCGCCGAATACAGCATCACGCGCAATTACCTCGACTGGCTCGCGAACCTCCCGTGGAGCAAGTTCACCGAGGACAAGCTTGACCTCGACGAAGCCGCGCGCCTGCTCGACGAGCAACACTACGGGCTCAAGAAGGTGAAGGACCGGCTGCTGGAATTCCTCGCCGTCATCAAGCTCAAGCGGCAGCTCAAAGGCCCGATCCTCTGTCTCGTCGGCCCTCCCGGCGTGGGCAAGACCTCGCTCGGGCGTAGTGTTGCGGATGCGCTCGGGCGCAAATTCGCGCGCATTTCGCTTGGTGGCATGAGGGACGAGGCGGAGATTCGCGGCCACCGCCGCACTTACGTCGGCGCGATGCCCGGCCGCATCATCCAGACCTTGCGCCGCATCGAGAGCCACAACCCCGTCATCCTGCTCGACGAAATTGACAAGGTCGGCGCGGACTTCCGCGGCGACCCATCCGCCGCGCTCCTCGAAGTGCTCGACCCCGAGCAGAACAGCACGTTCATGGATCATTACCTCGACGTGCCGTTCGACCTCTCGCGCGTGCTCTTCTTCACGACAGCAAACTGGCTCGACCCGATCATCCCCGCGCTGCGCGACCGGCTCGAAGTCATCGAGCTGCCCAGCTACACGCTCGAGGAAAAAGTCCGCATCGCGCGCCGCCACTTGCTGCCGCGCCAGCTTGCCGAGCACGGCGTGAAGCCCAAGCTGGTGAAGATTCCCGACGCCACGATCCGAAAGCTCGCGCACGACTACACGCGCGAAGCCGGCTGCCGCCAGCTCGACCGCGAGCTCGCGTCGCTCGTCCGCAAGGCCGCGCGCAAGATCGCCTCGAAGCACGGCGACGTGCAGCCCTTGACCATCACGGCGAAATCGCTCGAAGACTTGCTCGGCCAGCCGAAGTTCGTCTCCGAGTCCGCCGAGAACATCGCCGAGTGCGGCATCGCCGTCGGCCTCGCGTGGACGCCCGTGGGCGGCGACATTCTGTTCATCGAGGCCACGCGCATGAGCGGAACGGGCAAGCTCATCCTCACCGGTTCGCTCGGCGACGTGATGAAGGAGAGCGCACAAGCCGCGCTCAGTTACCTCCGCGCGCAATCAGCCTCGCTCGGCATCACGGCAACGAACTTCGACAAGCACGACATCCATGTCCACGTCCCCGCCGGCGCGACACCGAAGGACGGCCCCAGCGCCGGCGTCACGATGCTCATTGCTCTCGCCTCGCTGCTCACGCAACGCCGCGTCCGCTCCGGTCTGGCGATGACCGGCGAGATCAGCTTGCGCGGCCGCGTGCTGCCCGTCGGCGGCATCAAGGAAAAGGTGCTCGCCGCCGCCCGCGCCGGCCTCAGGCAAGTTCTCCTGCCCGAGCACAACCGCAAAGACTGGGCCGAAGTCCCCGAGGAAGTCCGCGCGAAGATGAAAGTCCATTTCGTGCGCCGCATCAGCGAACTCATCCCGCTGGCGCTGGTGGAAGCACCCGCAACCAAGCCCAAGAAAGGCGGGGCCAAGTGAGCCGTTCAATCGCGCTGCTGCTGCTCGCGTTCAGCGTTTCCCCCGCGCTCTTTGCCGCCAACCCGTCAGCGCCTCGCGACGAAGGCCGGCAACTCATCACCGATTCCGCCACGCAGCTCGCCGAAGGACAGCGCATCGCGGCCGAGGCCCGAGCGCTCGCGCCCAAGGCCAGCGGAACCAACACGGCGATCCTGAAAATCCGCGACTCGCGCGGCGTTCGCGCGGAAACCGCCGTGACCATCCGCACCACCGTCGCGGACTCGCAATGGCACACGGACTACGTCAGCGGCGACGGCCTGCTATTCCGTGTCACGCGTTCGGCCAGCACGCCGAACCGCTACGAGACGGGCCGCGTGAACGGCGCGCCGCTCGTGCCCGCCGGGAATCTGCTCGTGCCCTTCGCCGGCTCGGACTTCTGGCTGGCGGACCTTGGCCTGGATTTTCTCCACTGGCCCGAGCAGCGGCTGGTGAAGAAGGAGCAGCGTCATGGCGAAGCCTGCTTCGTGCTGGAGAGCATCACCGCCCGGCCCGCGCCCGGCGGCTACTCGCGCGTGCGGACGTGGCTGGACCAGGACACGCTGGGCATCGTCGTGGCCGAGGCTTACGACGCGCGGGGGAAACTGCTAAAGGAGTTCGAGCCGAAAAGTTTCAAGAAGATCAACGGCCAGTGGCGGCTGAAGGAAATGGAAATCCGCAACGAGCAGACCGACTCGCGCACCAGCCTGATCTTCGACGTGGAAGTGCGGTGAACACCCGTGCCGGCGATTTGTAATCGCCGAGTTGCGGGCTGATGGCTCAACGTGCCTCGGACTGCTGCTCCCCACGGACGGCGGTTGCAAACCGCCGGCACAATTCAGATGAACTTCGTGCGGCCGGGCATGGCGAGCGGCGGCACTTCCACCTTGCCGTTCCAGTCGCGGAGATTCTGCGGCGCGATTTCTTCCTTCGAGTTGAGCGCCATCTCCCAGGTGATCTCCTGCCCCGTGTAGCCCGCCATGCGGCCCATGATGCCGGCCATCGTGCTCGTCACCATGCGGTCGCCGTTGTTGATGGGCTTGCCGGCGCGGATGGAGGCGAAGAGTTCGTCGTGCTCCACCTGATACATGTCGGGCGTCGGGCCGTCGTATTTCCAGTTCCGTTCGCCGGTCAAGTCCGTGGTGTAGGCACCCCGGCTGATGTAGGCGTTGCCCTTCGTGCCCAGCGCGTAGAAGGAGTTCTCGCCATAGCAGCCGGTGATCTGCCGCTGCGAGATGAAGCCGCGCACGCCTTTTTCCCACTCGTAGCTCACCGAGACGTGGTCGAAAATGTTGCCGCCGTTGGCCGGGATTTGGCGGCCACCATTGGCGGTGCATTTCAGGGGCGGCTTGTCCTGCATCGCCCACATCATCCAGTCCACGGTGTGGATGGCCTGCTCGACGAGGCCGTCGCCGGAGAGCCAGGTGAAATTATACCAGTTGCGCACCATCCATTCGAGATCGCTCATGCCGGCGGGTCGGGTGTCGGCCTTCGGCATGGGCTTGACCGGACCGGTGAGATAGGTGCCATAAACGGTGCGCACGTCACCAATGGAGCCGTCGAGCATCTTCTCGAAGACGGCACGCTTGGCGTAATCGTAGCGCCAGCAAAAGCCCGCGACCATCGCGAGGTTCTTCTGCTTGGCGATCTTCACCGACTCGATGACCGAGCGCACACCCGGCGCGTCCGTGGCCATCGGCTTCTCGGTGAAGATGTGCTTGCCGGCCTCGACTGCGGCGCGCAAGTGGCCGGGCCGGAAGCCGGGCGGCGACGTGAGGATGACGAGGTCCACGCCGCTGTTGATGACCTTCTGGTAGGCGTCAATGCCTGTGAACCGCCGCTCCGTGGCCACGTTGAATTTTTTGTCGTCATTCACCGCCTTCTGGACGGAGGCGAGGCTGCGCTCGATGGGCTCGGGGAAGGCATCGCCCATCGCCCACAGCTCGACGTTGCTGTCGGCCTTCAGCGCCTGCGCGGCCGCGCCGGTGCCGCGTCCGCCACAGCCGATGAAGCCGATGCGGATTTTGTCGCTGTTCGGCGCGGCACGGAGGACGGAGGGGAAGGCAAGATCCGCTGCGAGCGCGCCGGCGGCGGCAGTGGCGGTGGAGGCTTTGAGGAAATCGCGGCGGGTGGATGAGGACGATTCGGAGGATTTCATGTGGTGAGCGTTGTTTGTGTCCGCCAGTGGTAAAAGTCCGGGCCACGGCGGTCAAGGGAAGCCGACTGTGCTCCACGAATGGCTATTCATCAGGGTGTGCAGTGCGGACTTGAAGTTGTTCTCGTCTGCTTTCAAGCTGTCGCAGTATGAATCTACTGCGTTTTCTCTTGTGCATCACCACCGCAACGCTACTGACTTCGCAGGCCACGGGATGCAAGAAACGCAAACCCAGCGAAGTAGCTGGCGAAGGTGCCTCCAGTGCTGTGAACACCACCCCTGAAGCCAGCCCGCCATTGCAAGGAACCACTCGCTTGCCGGAGCAACAAGAGGCTGCGCTGGCTGCTTCCCACAAGGCAAATGTCAAACCGTGGTCGCAGTTAAATGCTGGGGAAAAACAGGACGCCTATTCGTATTGGTTGCATCAGCACCAGTTCGGTGACGCCAGCCGCAGGGCTCAAGTCATCGCGGAACTTCAAAAGGCCGGGCTCTCACCGACTGAACGGAAGACGATGGAAGACATGCGTCTTCGTTATGGCTTCGGTCCCTTGAATTTTTAACTGCAACCAGACGAAGGCGCGTGCGCTTAGTGTCCCGTGGCGGAGAACGGGCTGCACCACGCCCGCGTGTTGTTGATGCCTGCGGCTTGGGCGCTGTTGGTTCCAGCGATTTGGGTCCATGTCGTCTCGTAATCGAGGAACTCCACAACCCCACCAAGGCTTCCGGTCTGCGAACCTTTGAGATGGCGGCGGCTCACCGTCTCCCACGGGTAGTTTGCACCATCGTTCCAGTAACCGGCCTGCCCGCCTTCGTCCAATCCCGCCTGCTCCCACATGATGATGTTATCGGACTTCATCATTGCCCGGCGGGCCAAGATGCTGGAAAGATTATCGGGAGGTCCGGCACTGTAGCTTTGGTAGCCATTTACCGCGCCGTTCATGCAGTAGCTGCTTATCTGTTGGGCCCGTTGGGCGATCAGCCCCGCATTTTTGAAATCCATCGCACATTTGTAGCTATTGGTGGTCTTCAGATACGGCCACAGATTGCCTTGGGAAACCACGAAGCTCGGGTTGAAATTGTAAAGCCAGCCTGCCAGCCCAGCTGGGTTGCCCCAATTTGACCACGTCAATCGGTCGTCATAGTCGTCCGCATACAGATTAACGGACAAAAGCATTTGCCGGAGATTATTGGTGCAAACCGTCTTGGCCGACTTCGCTTTCGCCTTGGACAACGCCGGCAGGAGCATCCCGGCCAGGATCGCGATGATCGCGATGACGACGAGCAGTTCGATGAGGGTGAAGCCACTGCGCACAGCAGGCACGCGGCGGTTGAAAAGATGTTTCATGTGGCGAGTGCGAGGTTGTCAGGCCGAAAATGCCGAAAACTGCGTCGCCAGTCAAGCCCGCCTCAAGGTGCGTCCGCATTGTGCAACCGCACTCCCTCTGTCAGCCAGCGGGAGCCTACCGCCGCTGGGTCTGCATCTTCTCGTATTGCTTGAGGGCTTGGATGGCGCGTTGGTCGCCCTTGG
>CAYZJP010000089.1:0-10657 GCA_964478755.1 uncultured Klebsiella sp.
CGCAACCCAACTCCGTCCTACGCCAGTTTGAGGGTCGGGGTTTTTCAGGGTCGACGAGTTACCTGCCGTTTGCCTTGCTCTTTCCATTCGCATTCTTGGTCGCGGCTGCTACACCGAATACGCTTCCGTTGATTTGGGCTGTGGCTCTCGCGCAGTTCCCTGCCTATGGATTCGTGGTTGGCCGGCGATGGCTTTCTCATCCTTTCGGCAGAGCAGCTTTTGCCGTCGGTGTCTCCCACTGCGTTGCTGCAGGCGTGAGCGCAGCCATTTATTTTACTCAGTGATTATGGACACCGTGCCACCTAACTGTTGCGCCTCGACACGTTGTCCGCAGTTAGGGGAAGTCTGGCGGACAGCGGCGTGGGCCCCTACTGCTTCTTCTTGTCGAAGACCATGTGGAACTGCACCTGCGGCGTGGTGAAGTAATCCTTGGGCCGCGCGATGCCGGGGTTGGCGGCGCACCATTCGAGCTTGTCGCCGTTGACGCGGTAGATGCCCTGGAAGACGCCTTTCTTGTCCTTTGTGTTGCCCGTCGCGTCCATCGTCTTGGCCGCAGCGTTCAACGAGACGCTTTCACAGTTGCCCAGGCTCACGCCCTTGCCGTCCTTGCAGGCCACGATCTTGCCGTCCTTGATGGTCAACTCGGAGATCGCGACCATCGTGCCTGAGCCGGATTTTCCCTTGCCGCCGGGTGTGCGCACGCCGCCGACCCAAGTGCCTTCGAGCTTGGCGTTTTCGGTTTTGTCCGCCTGCGCGAAGGCCGGCGTGATGAGTGCGGTGGCGGTGACGAATGCAAGCAGGAGGCGGGCGGTCTTCATACGGAGTCTGTTCAAGTTAGTGGCGACGGACGACGAATACGCCGATTTTCGTGGGATGCAAGCCCGCTATCGGCGCCTCACTTCAGTGATGAGCTTCTCCAGCCGCCGGCCATACTCGACGAAGTTCGCGCAGACATCGGCGTCGTTCGTCGCCTTCGCGTGCGTGTCGTGGAAGACCACGACCATGTGCGGCTCGATGCTGATGCCGGCGTCGTAACCGCGCGCGAAGGCGTCGGCGAGTATGCGGCGGACCTGGCCTTGGCCTTCGCCGGGCCAGTTGTAATCCGCGTCGTTCTTGGCCGGATTCCAAGTGGCGTCCTTCACATGGATGTGAGCGACGTGGTCGCGGACGGCGGTCCAGAACTCCCACGCGTTCTGCCGCGGCCAGGGCTGCGGGAGCTGGCGGTCGGGATTGAAGATGGGGTTCGCGGTGTCGAAAACCCACTTGAGGCCGGGGCACTTCTCGAGCATCTCCAGCGCGTGGGCGCTGCTCATGCCGCCGTAGTTCATGCAGTTCTCATGCACAGGCGTGAGGCCGGCGTCGGTGAACATCTTTGTGACCTCGCGCACCCGCTCGAAGACCACGGGCGGAGTGACGGCGTCGGTGTCCTTCGGCTTGAAGGACATGATGCGGGCGAACTTCGTGCCCAGCCGCTGCATGCGCGGAATGGCGCGGCGCACCTCGCCGAGCGTCACGTCGAAGGGCGTCTCGACGGTCTTGGCCCAGTTCATGATGGTGGAGCCGAAGCAATAGACGCCGAGGCCCGCCTCCTGGATTTTCGCCGCTGCAAGATCAAAGGCCGCGTCGGGAATCTCGTGGAAGTTTCCCTTCGCGAAGCCCGGCACCTCCACGCCGCGCATCTCAATGTATTTCCAACCGAGTTCCTGCGCGGCCTTGATTTGAAACTCCAGCCCGCCGCCCGCTTCGTCGCCAATTCCCATTAAGTGCATAGTGTGTCTTTCGTTCGCGAGATTAACTCACAGATGGCGGCGGCAACTCAAGCGTGAGCACGAAGGGTGGCTAGGTTGAAACCACGATGGCCCGCTCAAGGCAGGCGGATAAATCAGTCAAGAGACTTCCGCGTTGTGTGTGTTGGTTATGATTCGCATTCGAGGCAAAGCATTGAAGAAGGAGTCATCCACCGCCACGAAGAATTTCTTACCCCAGCGACGGAAGATGGGAACTTTGAGGCTCATTTCGGTTGTTGCGGGCACAAGGTTGTCAATCGTTGAAAAACAGCGATGCTCCATTCCGCTACGGCCCATGAATCACAACGCACAACGCGGAAAAATGACCAATCTCGCGGATTGCCAACGCGAAGTGACAGTGATGCTCAGACGTTCGAAGACGAAGGTCATCGCTCCGACTCTCACCCTCGGTCTGCTCCAAGCGTTCCTTTCAGGTGGCAAAATCAAGTTCAGCGAGCGCGAAACGCAAACTGCCTACACATCTGCGGTGCGTTACCTGAAAGAGTTCTTGGGCCACTCTCTTCACATTGGGGCGAAATGGGAAGATGCCTACTCGCGGCGAACACTTCCCAAGTATCAGGTTCTGAAGCCACTCGAAGACGGCTATGAATTGCTCAGTCCCTACACCAAGTTCTGCAAGGAGCTGATTCCTTGGATCGCAGCGAGTATTCGCGACTACATCACATCGAGGCTGGGCGAGATTCCAAGTCTGGCAGACCAGAAAGTCCGGGCAACATTTGCGGCAGATCGAAGCTCGTTCTTGCGTCTGCTTGAAGAGAATATTGAATTGAATCCCGCCAACTTCGAGTTCATTTGTTTCGCCGTTTTGCGCGTTCACCTCGAAAAGTTCGCGTGCAAAATCTACCGTGACTCTCGAGCTGCAGCCCACGACAAGGGAGTGGATATTTCAACGAACTTCGGCGTGGTGTATCAAATCAAGAAGCTTCGGGTCGTAAACCAGAAAACCTGCGACGCCTTAGTTTCCGAACTCCAAGCCAACTTCGATCAGCAGCGGCTTGAGGACGGAAACGTGATTCTGGTCATTGACGACATTCGTCAAGAGTTCAAGGAGTTCCTGATCAACCTGAAAATCCAATCCATTTCTAAAGCAGACCTGTTGAAACTTGCCCACCAAATTGAGGATGTTGAAGACAGGCAGAAAGTCTTGCGGATCGTTTACGACGAGTTTCGGCGCGAGTATGCGAGCGTCATCCCCTAGAATATGAACACAATCAAAGTAAGCAGCGAAGATCGGCGCGTGATTGAAGTTCTCGAAACCCAACTGGCCGCAATTCGGACGCGCCTTGACATCTCGCCGCCACGAACAGTTTTGTTTCAAGAGGGTTTGAGCTATGCGGACACGGAAATCGTGATTGTCGAAGCCGACGGTTTCGGTGGCGCTTTGCTTCTCGTCGTCGACGGAAACTACCCGCTCGACTTCGTCGTTAGCCGCCAAAGGGATTTCTCGACAGAGTCCGAGGCGCTAGAGTTTGCGGATGAGTTGCTTTCGAACTCGGCGCTTGAATGCGCCTTGGTGTAGCGCTTGACCGAGATTGGATTTATCCGAGTTGATCAGTGGTGTGCATCTACAATGACAGTTCGGAAGTTCGTTGGCTGGCGGAACGCTATGACTTCCGAGTGATTGAAATCGCTATGAAGAACACGCACCACGAGCGTATGGAGGAACTGGTTTTGGTTAAGTCCTGATTCTCTCCGTTGCCGCGCCGAATTTAGGATCGTTATATCTCCGCCAGCGGTGCGTTCGCGTCGCCGAAGGCCTTCGGGCGTATGTCCATCTTGTCCATCATGGAGAGGAACAGGCGGCAGAGCTGGCGGTCGGGCTTGCCCGTGTAGTCGAGCGCGCGGCCTGTCTTGAGCCGGCCGCCCGCGCCGCCAAGCAGCAGCACGGGGAGCTGGTCGTTGTCGTGGCGCGCGCCGGCCATCATGCTGGAGCAGAGCATCACCATCGAGTTGTCGAGCAAGGTGCGTGGGCCTTCCTGAATCGCGTCGAGCTTGCGCGCGAGATAGGCGATTTGTTCGAGGAAAAATTGGTTCACCTTCAGCCAGTCCTCGCCATCGCTGTGCGAGAGCAGGTGGTGAATCATATAGTCAATGCCGTTGCCCTTTTGCTGCACGCTCGGGAGGTTTGGGAAGCGCAGCGCGCTGTGGTCGTTGTTCAGCTTCAGCGTGGTGATGCGCGTGGTGTCGGTCTGGAAGCCGAGCACGAGGATGTCGCACATGAGCCGCATGTGCTCGGCGATGTCCTGCGGGATGCCCTCGGCGGGACGCGGGACGTTCGGCTTCGCAAGAGTGGGCCGCCAGCCCTGCACCTCGCCACGCTGGCCAGCGTTCTCGATGCGTTTCTCCACGTCGCGCACGGAGTCGAGGTATTCGTCAAGCTTGCGCTGGTCGCCGACGCTGATGTTCCGGCGCAAGCTGCTGGCATCCGCGAGGACAGCGTCCAGCACGCTCTTGTCGCCGGGCGTGGCGGCGTCCTTGAACAACCGGTCGAACGCGAGCGCGGGATACAGCTCCAGCGGCGTCGGCGTCGTGGGCGAACTCCACGAGATGTGCGAGCTGTAGAGCATCGAGTAATTCTTGTGGACGGACGGGTTCGAGTGCTCGCAGCCCAGCACGAGGCTCGGCACCTTCGTCGAGCGCCCGTAAGTCTGCGCGAGCAACTGGTCGAAGCTCGTGCCCGAGCGGATTTCGCCGCCGCTGGCGATGGGCGAGCCGGACAGCATGTTGCCCGTCTGCGAGCTGTGGATGTTCCCCTTGCGCGCTTCCTCGTGATACAGGCCGCGCACGAAGAGCAGCTTCTCGCGGAATTCCGCGACCGGCGCGAGCACGCGGCCCAGCTCCATCGCGCGGCCCTCGCCCTTCGCCCACCATTCCTTCGAATGAAAGCCGTTGCCGGCGAAGAGCACGGCGAGCCGCAGCGGGGCCTCGCTCGCGGGCTTCTGCTTCGGCTCGTCGCCCCAGACGTTGAACGACTCCAGCCACGGCAGGGCCATCGTGACGCCGACGCCGCGCAGGAATGCGCGGCGATGGAAGTGGTGCGTGCTCATAGTTTGAAAGTCATTCGTTCGCGGCCTGGTCGCGTCCGCGTATATCACGGAACTGCCGGCTCCGCACAATCATTTCGACGGCCGTGCCCACGCGGTGCTCGTTCGCTGCAAGCTGCTTGACCATCTCATCCAGCAGCGGCTGGTCGCTCAACTGCACGCTGCGGCCCAGGGCGAAGCCCAGCAGCTTCCGGCAGAATTGTCGCTCGAAGGCTTCGCGCCGCTGCGTGAGCAGATAGTTCCGCAGCCCGTCGAGGCCGTCGAACTCCGCGCCGTCCGCCGCGCGGGTGCGCGAGTCAATCGGCAGGCCCGCCGCATCCTTTGCGCGCAGCCGCCCGATGGCGTCGTAGCGCTCCAGTGCGAAGCCGAACGGGTCAATTCGCGCGTGGCAGCCGGCGCACTTAGGGTCGCTGCTGTGCCGCTCGGTCAGCGCGCGTTCGGTCAGGCCGGCAGGGGCTTCCTCGGGCAGCACGGGCACGCCCTTGGGCGGACGCGGCAGCCGCTCGCCGAGCAGCGTTTCACTCAGCCAGTTGCCGCGCAGAATCGGACTCGTGCGTGAGGCTCCGCTCTGTTTCGCCAGCGTCGCGCCGAAGCCCAGCACGCCGCCACGGCCTTGAGCGCGCACGCCGTCCACGCGCCGCCACTCGTCTCCGCTGATGCCGGTGAGACCGTAGTGCTTCGCGAGCGTCGCGTTGACGAAGGTGTAATCCGCGTCCAGCAGCGCGAGCACGGAGCCGTCGCGTTGAAACAAGTCCGTGAAGAAGCGAATCGGCTCTTCGTTCAACGTGCCGCGCACGGACTTAAACGTCGGGAAATGCCGCTCGCTTTTCTCGTCGAGCTGGTCGAGGCCGCGTGTGTGGAGCCACTGCGCGCCAAACTCCACCGCCAGCCGCCGCACGCGCGCGTCCGCCAGCATCCGCCGCGTCTGCGCTGCAAGCACGTCGGGATTGCGGAGCTTGCCCGCTGCCGCGAGCGAGGCCAGTTCCACGTCCGGCGCGGACGACCACAGGAAGTAACTCAGCCGCGTGGCCAGCTCGGTGTCGCTCACCGGTGCAGGCTTTTTGCCGGCGGACGCTTGCTCGAACTTGTAGAGAAACGCTGGGGCCACGAACACGCGCGCCAACGTCATGCGCAACGCGGTTTCGTGCGGCAACTCCTGCGCGCGAAGCTTGCGATAGAGCGAACCCAACTCGTCTTGCTCCGCGCGCGTGAGCGGGTGCCGCCACGCCCTCGCGGCGAAGTTCACCACGGCTTCGAGCTGCTTCGGCTCGGCGGCCAGCAGCTCTGCCCGGAACTCGGCGGCCCGCTGCTTGATGGGTTCGCGCATCGGCGTGAACGCGCTCGGGTCGGCGTCTTGCGTGGCGAACTGCCAGATTTGCTCAAAGGCTTCGACGAGCTTGAGCGGCTCGTGGCTCACGAAGCGCAGCTCGGCCCAGAGCCGGTCCAGCGCGGCGGCCTGCGCGTCGTCGAGCAGCAGGCGGCGGAGTTGGTCGTCCTCGCGGTAGTGCAACGTGAGCGTCACCACTTCATCCACCGGCACAATCTTCGTGTAGCAGAGCGCGGCGGGGAACAGCGCGCGGAACTGCTCGAACGCGCCTTCAATCCGCTTCCGCGCCGCGCTGTTCTCCGCCACAAGAATCGGCGCGTCCGAGCCGACGGGCCGCTCGCCGTCGGACCACGTGCTCTTGCCGCCCAGCTCCCTCACCGCGCCCGCCGCGAGGCCGGACGCGCTCGCGGGTTTCGTCAGCGTCGCGTCCATCTGCACGCTGCCCTCTGCTCCCGTGGGCAAGTGCAACGTCGCGGTGGCCATAAACTCACAGCCTTCGACGAGATCAGCGGGCAGACGCACCTCAATGACTGCCGGTGCGCGCACGCAGAGGTTCGCGGCGGGAAGCTCGGAGCCGTTTGGGTGCTTGCCGAAAAGTTCGGAAGCGATGCCCCAAGTCGTGGGCGGGGCTGTCGATTGGGCACGCCGTTCTCCCTCACCCCGGCCCTCTCCCGCTGGGAGAGGGAGGACCGCTTGGCCGCGCTTGGTTGGTTCGTTGCGCTTCTGAAGTTCGACGGTGCTCGGCGGAGCCGATGGCTGCGTCTGTCTCAACGCATTGAGCAGCGGCCCATTCACCGCGAGCAGCGTGCGATGCAGCACTGCATCCGGCGCGTCCTTCGCGAGGCTTCCCACGCCGCTCTGCAACAGCTTCTGCACCGCCTCAGCGAGCGGGCGCTTCGCTTCGGTGTTGGGAACGGTGAGCCACTTCGCCAGCAACGAGCCGACTGGAATCACCGTGTTCGCGCCGCCGCCTTTGTCCGGCTCGCTGTAGAAATGCCACACGCTCGCATTGCCCAGCATGTCCGCGTGCGGGTTGCCCGCGAGAATGTTCGGCGAAACATCGCGTGCGAGATTCCACTGCTGGCCACTGTCCGCCTTGAGGTTCAGCTCAAGCGCCGTGAGGTCGCACGAATGATTGCCGTCGCGTGGGCCGATGATGAGCGAAACCAAGTCGCCGGGTTGCACCGCGACCTCGTCGAGCGGGCCGAACTTCACTTCCTTCGCGCCTTGCGCAGTGCCGGCCGCGAGGCGCTGACGCGTGTTGCCGCGCCGCACTTCGACCCACCACTCGATGCCGTTGCCGCACTCGGGATGCGCGTGTTGCACCGTGCCTTCGACGCGCAGGCGCGCGGCGACCGGGCTGCTCCAACCGACGCACACACGCAGCTTCGGTGACGGATGCACCGCGACGCTGTGCGGCTTCATGTGGCCGGGAATGCGCACGGGAGTGTCGGAAGAATTCGCGACCACACTCAACGCATCCGCGCCGGTCCAGCCCTTGATGAAGTTGTAGTTCTGCGCGCTCTCGGTCCTGCCCTTGATGTGCGAGTCCACGCGAATGGGCCCGCCACCGATGCCGAGATAATCCAGCCACGCCGCGAGCAACGCCGGCTCGACGCTGTGCTTCTGCGCGAGCGCATCCAACGCGGCCTTGTCCGGGAGCGCGCCCGCTTCCGCCGCCGCTGCGAGGCACTTCGCCGCGCTGGCTGCGACGCGTTCGCGTTGCGTGGCGAGCGAAGCCACGGCGTCGCGCACATCGCGCAAACGCAGGTCAGGCCGGCCCGGGGCGACGAGGCGCGGGTTTTCCCAGACGGCAAAGTCGTGCTCATTGCCGTCGCCCGCGTCAGAGGCAACGAGGTAGAGCGTCACATCGCTGCCGCTGGTCGCGGCTGGAAATTTCACGCGCACTTCACGTGACGTGGCGAGCGGCGTGACGGGGACTTGCCACGCGGCCGGGCCGTTGCGCTTGCCGATGTGGCCGACGGTCGTGAAGCGCCACAGGCCGCGCTGCCACTGCGCGATGGACGCGGCGAGCGCCGGGGCGTCGGCGGGCTTGGCCTCGCGCCACTGCGCGCGGATGACGTCGAGCACGAGCGAGGGCTGCGACTCGTTCAGCGCGGTCCACAGCGTTGTGAGATATTTGGCGTTGAGGCTGTGCTTTGTGGCGAGTTGCAAAAGGAGCAGGGCGGTGAGTTGGGCGCGCCGTTCTCCCTCACCCCGGCCCTCTCCCGCTGGGAGAGGGAGGATCGCTTGGCCGCGCTGGGTTGAGTCGGTGCGTGCTTTTGATTCGGTTGGTTTGACGGAAGGAGACTTCGTCGCAACCGATGGCTGATTACGTTTCTCCCTCTCCCCGGGGGAGAGGGCCGGGGTGAGGGGGAAGGCGTTCGTTGCTCCCGCGAGCGTTTCACGCAATTCCAGCGTTGCGGCCAGATACTTCTCCAACGGCAGGACACCGCCGTCCTTGGTGTCGAACTTGATGCCCTGCAAGTTCACCGTTGAGCCGCCGCCCTTCACAGTGAACTGCGCGTAGAAGTTGCGGATAGCGGCAAGCCGTTCCTCGGTCCAGTCGCGCGGCGAGGTGCTCGGCGAGAAGGCGAGGCCATCCGGCAACAGCACGGCGTGTGCGGCGAGGTCTTTCGCGGCGTCGAGATACTTGGTGAGCAGCGCGGGTGACATGACGAGCGCCGCGCCGGTGTTCGAGAAGCCTTCGCCCGCCGCCCCGTCCACGGGGAACTCACGTGCGGGGTCGAGCGCCTCGACACCCGTGAGGTCGCGGATGGTGTAAGTGTATTCCGCGTTCGAGAGGCGGCGCAGCACCACGGGGCCGGGGTCGCCGGCGCGAGATTTTGCGATGTCGTTGAGTGCGCCGCGCACCCATGCGAGGAGCTTCGCCTTCTGCGCGCTGGAGAGCTGCGGCTTTTCCTTCGGCGGCATCTCGCCGAGTTCGAGCTGCTCCTCGACCTGCTGCCAGACCTTCGGCGCGGACTTCAGCGAGTCGAGGGACTTGAACCGCTCGAGGTCGAGGTCGCCCTTGTGAGCCTTTGTCGAGTGGCACTTCAGGCAGAATTCGCCGAGCAAGGGACGAATTTCTTTCTGAAAGTCAGCGGCGGACAAATCGCAGGGCGCCCCAGCGAGCAGCAGGGCGAACGCGACGGAAGAAAAGCTCGGCTTCATCGCGGGTTCGCCAGTTGCAGCAGCGCGCGGCCCATCGCTTCGCCGATGAGCCAGTAGGTTTCGGCGTTGGTGTTCCAGTGGTAGCCTTGGCTGGAAGGGGAAACTTCCTTCTCGCGCCAGAAGGCCCGCGTCCCGACGAAGGCGACGTTGCCCTTGAACTCCGGCAGCTCCGCCACCGCCGCCTGCGCTTTCATCAGCGAGAGAGCGCGTGGGTGTGTCTCGCCCGGGCCGCTCATGCCGGTCTCGGCGATGACGAAGGGCAGCTTGGGCAAGGCAAGTTCGCGGCGCATATCGCGGATGAAGTGCGCCATGTTGCTCTCATACTCTGCGTTGAACTTGTCGTTGATGCGGTCGTTCCAGCCTTGATGCCAGCCGAAGCCGACGATCTCGTAGCGTCCGTCGCTGCCGGGCACGAGTTCCTTCACTTGCAACAGCGCTGCCCTCGTCAGCGCAAGCGTCTCGCGATAATATTTGCCCACGATGGCCGGGTCTTGCGCGACAGCCGCGTCATTCTTTTCGCCGAGCGAATAGGGCGGCTTGCCCGCGCTGGGCGGACGGAAATCCACCGCGAGGCTCTTGCCGCCCCACGCGCACTTGATGAGCAGCACCGGCTCCTTGAGCGCGTCGCCGGTCACCCAGCCGATGCCCAGCTCAGGACCGATCAGCTTGTCGTTCGCACCGAAGCCGACGGTGAGCCGGCCTTTGCGGGTGAGGTAGGAAATGAACACGTCGTCGCGCACACGCCACTTGCGGGCGGGGTCAAGGAGCTGCGCGAACTTCGGCGCGGTGGCGGCATCCTTCGCGAGGAATTCCAGCGAGCCTTTGCCGCCGTTGCGCTTCGGGTCCGCCGCAATGAAACCCTGGCCCTCCATGTTCGACTGGCCGGCGAGGATGAAGACCTTGACCGGCGGGGCGGCGGGGCACAGCAGCGACGAACCCAGCAAAAGGAGACACAGCAGATGACGCATGACAGTGACTCAGTTTGCCTGACGCGGCTGCGCGGCACGACCCAATTTTTCAAGCGGCAGCTTCAGGAAGAACAGACCAGGGCCGCTAGGCTGCTTCGGTTCCACGTCGTAAAACACGACTCCGATGGTCTCCGCGTCGAGCTGCACCGTGCGCGGGCAGGCGCGGCCGCCAATGGCGCGGCCGGGGTTGTAATATTCGAAGACCTCGCCCCAAGTGACGCCGTCGTCGCGTGAGAGCACATAGCGGATGCGTTCGCCGCCCACGCCGGGACCAAGAATCTCGGAGGCAAGCAGCCAGCCGTTCGCAAGGCCGACCATCTCGTGCCGCCAGCCTTG
>CAYZJP010000089.1:10667-21043 GCA_964478755.1 uncultured Klebsiella sp.
GAACGCCGCGATGGCTTGCCACGTCTTGCCTGCGTCCGTGGAACGCAGGCCCGCGCCGCTGATGAACGCGCCCTTTGGCGTGCGGACCAGCGGCACCAGGCCGTGCGCGCGTCCGTCGCCGAAGGGCTGGCTCGTGCCGGTCGTCGGGTCGAAGACTTGCGTCCGGTCACTCAACGGCAGCAGCCACTGGTTCGCGGCGAGTTCCACGATGGGATGCCGGATGATGCTCGGCGTCTTCTCGTCGCGCGGAAACGGCTTCGGTTCGCTCCACGTCACGCCGTCATCGCCCGACAGCGAGTAGAGAACGGAGCGCGGCTCCTTTTCGTTGGTGGGTTCGCTCCAGCGGTTCCACGCGTGCAACAGACGGCCATCGCGCAGCGTCGTGAGCGAGCCGGGGTAGTAAGTTTTCCCAACCGTCGGCGCAAATGGCTTCGGCTCAGACCACGTCGCGCCGCCATCCAACGACCGCGTGAGGCGCAGGTCGTGATGATTCACATGGCCGTAGGTCACGACGATGGTCCCCTTCGCGCTGACACACACCGCAGGATGGATGTGGCCGCCGACGGGGTTGCCGATGCGCACCATCCTCAGATCATCCGCAGCGAGCACAGCGGACAGCCGAACAAACGCCGCAACAACGACGGCGAACCTGGAAGCCCGAGCGAATTGCATGGCCGACTCCTTACTTCTTCGGCGGCGCTTCGCTCAGAAGTTTCTTCCCTTCCGCCTCACCGATCTCGCGCACGAACAAGTTCCGCCAGCGAATCTCGCCGCCGTGGGTTTGGAGCATGATCGGTCCTTTGGCTGGCAGCGGCAGCTTGCGGTCCCAGTAGTTTTCCATCACCGCGCCGTTCACAACGAGCTTCCCGTTGAGCCACACCCAAGTGGTCGCGCCGACTTGGAGGATGCGGAAGCTGTTCCACTCGCCGAACGGTTTGTCCGCCAGCACGAGCGGGTCGCGACCCGGAGCACCCGGCGTGTTGTTGAAGAGGCCGCCGGAGCCGAGGTGCGGTTTGCGCGTGGGGTTTTCGGGTTTGAACTCCTGGTTCTTGTCCCAGATCTGCACCTGCGGCGTGCCGCGCAGGTAGATGCCGCTGTCAGCCTTCGGCACGGTCTTGTATTCGACGAGCAGCTCAATGTCGCCGAACTCCTCGTCCGTCGTGGCGTAAGGCCCGGTGCCGACGTTGACCAGCTCGCTGTTCTCGACACTCCAGTGCTTCGGGAAGTCCGCGCGCTGCTGCTTGAGGTTCGCTTCCTTTTTCTCGCCTTGCAGCTTCGCGGAACTGTGCGGATTCCAGCCATACCAGCCGGCGAGATCCTTGCCGTTGAAGATCGCGCGAAAACCTTTCGGCGGTGCCGGCTCGGCGGCGTTGAGGTTGGCCAGCAGGCAGGCGGCGAGCGCGACGGTTAGTTTGGATTTCATGCGGGCGGTTGGACTTCGCAGAGGGCGGCTTAATTCTTGTGTTTTCCGGGGTGCGGGGCACCAACCCGCAGCGCTCACTTCGCCCGGTGAGCCGCGCTCCAGCGGAAACGGGCTTGCCTTTTTTTCACCCGCCGAAATGATGCGCTCCATGTTCAAGCAAATCCTCTCTCCGAAGTTCATTGTCCCTGCCGCTCTCATCGGCATCGCCGTCGCGCTCACCGCCGCCGACGCCCCCGGCAAGAAAGGCGTCGGCTACACTTCCACCCCGATCATTCCCGGCACCCAGTGGCACGTCCACGACGGGGATCGTCCCGTGCCGCGCGTCGTGACGCCCGCCGCGACCTTCAGCCATCAAGCGCCGCCGCCGTCCGATGCGGTCGTGCTTTTCGACGGCACGGATTTGTCGAAGTGGGAAGGCGGCAAGACCGGCACGCCCGGCTGGAAGGTGGAAAAAGATTACATGGAAGTCGTCGGCGGCTCCGGCAGCATCCAGACGAAGGACAAGTTCGCCGACTTCCAGCTCCATCTTGAGTTCGCGACGCCCGCCGAAGTGAAGGGCAACAGCCAGGGCCGCGGCAACAGCGGCGTGCTCATGAACGGCATCTACGAAGTGCAGGTGCTCGACTCCTTCGAGAATCCCACCTACCCGGACGGCCAGTGCGCCGCGCTCTACGGCCAGTCGCCGCCGCTCGTCAACGCCAGCAAGAAACCCGGTGAATGGCAGAGCTACGACATCATCTGGGAATCCCCGCGCTGGGACGCAGAAGGCAAGATCGCGAAACGCGCCGCCGTCACCGTCATCCACAACGGCGTCGTCGTGCATCACCGCAAGGAATTGACCGGCACCACGCCGCACCAGCGCAACGGCGACTACAGCAAAGTCCATCCGCCCGAGATGTTCATCCAGCTCCAGGACCACGGCAACCCGATGCGCTACCGCAACATCTGGCTGCGCAGCCTCGGCGAATACGACAAGCCGTGAGCTGAAGCTGCTTAACCGCCCTTCAAACCCGCCGAGGCACTGCTTCGGCGGGTTTTTGGTTTGGGTTGTGTTGTAGAAACCTGTTATTAAGTGGTCGGCCTACTCGCGGATGAAGAACCAAGTGGGTCGTGTGCCGGTGGTTGAGCGCGTTGCCATGCTGGCGATGCGACTGGGTGTCCGCCATCTGGCTGACTACGGGGCCACGCGCAGCCGGCACTATTTCACGGGGTGGCAACTCATGCCACGGGGCTGGAAACGACCACGGCCAGCGCGCATTTTCAGAGCCGCAATGGCAGACAGCGGCGCCAGTGGGTGAAGGCTTCAACCGTTGTATTGTGCGGGAGCCTGCTATCGCTGGGCGTGGTGCTGGACTGGGGGGGGCGTTGATTGCCAAGGCCAGGCTGGATGCGGACGCGGGCTATGGCGCGGAGTGGGTGCATGACCAGTGCCGGTTGGAATGGGGAGTGGAAAGGGTGATCAAGCCTGCGGCAGCGGTTGGCGCAGCCGCATGAGCGAAACCTGTCTTAAACGCAAAGGCTACGGTTCGCGGTGGGCCGTGGAAACGTTCTTCAGCGGCTTGAAATGGACGATGGGTTCGACACTGACCTCGCGCGAATCCGGCCAACTGCTGGCCAAAGCCGCCTTCAAAGTGCTCGCCACACCCTCCGCCGGTAGGTGGGCAGGCTGAACAAAAATGCTTTCAACAGAGCAAAACGAAGTCTTGCCAAACGACACAACTGAACGCACGGTCCAAGCATGCAATCCAGAGCCACGCGCCCATTATTGGCCGGCTTCACGCTGATTGAACTACTCGTGGTCATCGCCATCATCGCGATCCTGGCAGGGATGCTGTTGCCGGCGCTTTCGAAGGCGAAGGCGAAGGCCCAAGCGGTGAAGTGCCTCAATCATCACAAACAAATGGCGCTGGCCTTCATGGTATATGCAAGTGATCAGGATGACCGTTATGTGTGCGGCAATTACGCGGCGAATGCCCCGATGCTGAACGATCCAAACATCTGGTTCAAACTGCTGTTGCCCTACATCGGCAACAACACCAATATCCTCAAGTGTCCGGCCCATTTTGATAATGGAACCTTTTTCACAACCGGCATGACCTATCCCGTGGATTACGTTGTCAACATGCACATCATCCGCGCTTCCGCGACGCCCCTGCGCACCGCTCAGGTGGACCGGCCCACGGACTATCTGATTACTACCGAGGACTCGCGCAACATGAACAACTACAACTGGGCGGTCTCCGATTTCGAATGGGTGCGCAACCACTGGAATTACCAAAGCACTTACGGCATCGGCCTCACACGTCACAGCAATGGCGCACAAGCCGGCATGGCGGATGGGCATTCCGAATACTTCAAGATGCCTGCGCGCGACCCGGGCAGCGCGACGCCTGTGACGTCGGACCTTGGATTCATAGGCGATTGCAAGAATGGCACGCCAGTGTGGAGCAACAACGTCGCCGCCCCGAAAGTCTTTCTCCGGGCTACCTCCGCCGGCGATCCGACCGGGGGGAATTGCAATCTGGGATTCTAAGCTGGAACCCTGACGCGTCAGCGCGGCTGGGCGTCTTGCCTGTTTACCTGCCGCAGGGAGCGTGACATAAACCGCCCATGCTTCCGACCCACCCGCCGCGCGCCGCGCTCACTGGCGTTTCGCCCGGCGTCTCCCTTTCTGCCACAGCCACGCCGTATTCTCTCCCCTTCGCTTGGCCAGGCCAGTTGCGCACCGGCTTCGGCGACCACCAGCGCTTCGTGGACACATCCTCTAACAAAACTGAGGTCATAAAGAAACTCGGATGATCTGGATCAAGCATAATTTCAGACAGTGCTTCATTCTTCCCGCGAACCCGTCACTCCCGGCTTTCCGGCGCGCTCGCCGACCGCTACGCTCCGCGCACCGATGGGCTTCTACACGCTTATCCACTGGGTGTCGCTCGCGCTGGCGGGGGCCACGCTGGCCATCCTGTGCGTGGTGGTCGTGCGCCAGTCGTTCCGCAATCGCCGCTCCAGGCGCGACGCGCAACGCCGCCAGTCGCTCATGGCGCTGGCGTTGGAATACATCGAGGAGCCGGAGTTTCTGCCCGCGTTCAAGGCCCAGCTCAAGCCCGAGGACCAGCGCCTGCTCGTCGAGCTGTTTGCCGAGCTGCTGCCGAAGGTGCGCGGGGATTACGCGGACAAGGTTGTCCATCTCATGCGCGAGATGGGCCTGCGCGACCGCTGCCTCGATCAACTCCAGTCCCCCAAGTGGTGGAAGCGAGCGGATGCCGCCGCCGTGCTCGGCTGGTTTCAGGAACCGCAAGTTGTCACCGCGCTCGAACGCGCGCTCGACGACCCGCAGGTCGAGGTGCGGCTGGAGGCCGCCCGCGCGCTGGCCCAGCTCAAGGCCGTGCGATCCGTCGCCGGCCTCGTCGCGCGGCTCGCGGTGGTGGACGCCTCTCACTCGCTGGGCGTGCAGGAGATTTTCCGGTCGCTCGGTTCGGGTGCGGTGTTGGAGTTGATGGCGGTGTTGGAGAGCGACGTGCCGGAACACGTGAAGATTCTTGCCGCCGATGCGCTGGGCCACATCGGCGACCCGCGCGCGGTGCCGGGTTTGCTGAAACTCTTTCACACGCCGGGCAAGAAAGACGACGACACGATCCACGAGCACAAGGCCCGCCGGGGCCGTTCCTACTCCGAACGCAGCCAGCCGACGAATGCCTCCGTCGCGCTCCGGCTCGCCGTGATGCAGTCGCTCAGTGTGTTGGTGGATCCGCGCTCGCTCGACGCCATTCTCACCGCGCTTGAGGATCCGATTTGGGAAGTGCGCGCGCAGGCCGCGCACTGCGCGAGCCAGCTCGGTTCGGCTGACGCGATCCCGCGCCTGGCGACGCTGCTGCACGACGAGCACTGGTGGGTGCGGTTCCATGCGGCCGAGGCGCTCTTCAAGCTGGGCGAGGCCGGCGTGCAAACACTGCTTCAGGCCGCCCGCAGCACCTCCGCGCGCGCTGCGGACATCGCGGGCGGGTTGCTGCGGGAGAAAGGCGTCGCGGTGTGAATCAATGACGCTCCTCTGGGCCATCGTGAAGTTCATCAACGGCTGCGTGCTGGCGCTGCTGCTGGTGCAGAGCTTCATTTACCTCGCGCAGTTGGTTGTCGCGTTCCTCGAACTGCGCCACCACCACCGCCAGACTTCGCGCGCGGACCCGTGGTGGATGCTCACCAGCGGAGTCGCGCTGCCGATCTCCATCCTCGTGCCCGCTCACAACGAAGAGGAAACCATCGTCGAGAACGTGCGCTCGATGCTCGCGCTGCACTACCCGGACTTCGAGGTCATCGTTGTCAACGACGGCTCCAAGGACCGCACGCTGGCCGTGCTTATTGAATCGCTCGGCTTGCAGAAGATCGAGCGCGTCTGGCACGCGGACGTGCCGCACGCGGAGATTCGTGGCCTCTACGGCAGCCCGCGCCATCCGCGCCTGCTCGTCGTGGACAAGGTCAACGGCGGCAAGTCCGACGCGCTCAACGCCGGCATCAACCTCTCGCGCTTCCCGCTTTTCTGCGCCGTGGACGCTGACTCGCTGCTCGACCACGACTCGCTGCTGCAAGTGATGCGGCCCTTCATCGAGGAGCCGGAGGAAATGGTCGCGGTCGGCGGGCGCATTTGCATCGTGAACGGTTGCACCGTGCATGCCGGCCAGGTCGTGGATGTCGCGCTGCCCGCGCGGCCGCTGCCGCTGCTCCAGAGCATCGAATACATCCGCGCGTTCCTCATCGCCCGTCTTGCGTGGAGCCGGCTGGGCGCGATGCTCATCATCTCCGGTGCGTTCGGCCTCTTCAAACGCAGCGCCGCCATCAAGGTCGGCGGCTACAGCCATGACACCGTGGGCGAGGACATGGAAATTGTCGTCAAGCTCCACCGCCATTTCCGCGAGGGTGACCAAAAATATCAGATGCGATTCGTCGCCGACTCGGTCTGCTGGACGCAGGCTCCGGAGACCCTCAGCGTCCTGCGCCGCCAGCGGACCCGCTGGCAGCGCGGCATGATGCAGACCCTCGCCAAGCATCGTGCAATGGTCTTCAACCCCAAGTATGGTCCCGCCGGCACGCTGGGCATGGGCTACTTCTTCCTGTTCGACATCCTCGGTCCCGTCATCGAACTCACCGGCCTGCTGCTCGTGCCGTTCTCCTATTACTCAGGCGAGGTGACGGTGCATTTCTTCCTCGCGTGGCTGGCGCTGACGTTCACCTACGGCGTCTTCCTCAGCGCGAGTTCGCTGCTGCTGGAGATGATGGTCACGCGCACCACGCGTGCGCGCGACCTCGCGCTGCTCACCATGAGCGCGGTGATGGAGAACTTCGGCTACCGGCAGTTGAACAACCTCTGGCGGCTCGAAGGCATCTGGCAGTTCCTCACCGGCAAGCAGGGCTGGGGCGCGATGCAGCGGACGAAGTTCCAGAAGTCCATCGAGCAATGAGGTTCAGGGGCCACCCCACCGGTCAATTCCCGAACAGCCCGCGGAACAACCGCAGCAGACCACGTGACGTGTCTGGGCTGACCTCCGGCGCGGACTTGCGGCGCGTGCGGTGAGCTTCCAGATCGTATTGCAGCGCCAGGCCAATGGTGTGCGCGCCGCGCCCGTCGCTGCGGATCGCGTCCACGCCATACGCATAGCCGATGGTCACGTCCCAGACCTTGTCCGCCGAGGTGTAGCCCAGCCCGCCACCGACGCCAGAATGCCAGTCGCCCGGCTGCGCCATGCCGCGCGTGTAGTCCACGATGGCCGTCGCGGCAAAACCTGTGAGATGCCAGTGCTTCCCCGGATCCAGCGGCACCGTGTAGAGGCCACCGAGCAGCGCGAACTGCCGCGCGTGGATCTCCTGGTAGTAGTAGCCGGGCAGGCTCAGTGGAAACTCCGCGCCCAGCGGCAGCACCGCGCCCAGCTTGTAGCCCGTGAGCCGGTCCGAGCCGATGCTCGTCCCCGTCGTGAGGCTGACCGCGAAGTTGTGCTCGCTCTCCGGCAGCGTGTAGGCCAGCAGCGCACGTGACCAAAACAGATGCGACTGCGGCCGGGCCACGCGATCGCCGGCGAAGCCGTAAGCCCCGTTGTTCGCCGTGAAGTCGCCCTCATACCAGACGGACAGCTCCATCGCCGCGCGCGGCGTCAGCAGCGGCTCGCGCCCGCCCCAGCGCAGGCCCGTGCGCAGCCGCAGCGAATTGGAATCCGGCGGCGCGGTAAACGTCGCCGCCGTGCGGCTCGACTCCCCGTAATCCGAATAATGCCACGCGGCCCGCAGGACGCCGTTCAGCGGGATCTGCGCGCCGGGGTTGAACAGGTGATAGACACTCGCCGAGAGTTCGCCGCCGTTTCCGCTGAACGACTCCTCCTTGATGAACTTCCCGCCGCGCACCTCCGAGTAGCTGTCCGCGAAGCCCCCGCCGGCGAGGCCGAAGGCCAGATCCGTGTCCGGTCCGAGCAGTTTGCGGAACGCCAGCTCGCCGTCCAGATACACCGGCGCCACCGCCAGCCGCAGCGTCTGTCCGTCGCGCGGCCAGTCCGGCAGGTTCAGGTAGTAATACCCATACGCCGCCACCGGCGCGAGACCTTGGAACGACTGGTTGTAGCCGAACTGGACGAGCTGCCGCTTCTCCGGGTCCACCTGCGCCGCAGACTTCCCCGGCGCGAAGACACCGGCGCAGAGCAGCAGCAAAATCAAACGCCCCGGGAAGTTCACGCGCCGTGTTTAGGCAAGCCGCCCGCGCACCGCAAGCGCAAATCCGGACGCGCCCTCCCGCCTTCGCCATCACCGGGCAAATTCCCCGTTGACACGCTTCACCCGTTCCCTACCGTGGCCATTGGAATCCCGGTTGAAACCAAGCAAGAACAGTCAACGCCAAAGCACCCATGAGCCATCCAATACTACCTCCAGCCCAACCCCGTCACCTCCGACCCCAACGACCAGTCCGCGCACGTCGTCACCAACGACAACCTCACCATCGCCGACCTCGCCGCCGAGCTTGTCAAACGCGGCACCTGCACCAGCAAGGCCCAAGGCTCCGCCGTCATCAGCGACCTCTTTGAGCTGATCGCCGAGGAAGTCGCCGACGGAGCCGCCGTCAACACCCCGCTCTTCACCGCCCGGCCCGGCGTCAACGGCGTCTTCACCGACCCCACCGACACCTTCGACCCCGCGCGCCATACCCTCGTGGGCAACCTCCAGTCCGGCCCCCTCCTGCGCGAAAAGCTGGCCTCCTCCTCCCCGCAGAAAATGACCAACGCCGCCCCCGCCCCCGTCATCACCGCCTTCATCAACAAGACCACCGGCGGCGTCAACGCCCCCGCCACCCCCGGCGGCATCGCCCAGCTCACCGGCGAACAGCTCAAGTTCGACCCCGCGAAGGCGGCGGACGGCATCTACTTCGTCCCCGCCACCGGCAGCGCCGTGAAGGTGCCCACGGCCAACCTCGCCACCCGCACCGAGGGCGAACTCCTCTTCACCGTGCCCACCCTCGCCGCCGGCACCTGGCACATCGAAGTCCGCCGCACCTACGGCAGCGGGGCCAACGCCCAAGTCCGCGTCGGCCAACTCGGCACCGCCCTCACCGTGGCGTAAGGGAAATGGCGAGCCAACCCAACCCAGCGCCGGTAGGGCGCGCAGTCCTCTGCGCGCCGCCGAGATCTAATGGCCTCCGGGTGGTCGGCGGCAGGCAGAGGACTGCCCGCCCTACCGACCGCCGGTTCATGGGCGCGCGCCGGCGCAAGTGGCCGCACCCCTCAACCGGCCTGCGGCCACCTGCTCCCCTCGCTGCGCGAAGGGAGAAGGCAGGGCTGGTAGGGCGCGGTGTCCTCACCGCGCCGCCGAGGTCTAGTGGCATCCAGGCGGTCGGCGGCGGGCTGAGGACAGCCCGCCCTACCGACCGTCCTTCGGCCTCTGCGTCCGTCCCGCCTCTGCGGTGTCAGGCCGGGGAACAGCACCGCCGAGCCGGGACAGGCGCAGAGGGCCGGAAGTGGTCAAAAATAGCCAAAACCACCTAAAACCATGCCCCCAGCCATCCCCCTTGGCAAAGGTGCCTTACCTTTTCCGACGGGGTAAGGCACCCTTGGCGACGGGGGAACCGGTGCAGAATGGCACACTCGGCTTTTATCTCTGAAAGTAGTCACCCGCTTGGAGCAAACCAGCGTGTTTGCCATCACATCTTCATGAAAAACCTCCTCATCAAGTTGTTGTTTGTAACGGCGTTGGTATTTTTGACTGCCACTTCCATGGCGGCAGATACGCTCACTTGGCCGGAACAAGAGAAGGGGCTGCCTTGGCCGAAGCGGCCCAATGGCCACAGAATCATCGAAGACCGATTTTATCAAGGCAGCACGAACTCGCTTGGTTCTGCAACGGACCTAGCGGCCATCAAATCCGCGGTTGCGACCGCGCGACCGAGCGGGAGTGTTGTGGGGATTCGGTGGCTCTCCGCCCGGTTGGTGATGGTGAAAGTGCGTTTGACAGAGTCGCAATGGTATTATGTCGTGGAGCGAAGGAAGGACGACTGGACGATACTAACGTATTACCTCGACTGGATTTCGTGATGCTTGACCACGGACCTCAAACGGTTCAGGGGAGAATTGGTTCGCAGTTCTCTTGCAGACGACACAGCGCTTCTGGCGGCACGCATTGAGTTGGTCGTTAGGCTAGCTCTGGCTCAACCGCTTCACCGGAGCCTCGAACAGCATCGCGTGGGCTTCGCGGAGGCGGGAGTGGAGAGTTGGTTGCCTGTCATTCCATGCGTGGCCTTTCTCCCTCACCCCGGCCCTCTCCCGCTGGGAGAGGGAGGGCCGCCGCCCGCGCCCGGCTTGGCCCGACGCGATGCGGCCTCCGGTCGCTTCCCGCGCAGCGCCCGGCGCGGCCCCATTGGCTCCCTCTCCCAGCGGGAGAGCAACTGTCTTTATTGGGCGAGAGCCAAAGAAGAGCTTTTAAGGAGGAG
>CAYZJP010000090.1:0-21001 GCA_964478755.1 uncultured Klebsiella sp.
CCTCCGCCGGTAGCGAAACCTTGTCGCTCATAATGTTTCCAACAGAGCAAGGCGGCGTATCTTCCAGCCTTGGTGGCGGCTGGCTACGTTTTGCGAGTGCGTGAGACTGACTGGCACGAACATCGGATGTTTCGGACGCCAGAACGCGACGTTCGCGTCCACATCTTCTCCACTGGTTGCGTGGAGGTGGCGCGGCACATCGCTTTTCGGAACCGTCTCCGGAGCCACGCCGAAGACCGGCTCCGATACGAGGCGCTCAAGCGCGAGCTCGCCAAGGAGGACTGGCCCGACATGGACGCTTATGCGCAGGCAAAGAGCGAAGTGGTGGAGGAGATTATTACGCGAGCGCTACAGGAGAATCCCAATGTGTCCTAACCATTCTCTGAAGCGAACCCGGCGAGTTTTAAGCAAGGCTCCGGCGGCGCGTCGGTCAACGGCGCTGCGATCGTCGCAGATAGTCATTTTGCCGGAACCACTCGGCGGCGTCCGCGAGGGCCTCGCGCGGCGGTGTCTGCGGCAGGCCGAGTTCGCGGATGGCTTTCGCCGGGCTGAAGAACATTTTGTGGCGAGCCATGCGGACGCCGGCGAGCGGTATTTTGGGTGGCCTGCCCGTGAGCTTGGAAACCCCCTCGTTCACATAGGCCGCGAGCAACGGCACGAAATAGGGTAGCGCAATTTTTGGCGCGCGCACGCCACACACATCCTCCAGCACCTCGAATGCCTCGTGCATTGTCCAGTTGCCCTCCGCGTGGCCGAGGATGTAGCGCTCGCCAACGCGGCCCTTTTCGGCCGCGAGGATGTGCCCGACCGCCACATCGCGGACGTGAACCCAGTTCAGGCCGGTGTCGAGGTAGGCCGGCATCGCACGGTTGAGGAAGTCCACGATGATCTGGCCGGTCGGCGTGGGCTTCACGTCGCGCGGGCCGACGGGCGCGCTGGGATTCACGATGACGATGGGCAGGCCGCGCTTCACCAGTTCACGGGCGACGACCTCCGCACGCCACTTCGAGATCTTGTAGTGGTTGCTCATCTGCGCCTCGGAGACGGGCGTGTCCTCGTCGGTGGGGGTGATTGTGCCGTTCACTTTCTGTGGCAAACCGATGCAGCCGACCGTGCTGGTATAAACTATCCGTGAGCAGTCGGAGAGGAACGCGGCCTCCAGCACGTTGCGGGTGCCGTCCACGTTGGCGGCATACATCGGCGCGTAATCCGGAAGCCAGAGGTGATAGCTCGCGGCGGCGTGGAAGCACCAGTCGAAGCCCTTCATCCCGGCTTGGAGCAGCTTGCGGTCGCCCAGATCGCCCTCCAGCAGTTCGTAGTCCGCGCCCTCCAGCCCGCGCAAGTCCGTGCCCCGCCGCGCCAGCATGCGGACGCTGTGGCCGCGCCGGCACAGTTCGTGGACAAGATTGGCTCCGATGAAGCCGGAGCCGCCGGTTACAAAACACTTCATTGTTGCTCGCGACGGGCGCGAATGGGCGGGAAGTCTGGCGGGCGATGTTCCCGCGCACAAGCCAAACGCTCGGCCAATTCTGGTCGCGTCTCCGCCAATTTCCCGCTCTCGCATCCGGCTTGCGGCTGCTTTGCTGGCCGTGTGCAGCGCATGGAAATCCGTCACGGGCTGGCCGCGTTGTTGAGTTGCGTCGCGCTTCTGCGTGGCGCGGCGGCAGAGGGCTTTGTCCCGCCGGACGAGTCGCTCTACGCGATGGGCCGCTACGTTTATGAGCGCAACTGCCTCGTCTGCCACGGGCGCTGGGGTGACGGCGACGGCGAGCTGTCCAAGGGCATGATCCCCAAGCCGCGCAAATTCTCCGCCGGCATCTTTAAATATCGCTCGACGCCTGCCGGCTTCCTGCCGACCGACGATGACCTCATCCGCACGGTTCGCGGCGGACGGGCCAACACTTCGATGCCCTACTTCACGCAGCTCACCGGGCGCGAAGTGCGCGCCGTGGTGGAGTTCATCAAGTTCTTTTCCTCAAAGTGGCGCAGGCCGGAGAACTACTCCGACTCAGTGCCACTTCCGGCTTTGCCCGTGTGGCTGGCGAAAGAAGCCGACACAGCCGCCCACGCCGCCAAAGGCAAGGCCATCTTCGCGCTCGCTTGCGCCGCCTGTCACGGTGAGCACGCCGATGGGAAAGGCCCGGCGGTCGCGGAGTTGAACGATTCGTGGGGCGATCCCGCGAAGCCCGCCGACCTCCGCACGCCCGCGTTGCGCAACGGCCGCTCGCCGTCGGACATCTTCCGCGTGCTGACGCTGGGCATTGACGGCACGCCGATGGCGTCGTTCGGCACCGCGCTGACAGAGGAGCAACGCTGGGAACTCGCCGCCTTCGTCGGCACGTTGCGTCTGCCAGAGACGGCAAAGAAGTGACGCGGTTCAGCGCTGCACCGCGTTGAAGCCCGGCGGCAATGGCGGTTGCGCTCCGGCTCCGGGCGGCAGCGGCGGAAACTCAATCACGACCTTGCGCCACACCGCGCGCTCCGCTTCCGGCATCTTCTGCCACAGCTCCGCGTTCGCGTAGAACTGCGCCTGTTCTGCCGTCGTCATCTGGCCGAGTTTCTTCAATGCGACGAGACAGACAGCGCGCTCGGCGGACGTGAGCTGCTCGAACTGGTCCAGCGTGCGCGCGGTCTCGGCGCGCTTCGGCTCCGGCAGCGCCGCGACGACCTGCGTCTTCGCACGGTCGTCGAGCCGGAAGTAGTGCGTGAAGTTGTCGAGCAACTGCTCGCGTTGACGCGTGTCGAGGCCCTGCCACTGCGCGACGTTGTCCGGCACTTTCGGCTCCAGGCCCGGCGGCAATGGCGGCAATGCCCCCGCGACGGCCGGCCGCGTCATCGCCTGAAGCAGCCGCTCGTTGGCCATGATTTCGCGCTGAATCTCGGCGGGCAATTTGTCCCAAGCCGCGAGCCGCTCCTCGACCAGGGGGCGGAAATTTCCAGGAACTGCCGCGAGGCGAGCCGCGCGCGCGTCCGGCGCGGTCGTGAGCAGCGGGTTCAAGTGGTAGCGCAGCTCCGTCGCGCGCAGGCGCGCCTCACGCTCGGCGGGCGTGAGCGTGTCGTATTCGCGGAGCCGCGTGGAGAGCACCTCGCGCAACCGCGCGGGCTTGGCGGCGAGCTCCGTGGCTCGCACGTCCGTCCGCATCGCCAGCAAGGTGCGGAAGACAGCGACGGGATTGCGCTCGCCACTGGCCGAAGGCTCCGCCGCGCGGGCGGAAGCGAGCGCCAGCAGCAGAACAAACAGTTGGAATCCGTGGCGCATGGGTCAACGCTGCTGTTCAAACGCTGCGAGCAGTTCCACGTCAGCCGCCGACTGGTTTAAGCGGCGGATGGCTTCAAAATCCTTCAGCAGCGCCACGCTGGGCAACTTTGCGAGTGGCGTGACCTGCTCGATGCTCTTGGCCACCTGGACTTGCGTGCGTGCCCGCCGGCCTTGGAAAATCGCCACCGTCGCCAGCAGCAGCACCGCGAGCGCAAACTGCTGCGCCAGCGAAGGCCAGCGAAGCCACGTGCGCCAGCCAAGGCGGGCCGGAGCTTCATCGGAGCGGCGCTCCTCCGTCTTAATGTCCTGCCAGACGCGGGCCATGAAGTTCGATGACACCGGCGGCTCCGGCAGGCGGCGGAGCGCGGTGCTGAGAGCGGTTTCGTCCACCCACCGCTCGCGGTCGGCGGGATGCGCGGCCAGCCAGCCTTTGAGGCGCGTCCGCTCGTCCGGCGTCAGCGGGCGCTTGTGCCGGAGGGCGAGGAGTTCTTCAAACATCGCGTTGTTCATGTTTGCCTTCCAGTTAATCGCCGGAGGTTGGTCAAAGTTGCGCGGTCATTCGTCGAGCCATTCGCCCGTGCGGAGATAAGGTTTAAGCCGCGCCTTGAGCGTCTCGCGGGCGCGGTGGATGAGGGATTTCACCGCCGAGAGCGAGCAGCCCAGCACTTCGGCAATGTCGTCGTAGCCCATCTCGTCCCGCTGCCACAGCAGAAGCGCGGTGCGCTGGTTCTCCGGCAGCGCGGCGACGGCCTCGGCGACCTTTGCTTCCAGTTCGCCGCGCAGCACCGTGTCCGGCGCGGCGGACTGGCGTTTGTCCTCGACGCTGTGGCCGCGCGGCTCGTCGGAGTCGGTATGCGCCGGCGCATCAAGCGAATCGGCGGGGTGGCGCGAGCGGCGGCGGAATTCGTTCAGGCAAAGATTGCGCGCGATGGTGAAGAGCCACGTGGAGAACTTCGCCGACGGCTCGTAGCGCGCGGCGGATTTCCAGACTTGGACGAAGGTGCCTTGCGCGAGGTCTTCGGCCTCCGCCGCGTCCGGCAGCGTGCGGAAGACGAAGTTCAGCACCGGCTGCTGGTAGCGGGCGACGAGCTCCTCGAACGCCGCGCGGTCGCCGCGCTTCACGCGAAGCATCAGCGCGGCATCGGGGTCGGTGGTGGCGGGCACGGCGCGAGCGTAGCAAACACCAGGGAGGGCGGAAAGTTCGCAACTTCACCGCAATCCCCGGTAGGGACGCGCTGCTGCGCGTCCCCATCTGCCGCGCAGCGGCGCGAGCGAAGCGAGCATCCCGGCCTTCACAAAGAAGCTCGTTTCACTCGCCTCGCTCCGCTCGGAATGGGGACGCGCGGCAACGCGTCCCTACCGGAGCGCCTCAGTCAGCACGCGGCCCTCGATGTTTTCCATCTTCAAGCCCAGCAGCGTGGCCACGGTCGGGGCCACATCCACGTTGCGGATTTCACCGAGCTGCGCGCCGTGCTTCACGCCGTGGCCCCATGCGACGAACATCCCGTTCAACTGCGGGTCGCTCGCGAGGTAGCCGTGGTGGCCGGGATAAACTTCCGGGGTCAAGTCGGTCACGGCCGCGTCGCCCAGCGGTTGATGCGTGAAGGCGTAGCCGTCCTTGGCCACGACGAAGAAGTCGGCCATCTGGGCGTTCTGCGCCGGCGTGGGCAGGCCGAGCGACGCGTATTCCGCCGGCTCGTAGATGCGCGCGACGCCTTCGAGCGAGCCGATGAGTTCCTTCAACTTCGGCGTGAGCGCGGCGAGCTTGGTCTTGTCCGGCACGTAAATCATCGCCGAGCCGCCGAGCGTGTTGGCCACGGCGTCGCACGTCGTGATGGCCGGGCCTTGCGCGCGGAGCAGGCCGGCCTGCCGCAGCGCGACGTTCGGGCGGATGATGCGCTTGGCCGACTTGAAGCCGTGGTCCGTGGTGATGACGAACGTGACCTTGTCCGCGAAGCCCGCCGCCTGCACCGCGTCGAACAGGTCGCGCAGGCAAGTGTCCGCGAAGGCGAAGGCCGACATGCTCGCCCAAGTGCCAGGGCCGAAGCGGTGGTTGATGGCGTCGGTGTTGAGCAGGTGGAAGAGGAGGAAGTTCGGCCGGTGCTGCTTCACGATGTGGACGGCGGCGCGCGTCCAGAACACGTCGCGCCACGGCGGGTTGCGCTGGTTGAACTCCTTCAGCTCGGTGGCGTTGATGAGGCCGGCGGCGAGCATCTCGCGCTCGATGGAGTTCGCGGCGCTGGGCCGCTCGCCGAACTCGAAGTGGAACGTCCCGGCGTTGGTCGTGGGAATCCAGTCCACATGCGCGGTCTTGAGGCCGGCCTTGAACGCGAGGTCATACACCGTCGGCACGCGGACGAGTTCGGCCTTGTCCTTCCAAGGTTCGAGCTTGAGCGGCTGGTCGGATCCTTGGCGGAGCATCTTGCCGTTGAAGAGCACGCCGTGCCGCGCGGGCGTGACGCCGGTGACGAGCGTGGTGTGGTTCGGCCAGGTGATGGTGGGGTTGGCGATGGTCATCGCCTTGGCCACCGCGCCCTCGCGCGCGAGCCGCTGGAGGAAGGGCATCGGCAACGCCGGATCGTCCCAAATCCACGATGGGAAGCCGTCAATCGTCACCAGCACGACGATGCGGTCCTTGGCGGGAATTTCAGCGGCGAAGGCCGAGCAGAGCGAGAGCAGCAGGGCGAGGAGGAGAAAGGCGCGGCGCAACATACGGAGGTTCTTGTCGCAGCGACTCGCAGCAGGAGCAAGCTTGGACTCCGCAGCATCAGTGGAGGGGTGCAACTTAGTTTTTGAACCCTCTCATTAGCACCCGGCTTCAGCCGGGTGTTACGGCGGGCGAGGTTGATAAGCCGTTTCAACGGCTTTTCTCACGGGCCAACCCACAGACCGGAAGCAAACCGTTGAAACGGTTTGCTCCGCTCTCGCCCCTCTCACACCCGGCTGAAGCCGGGTGCTAATGAGAGGGTGTTGCTCCTGCAAAAGACTGAGATGCGCCCTCAGTGGAGCATGGCTGCCGCAAAGGCGGCGGCGATGAGCAGGACAAAGAGTCCTATCGCCAAGGTGCCGGCGAACGCGAGGAATCGCACGGGCTTGCGCGCATCACGTCGCAGCGTGACGAAGACCACCACACCGGAGGCTGAATAGAGGAACAAAGCTGCGGAAGGCCAATTGGTGCGCGGAGCTTCAGCCAAAGCTTTCGTGAAGCACCATCCGACAGCAACGGCCAGCACAAGTCCGACGACCAGCCTCACAGCCAAACATTGCGAGTCAGTAGCTTCCGAGAAGCGATGATAGCCAGTAATCCGCAGAGGGAGATCAGCAGTGCTCTGAACGCTTCCACCCGCCATGTGAACTCTTCCAGAGTCCGTTCGGCGTCAATGGTGCGGTTCGCCGTCCCGTGCATCGAGCAGCGAGGCACCCCGGCAACGGTGATTCCAGGAAAATAACGACCACCAGAAGGACACCGTGGTAACGCCGACCCTTTCAGATACGAAAGCAACTCAGAGTTCTCCAAGGAATAGGTGTTCGTTGCCGTCAGCTTCCGTTCCGACACCCACTGCTGCACGGCTCCATCAATCTGAACGAGGTTGGCGACGCACGTGTTGACCGGGATGGTGTGGGCTGCCGCGTTCGTGGCAACAAGCAACAGCGCAAGCCAACTCAGGAGTGGCGCAGCGTGTTTCATTCGTCCTTCGAGACTAGAGTTTCTTCCTCGGCTTCCTTCCCAGCCCGTTCTGCAACCACAGCTTCCACACCATGAGGAGCGCTTCCTTCACGATGCCCTTGGACATCTTCGAGTTTCCTTGGAAGCGGTCGGTGAAGATGATGGGCACTTCCGCGATGCGCATGCCTTGCCGCCAGACGCGGTGCGACATCTCGATCTGGAAGCTGTAGCCGTTGGACTGCACGGTCGCGAGGTCGAGCGCCTCGAGCGTGGCGCGACGGAAGCATTTGAAGCCGCCGGTGGGGTCACTGAGCGGCAGACCGGTGATGACGCGCACATATTTCGCCGCGCCCAGCGAGAGCACGAGGCGGTTGAGCGGCCAGTTGATGACGCGGATGCCGTTGCAGTAGCGCGAGCCGATGACGAGGTCGGCGTCCCGCGCGGCGGTGAGGAACTTCGGGATGTCGTCCGGGTTGTGCGAGAAGTCGCCGTCCATCTCCATGATGAACTCGTAGTCGCGGGCGAGCGCCCACTTGAACCCGGCGATGTAGGCGCGGCCCAGGCCGTTCTTCTCCGCGCGGTGCAGGACGTGGATGGAGGGGTGCTTCGCGGCGAGTTCGTCGGCGAGCTGGCCGGTGCCGTCGGGGGAGTTGTCGTCCACCACGAGCAGGTCCACGGGCGTTGGGAGCTGTAAAATGTGCGCGGCGAGCGGGGGAAGGTTCTCCCGCTCGTTGTAGGTCGGCACGATGACGAGGGCGCGCTGGCTCATGTTCGCTGGCGGCAACAGCGTCGGGAAATGCGCGGAGCAAGACAAGCCGGGATTCCCTGTAGGTAGGGTCGCGCGACATTGTCTTGGCAGCGAATCCAAGCGGAGTTGGTGCGTCTGACACCTGATGCCCGTGATTAAACCATGCCTCCCTCTCGCAGCGGGAAGGTCGCTGCCTGCTCCGGGGGGAACGGGCCACCGGCCCGTCCTCGGCGGCCACTGGCCGCCGAGCTTCGGCACAGCGAACGCCCGAGTTGCTTGGAGCGCTCTCGGCGCAGCACGAGCGGCGGGCGGGTCGCCCGCCGCAACGGGCCAGTGGCCCGTTCCACCCGGAAGAGAGCGGCAGCTCTCTGCGTCCGCTTCGCGTTCCTTGTGTCAGTTGGTCGTTGGAGCTTGGTGTTTCTTTGGAGCTTGGAGCTTGGGTTTTGGAGCTTCCTCCACGGAGTTCGACTTCTTCGAGCGGCGCATCCGTCCCGTGCTCGCGCAGCACTGCTACGAGTGTCACAGCGCGGCGAGCAAGTCGCTCAAGGCCGGCCTGCGCGCGGACACGCGCGATGGCTTGCGCCTCGGCGGCAAGTCTGGCGAGCCAGCCATCGTGCCCGGTGATGCTGAGAAAAGTCTTCTGCTCAAAGCCATCCGCCACACGAGCGCCGACTTGCAGATGCCACCGAAGAAGAAGCTTGCGGCGCAGCAAATCGCGGACTTCGAGACGTGGATTCGCAGCGGCGCGCCGGACCCGAGGGAGGAGAAGCCGTCAGCGATCAGCGGTCAGCGGTCAGCGAAGAGCCACTGGGCATTCGTGGCACCGAAGGATCAGCCGCTGCCGAAGGTGAAAGACACCGCATGGCCGCAGTCGCCGGTGGACCGTTTCATCCTCGCGAAGCTGGAGGCCAATGGCCTGAAGCCCTCGCCGCCCGCCGACCCGCGCACGTTGATTCGCCGGATGACCTACGACCTCACCGGCCTGCCGCCGTCACCCGAGGAAGTCGAGGCGTTCGCGATGGCCTGCTCAACCGGCAATCACCAATCGGCAATCGCCAATCTGGTCGAGCGCCTCCTCGCCTCGCCGCAATACGGCGAGCGTTGGGCGCGGCACTGGCTCGATGTCGCGCGCTACGCGGACACCAAGGGCTACGTCTATGCACGTGAGGAGCGCTTCTACCCGCACGCCTACGCGTATCGCGACTGGGTCGTTCGCGCGCTGAACAATGATTTGCCTTACGACCGGTTTCTCATGCTTCAGATTGCCGGAGACCAGCTTGTCGAAGGGTTCAAGGGTCAAGGTTCAAGGGCTCAGGTGACGAGCACCGCACGGCCACAAAGCAACGGCCTTGAACCTGAAACCTTGAACCCGAAACCTCACCTAGATGATTTGGCCGCGCTGGGTTTCCTGACCGTCGGCCGCCGCTTCATCGGCGTGACGCACGAGATCATTGACGACCGCATTGACGTGGTGACGCGCGGGACGATGGGCCTGACCGTCCAGTGCGCCCGCTGCCACGACCACAAATACGACCCCATCCCGACCGCCGATTACTATTCGCTCTACGGCGTGTTTCAGGCGAGCGCGGATGAGCTGGTGCAAATCGAGTTTCCCGAAAAGTCCGACGCGCTCGCGGCCTTCGAGAAGGAATACCAGATCCGCCTCAACAAGCTGAACACCACGATGGCCACGCGCCGCGCCGAGACCGCCGCCCGCGCCCGCGCCCGCGTGACGGACTACCTGCTCGCGCAGTTCGAACTGAGCAAATATCCCGAGGAAGGCTTCGACCAGATTCTCACCGAGCAAGACCTCATCCCCGCCACCGTCCGCCGCTGGCAGGCGTATCTGGAGCAGGCGCGGAAGCGCAACGACCCGGTGTGGGTGCCGTGGCATCAATACGCCGCCGTGTTTGCCAAAGCCAAAGTAGGTCAGGCTTCCAGCCTCACTTCTGAATCAAAGTCTCCTCCTCAAGCGGTTCAGTCAGATGGAAAGACAGGCGGGACGCCTGTCCTGCTTTCAGACGCCTTCGCCACGCCGCCGAAGTCTGTGCGCGAAGTTGCCGAGCGCTACGGCAAAATCCTTTCCGCCGTCGAGCAGCAGTGGCAGGCCGCGCTCGCCGCCGCCAAGACGAATAATTCACCCCCACCCACCGCGCTCCCCGACCCACAGGCCGAAGCGCTCCGCCAGGTGCTCTACGCGGAGGATTCGCCTGCGGTTGTGCCCGACGTTGGCGTCGTGAACAACGAGCTGCTTTTCACAACGAAGGCCTGCGAAGAACTCTGGAAACTTCAGGGCGAAGTGGACCGCTGGCTCGTCCGGACACCAGCGTCGCCGGAACACGCACTCATCATGATCGACCGTGTGCCGCAGGCAAACCCGCGCATCTTCCTGCGCGGCGATCCGAAGAACAAGGGGCCAGAAGTCCCGCGCCAGTTTCTCCAAGTCGTTGCCGGCCCGCAGCGCCAGCCGTTTCAGCACGGCAGTGGGCGGCTCGAACTTGCCCGCGCCATCGCCAGCCCGGACAACCCGCTCACGGCGCGCGTGATGGTGAACCGGATTTGGCTCCACCATTTCGGCGCGGGCCTCGTGAAGACACCGAGCGACTTCGGCCTGCGCGCCGAACCGCCGAGTCATCCTGAGCTGCTCGACTGGCTCGCGCGCCGCTTTGTCGCCGAGGGCTGGGGCATGAAGGCGATGCACCGGCTGATCGTGACGAGCGCGGCGTATCAGCAAGCATCGGAGTCTGAGAGTGCAAGCGTGCGAGGGTTTGAGGGTGGAAAGCCGGGCACGAGTTCACGCTCACACACTCAGACGCTCGCACTCTCAAACAGCAAAGATCCCGACAACCGCCTCCTGTGGCGCGCGAACCGGCAGCGGCTCGACTTCGAGGAGCTGCGCGATTCGCTCCTCGCCGTGACGGGCGAGCTGGATGCGACGCGCGGCGGCAAGCCGGTGGACATGTTCGCCAACAGACACCGCAGTCTCTACGGCCTCGTGGACCGCCAGTATCTGCCCGGCGTCTTCCGCGTCTTCGATTTCGCCAACCCCGACCTGCACATCCCACAGCGCTTCGAGACAACCGTTTCGCAACAGGCGCTGTTCTTCCTGAACAACGGCTTCGTGGCTGACCGCGCGAAGGCGTTCGCGGCCCGAAAAGATTTCTCCGCGCTGAGTTCGGCGGAAGAAAAAGTGCGGGCGCTCTACCGCGCGGTTTACCAGCGCGAGCCAACGCCCGCGCAGGCAGCCGCCGCCGTGCGGTTCATCGCGGAAGCCGAGGCGAACCAACCGCAAGCGCCCAAGCCGCCGCCGAAAAACCAGTGGCGTTACGGCTACGGCGAATACGACGAGATCGCGCGCAAGCTGAAGAGCTTCGCCGCTCTCCCGCACTTCACCGGCAAGGCCTGGCAGGGTGGCCCGCAATGGCCCGACGCGAAACTCGGCTGGGCGCAGCTCACCGCCGACGGCGGGCACGCGGGCAACGATCTTCAGCACGCGGTCATCCGCCGCTGGATCGCGCCGCGCGATTGTGTGGTGAGCATCGAGGGCCGCATCGCGCATGAAACTTCTGCGGGCGACGGCGTGCGCGCGTTCATAGTCCACAGCCGCAGCGGCCAGCTCCGCACGGTGACGGTCCACAATTCAGCCGAGGACTTGCGCATCGCCTCCACGGTCGTGAAGGCCGGCGACACCATTGATTTCATTGTGGATTTCCGCGCGAACCTGAACAGCGATGAGTTCAAGTGGTCGCCTGTCATCACCGAATTGAACACCGCCGCCGCTGCTGAAGGAGCCGTGCCGGTGAAGCAGTGGGACGCGAAGAAGGACTTCCGTGGCGTGGACGTGCCGGCTCTGCCACCACTCAAGCCGTGGGAGCAGTTCGTGCAAGTGCTGCTCTCCGCAAACGAGTTTTTCTTTGTGGACTGAGCCGGGCACGCGCGGCGCGGGTCAGTGGCTGGAGGTGAGCACCAAGACCTGCTCCAAGGTGGAGATGCCTTCGCGGACCTTGTCGAGGGCGACCGCGCGGAGGTTCTTCATGCCCTGCGAGACGGCGACCTTGGCGATCTCGGAGGCGCTGGCGCGGGCGATGACGAGTTTCCGGATGTCATCGGTGACGGTCATGATCTCGATGATGGCGCAGCGGCCCGCGTAACCGGAGTTCTTGCAGCGTTCGCAACCGTTGCCCTTGAAGATTTGCGCGCCGGCAAAGAACTTGGGGTCGAGGTCGAGCTGCTCGAAAATCTTCGGCGGGTAGTTGACCGGCTCCTTGCACGCGGGGCAGATGCGGCGCATGAGGCGCTGGGCGCAGGAGAGAATCACCGAGCTGGAGATGAGGAACGGCGCGATGCCCATGTCGTCAAGGCGCGAGATCGCGCCGGGGGCGTCGTTGCAGTGCATCGTGGAGAGCACCTGGTGGCCGGTGAGCGCGGCCTCGACGGCGATCTCGGCGGTCTCCTCGTCGCGAATTTCGCCCAGCATGATGATGTCCGGGTCCTGGCGGAGGATGGAGCGCAGCGCGGCGGCGAAGGTGAGGCCGATCTCCTTCTTCACCGGCACCTGGTTGATGCCGGGAATCTGAAACTCGACGGGATCCTCGACGGTGACGATGTTGTAGTCGGGGTTGTTCAGCTCGTTGAGCGCCGAGTAGAGCGTCGTCGTCTTGCCCGATCCGGTGGGGCCGGTGACCAGCAGCAGCCCGTGCGGCGCGTCCACGGCGGACTTGAAGCGCTTGAAGGAGTCGGCGTCGAGGCCGAGTTTGTCAATGCTCGCGGTGAGGTTCGACTTGTCGAGGACGCGGAGCACGCACTTCTCGCCGTGGACGACCGGCAGGAAAGAGACGCGCAGGTCAATGTCCTTGCCGGAAACACGCATCCTCATGCGGCCGTCCTGCGGGAGGCGGCGCTCGGCGATGTCGAGGTTCGACATGATCTTGATGCGCGAGGTCAGCGCCATCTGGAGCGACTTCGGCGGCGGCGGCATGTCAATGAGCGCGCCGTCCACGCGATAGCGGAGGCGGACAGACTTCTCGAACGGCTCGACGTGGATGTCGGAGGCGCGGTCGCGGATGGCCTGGACGAGGATGAGGTTGGCGAGCTTGATGACGGGGGCCTCCTCGCCGGCGGCGGCGAGCGCGTCCACGCTGGCGTCGTCGGCGGACTCGGCGACCAGCTCGGCGCCCTCGGCCTCGGCGTCCATTTCCTCGGTCTTCTTGATGATCTCCTCCATGCCGCCGCCCTTGGAGGTCTCGAGGTTGTTGAGCTTGTCGAGGATCGCCTTCTCGGAGGCGATCATGGGCGTGACATCCAGCTTGGTGATGCGCTTGACGTCGTCGAGGGCGAGGACGTTGAGCGGGTCGGCCATCGCCAGGAACAGCTTGTTGTCCAGGCGGGAGACGGGGAGAACCTTGTAATTGAGGGCGACCTCGCGGGGCACGAGGCCGGCGATCTCGGGGAGAATGCCGGCGCGGGCAAGGTTGACGGGCGGCGTGTTCAGCACGCGCCCCATCGCGACGACCATGTCGGCGTCGCTGACATAGGCCTTGTCTATGATCAGCTTGAGGAGACGGGTGCCCTCCTTCTTTTGCAGCGCGACCAGCTCCTCCACTTGCTGGGTGGTCAGCAGGTTGTCCTCAACCAGCGCGTCGGCGATGCGTTCACCGAAGGATTTGACGGGGGCAATGCTGCTCACGGGTTTAGCGGAAGATTTTCTTGATCGCCTTCGTGAGGTCGGCCGGCGAGGTCATATACCAGATCAGGCGGCTGGGCGTCGCGGCCTGCAGCTCGGTGGCGGCCTGCTTGTTGAACGGGTTCGCGGTGGCGACAAGCACGGACTTGCTCATGTGGTCGAAGGGCAGGACGCACCACTTGAGGCAGAGCGCGCGGGGAAAGCCCTTGGCCAGCTCGTTGTCGATGTCGTATTTCTCCAGCGGGAGGTAGCCGATGCGGGCGCGCTCGATGACCAGCCTCAACGACTTGTCGAGGCCGAGCACGCCCTTGTCCGCCATGACTTGGAGGAATGGCTCGTTGACCTGCATGGCCGGCTCGGCACCGGGGGTGACCCATAGCCGGCCAAAGTCCTGCGCGTTGACGAGCTTGCCGTCCACGAAGATGCGCTGCATGGCAGCCTTGCCGTCGTCCTGCTCGGCGGCCTTCGACGCGGGGCCGCCGGGCCTGCCTTTGCCGGGTTCGGTGACCATCGCGCCGGGCATGGCGGCAGGCTCGCTGCCGCGGCCGGCGAAGCTGTTGGTCTTGTTCTCGATCTCGTTGAGCGCCTTCCGCACATCGGGATCGTCGGGGAAGCGCTGGAGAATCGTCTCATACTCCATGATGGCGGAGCTGAGCTGCCCGAGCTGGACGTAGGCCTCGGCGATGCGCTTGGACGTTTCCATCACATCCTTCTGCATCCCCAGCTTCATGTAGGCTTCCTTGAGGATTTCCAGCGATTGATAGTCCTGCGGCTGCGACTGAGTGATCACGCGGAACATCTCAATCGTCTGCTGCAACTGGGCTTCTTCGCTGGGAGTCAGGGCGGCCATCTGTCGCGCGTTATCTCGCATGGAAAAAGCGCGCCTGTCGAGCGCGCTTTTCCAGAGTGCGGGATCGAATCAAGCGTGGAATCGGTGTCGCGGACTACTTGGCGTCCGGCTGCTTTTTCTTTTTTGCGCCCGGTTCGCTCTGCTTGGCCTTGCCGGCGTTGGGTCGGATGATGGTTTCCGGGGCGTCCTGATCGGGAACCTTCAGCTCCTTGCGCAGGCGCGCCAGTTCCGCGTGCAACTCCGCGCGCGTCTGCGCGTAGGCCGGGTCTTCGTAGAAGCTTTTCAGCTCTTCCGGGTCTTTCACGCGGTCGAAGAGCTCCCAATAGTTCACGTCCGGCTCGTAGAAGTGGACGAGCTTGTAACGGTCGGTGATGACGGCGTAATGCTTCCGCACGTTGTGCGGGCCGGGATACTCGTAGTAGTGATAGTAAAAACTCTTGCGCCAGTCCGCAGGCGTCTGGCCGCGCAAAATGGGCACTAGGCTGCGGCCCTGAATGTCACCCGGCACCGGCAGGCCGGCGGCGTCGAGGAACGTGCTGGCGAAGTCGAGGTTGCTCACGATGTCGTGGTTCACGCTGCCGGGCTTGGTCACGCCCGGCCAGCGCGCCAGCAGCGGCGTGCGGACCGATTCCTCGTAAAACCACCGCTTGTCGAACCACCCGTGCTCGCCGAGGTAGAAGCCTTGGTCGCTGCTGTAAACGACGATCGTGTCCTTCGCCAGCCCCTCGTCATCGAGGAATTTCAGCAGCCGCCCGACACTCTCGTCCACGCTCAGGATGCAGCCGAGATAGTCGTGCATATAGCGCTGGTAGCGCCAGCGGACGAGGTCCTTGCCGGTGAGGTTGGCCTTGGTGAACTCCTCGTTGCGCGGTTCGTAGAAGGCGTTCCACGTCTTGCGCTGCTCCTCGTTCAAGCTGCCGGGCACCGTGAGCTTGGCGTCGAGCTTGGTGAACGTCTTCTCGATGGTCATGTCCTGCTCGTATTCCGCGCGTCCACGGCCGGAGTAATTGTCGAAGAGCGTCGGTGGCTCGGCGAACTTCTGGTCCTTGTTCCAGCCGAGGTATTTCAAGTTCGGCGACCACTCGCGATGCGGGGCCTTGTGATGCGCCATCATCAGGAACGGCTTGGACTTGTCGCGTTTTTTGAGCCAGTCCAGCGTGAGATCAGTGATGATGTCTGTGACGTAGCCCTCGTGGTTCACGCGCTCACCATTGCGGATCATCGGCGGGTTGTAGTAAACGCCCTGGCCCGGAAGAATTTCCCAGTAGTCGAAGCCCGTCGGGTCGCTCACGAGATGCCACTTGCCAACGATGCCGGTCTGGTAGCCGGCGGCCTTGAGCAGTTTCGGAAACGTCTGCTGCGCGCCGTCGAACTTGCTGTTCGTGTTGTTGTAAAATCCGTTCACATGGCTGTATTTCCCCGTCATCACCGTGGCACGGCTCGGCCCGCAGATCGAGTTCGGCACCATCGCGCGGTGAAAAAGCATCCCCTCCCTCGCGAGCCGGTCAAGGTTCGGCGTCTGCACCAGCTTGAGGGGATGCTGATACGCGCTGATGGCCTGATACGCGTGGTCGTCGCTGAAGATGAAGAGGATGTTCGGCTGCTTCGGCGCGGCGAAGACTCCCGTCCCGACAGCGCAGCCGAGGCCGAGCGCCCACGCGAGGCGTTTGAATTCATTGTGCATGACGCGTTTCTACCAAACCGCTAGGGTCATCGCGAACAAAAACCATGCTCACGCTCCGCCCCGCCGCCGAACGCGGCCACGCCGAACACGGCTGGCTCACCAGCCACCACACCTTCTCGTTCGCCGACTACCACGACCCGCGACACATGGGCTTCCGCAGCCTGCGTGTCATCAACGACGACACCATCGCGGGCGGTGGCGGCTTCGACCTCCATCCTCACCGTGACATGGAGATCCTCACCTACGTCCTGCGCGGCGCGCTCCGCCACCGCGACAGCATGGGCAACACCGCCGTCATGCGCGCCAGCGACGCCCAGCAGATGAGCGCCGGCACCGGCGTGCGCCACAGCGAGTTCAACGACTCGCCCACCGAGCCAGTGCATCTGCTGCAAATCTGGATTCTGCCCGAGCGCAAGGGCGTGAAGCCCAGCTATGCGGAAAAATCCTTCGCCAACGCCGTGCCCGACCGGCTTCACCTCGTCGCGAGCCGGGGCGGGCGCGACGGCAGCCTCTCCATCCATCAGGACGCTGACGTGTGGCTCGCGAAATTCGCCGGCGGCGAAACCCTTTCCCTCCCGCTGCGTTCCGGCCGTCATGCGTGGGTGCAAGCGGCCGAAGGCGAAGTCACGCTGAACAGCACGTCGCTGGTGACCGGCGACGGTGCGGCCGTGTCGGAGGAAACCGCGTTGTCCCTCACCGCACACGGCCCGGCGCAAGTGCTGGTGTTCGACTTGAACTAAACGACGGACCAGCCGACACTCCGCCCATGAGTGGCACCGCGACGATGCGCCAGCGGCCCGGCGGGCCGGTGAAGCAATTCTCCGTGTTCACGCCGAACCGCCTCGGTCGCCTGCACACGCTCACCACGCTGCTCGCCTCGCGCAACGTCCACATCCTCGCGCTCACCGTCCTCGACACCACCGACAGCGCCATCATCCGCCTCGTGGTGGACGACCCCGAGGCGGCGCGCGACCTCCTGCACGAGCACGGCTTTCCCTTCAGCGAGAGCGACCTGCTGGTGGTGGAGATCGAATCCGAGACGCGGCTGAAGGACGTGCTGTCCGCGCTGCTCCAGGCGGAGATCAACATCCACTACATCTACTCCTTCATGACGCGCTCGCAGGAAAACACCGCGCTCGCGCTCAACCTCGAGGACCGCGACGTGGCGGAGGATGCGCTGCGGAAGCACCAGTTCAAGGTGCTCGGCCAGGCCGACATCTCGCGCTGATGGCTAACTTCAGGCCAGTTTGCGTTGCGCCCATTTTCGGCCAGACTGCAAAGCCGCGAGTGTTTCCTTCAGCCGCCGGGCGCGCGTCTCGGGCCGCTTCGCCGTGGCAAGCCAGACGAGATATTCGCGCTGACAACTCGGCGCGAGCCTGGGGAAGTTTTCGGCGGCAATGCTGTTCTGCTTTTCTGCGAGTGCCCGTTTGAAGAACGCTGGCACAGGCCACTGCTTGCGTTTCACCTTCGGCGCGGCAGGGATCGTTGGATCAGCGTCGAGTGCGACGGCGGCATGGAGCAACTCGCGGAGCGCGATGCGGTTCAGGCCGTCGAACGTCGTGATGCGGACGGAACGGATGTTGGTGTTCGCCTCGCCGCCGGGCGTGAAGAGTCTCGCGGGATCAGGCAGCTCGGTGCCACGGAAGAAGAACAGCGCGACGTGCCGCTTGCACCCGCTCATGCCCAGCACGTTCTTCCGCCCGGAGAAACACAGATTGTTCCACTTGATGGACTCGGTCAGGTCCGGCTCCCACGTCAGAATCCACTCGCGGAGCTGGTTCACCAGCGGCCACGAAAACTCCGGGCACGTCTCCAGCCACTCGACCGGGTCTTTGGTGCGGGCGCGATTGCAGTCCATGATGCTAGGAGCTCAGGCGAGCAGCGCCTTCACCTTCGCGAGCGCTTCGTCGAGCTTCGCCACGTCCTTGCCGCCGCCGCGCGCGTGGTCGGGTTTGCCGCCGCCTTTGCCGCCGACGATGGGCGCGATGGCTTGAATGATTTTCCCGGCCTGCACTTTCGCCGTGTAGTCGGATGAGACGGACGCGATGAGTGTCGCCGATCCGCCCGCGCCACCAGCGACCACAACCACGCCCTTGAAGCGGCTCTTGAGCGCGTCCACCACGGCCTGAAGAAACTCCCCATCGGCGTCCGGAAAGACTTGCGTGATGAGCGGAACTTCGTTGACCGTTTGCACCCGGCCCAACAACCAGGCCGCAGCTTGGAACGCGCTGCGTGCGATGGACGCCTTGAGCGCCTTCTCCAGTTCCTTCTGGTGCGCGAGGACCAGCTCGATCTTTTTCTCCAACTCGTGGATGGGGGAACTCACCTTGCCCGCAACGGTGCGGATCAGCTCGCGATCCAGGCGCATCGCGTTAAAGGCGGTGAGGCCCGCGACGGCTTCGATGCGGCGCACACCCGCAGCAATCGCGTTCTCGCCGACGATGCGGAACAAACCGATCTCGCCGGTGGCGCGGGTGTGCGTGCCGCCGCAAAGCTCCATCGAATAGCCGTCGAGCTTGTGCGCGCTGCCGCCGATCTGGACGACGCGCACGGTGTCGCCGTATTTGTCGCCGAAAAATTGCATCACGTCCTTGCGCGATTTCACGTCGGCGTAGGGGACTTCGGTCCAACTCACGCCGGCGTTTTCGAGGATGCGTTCGTTGACGAGCTTCTCGATGTCGGCAACCTGCTGCGGCGTGAGCGGCGCGCTGTTGAAATCAAACGTCAACTTGTCCGGCCCGACGAACGAGCCTTTCTGCGACGCTTCCTTGCTGACGACTTCGTGCAACGCCCAGTGCAACAGGTGCGTGACGGTGTGGTGGCGTTGAATCGCCTCACGATTATCCCGGTCCAATTCTGCGGTCACTTCATCGCCCGGGTTGAACAAGTCATGGTTCAGCGGGTTTATCCAATGAAGCCAAGTCGGTCCTGACTTCGTTGTGTTGACGACATCGCTCGCGACAGCCCCCTTGTTCCGAATCAGGTATCCTGAGTCTCCAACTTGGCCGCCCATTTCGGCGTAAAAAGGACTGACGTCGAGGATGACTGCGGTCTCGTCTTTGATTGTGACGACTTCCAAAACTTTGGCCTGAACCGCGCGGCTCTCGTAGCCGATGAATTGGGTGGGCGTCTTGGTCTCGATTTGCGAAAGCTCGATGACGGTTTTCTTCTGCGCGGCGCGGGCGCGGGCGCGCTGATCTTCCATCAACTTCTCAAAGCCAGCGGTGTCCACGGTCAGGCCTCGTTCGCGCGCCATCAACTCGGTGAGGTCGAGCGGAAAACCCTGTTCGTCATACAGCCGGAAGGCAAACGCGCCCGAGATTTGCGATGCGCTTCCGGCCTCCACCTGGGTGGAACGGGCCACCGGCCCGTTCTGCCGGGCAACCTGCCCGGCAGCCGGCGCGTAAGGCAACGTCGCCGGTGCCACATACGGCTGGGCGGCCTCAATGTCCTGCGTCCACAGCCACCGATACGGCGTCTGCTCGTCCACGATGCCCGCCGTCCACGGGTTCCCACACACGTAACGGAACTTCTCCTCCAAATCCCGCTCCGAGCGGATGTAGCGGTCGAACCGCTCGTCCTGCCAGAGGATGCCGGAGGTCTTCTCCAGCTTGTTCACTTCCTTGGCCGAGAAGGACTTTATCGAGTGGAGAATTTCCGACAGCGGCCAGAACACCGGTTCGCCATGTTTGTCCTGTTCCTTGATGCCGGGCTGGAGAATCAGGTGGACATGGTCCGGCATCACGCACGCCGCGACGAGCCGGTAACGGCTCTCACGCCAGTGCAGGATGCAGTCGAAGATGATGTCCCGCGCGGCGGGTGAGAGTGTGCGACTGCCGTGGGTCTGAAAGTTCACCACATAGATGGCCCAAGGTTTCTCGAAGTGGGGAAGGTTGCGTTTCGAGTATGTCGCTCCCGGAGCGGCGGGCAGGTTGCCCGCCGCAACGGGCCGGTGGCCCGTTCCACCCGGAACCGGATGGCCGCCTTGCAAGCGGTCCACCTCTTCATTGAAGAGGGCGATGCCCTTGTCGAGGGTCTTGTTGAAACTCTCCTCCTCCAGCTTGAGCACGTCCTTCACGTGTTGCTGCTTGGCGCGGATTTCGGGGAAGACGTCGCCCATCGTGTCGGCGAGCACGTCCACGAGTTTGTAGAAGAACGGTTCGTGGAAGCCGAGCGTGCGGCCGTAGCGCACCGCGCGGCGCAGGATGCGGCGCAGGACGTAGTTGCGGTCGGTGTTGCCCGGCTGAATGCCGTCCGCCACCGCGAAGGACAGCGTGCGGATGTGGTCCGCAATGACGCGGAAGGCCACGTCGATTGCCGATTGCGGATTGCCGATTGCCGATTGGTCGGATGGGAGCGTGCTCGTGTATTTTTTACCGCTCAATTTTTCTAGCTCGTCGAAGATGGGGCGGAAAATGTCGGTCTCGTAGTTGGAGATTTTCGCGTTGGCGAAGTCGGTGAAGTTCTGCGTGCCTTGGATGATGCTGGTGACGCGCTCGAAACCCATGCCGGTGTCCACGTGCTTGGCGGGCAGCGGCGAGAACGTGCCATCGGGATTGGCGTTGAACTGGATGAAGACGAGGTTCCAAATCTCGATGCACTCGGCGCTGCCCTTGTTCACGAGCGCGCCCTTGGTATCGCCGGCGGGCGTGAGGTCCACGTGCAATTCGGAGCATGGACCGCACGGGCCGGTTTCGCCCATCATCCAGAAGTTGTCTTTGCGATTGCCCGGAACAGCGTGAACTTCAGGATTAAGGCCTGCGGCCCAAAAAAATTCTGCCCACCAGTAAGCAGCTTCAAGATCAGGATTCTCTTTCAATCCCAATTCAGTGCCAATTGCATTTGGTCCGAAAAAAAGGTTCTGATAATCAGTCGGTCCCCAAGCCTTGACGTCACGATCTTTTGCCTGACGACTTATCAAATTTATGAGCTTCGGCCAGTGTTCTTTGGCGGTATCAGGACAATACACCGTCGCGTAAATTCTTTGCGGCGGAAATTTCCAGATGTTGACGACGAGTTCCCATGCCCATTCGATGGCTTCTTTCTTAAAGTAATCGCCGAAGGACCAGTTGCCGAGCATCTCGAAGAACGTGTGGTGATAGGTGTCGAG
>CAYZJP010000091.1:0-19900 GCA_964478755.1 uncultured Klebsiella sp.
CATCGCAGAAAATGGAACCAAATGCCTGCTGCCCTGTTTCGCAGAGGTCTCGAATGGATTCTTCATGCGCCATTCACGCACGCTGGCCTTTATGGTCACTCCAGCCAAAGGTTTTTCATCCTGGTCCAGGACTTTTCCGAAAAAGTTGATCCGCACATTTTTCCCTTCCGTGATGAGTTTACTTTTGCGGGCGACGTCGGCGACCGCAGCGGGATCAGCCTGCATGGAGTTCGCCACCATGATGACATCAGGGTGGCGTGCATAATCATCCATAACATGCCTAGCGCGAGTCGTGCTGGCTGGTCTGCCTTGAGCCACAGTTGGCTGAGTCGACCCTGATTGGACCGTCGTTAGAGGCTTGAACTGCCGCTGTAAGAAGAAGAGCACGCAGAGAACCGCCGTGAGCAAAAGCGCGAACAGCCAATTTCTTGGGGAAACTTTCATAAATCTTTAACGTATAAGTTCTAAGTCACGAGATATCTGTAACCAAAATGGTTTCCGCTTCACAATGGTCGAGAGGAATTGCCCGCTATGAAATCTATGTTCTTTAGTAAATCCATAGGTGGCCTGCAAATCCAGCTTCCCATCACTACTGTAGTTAAAAACACCCTCAACTAGACTTGATGCTCCCAGCGCCACCGACCATGATTGGGCACCGAACGAGAAGATTTCATACGTGTCCTGCGGAAATTCCAGATAGCGGGTCGGCGTAGTCCAATACCATTGCAGGAATCCGCTGGGATGAAACAGGCTTGGATTGGAGTATTGATAGCGCTCAATTTGGAGTGGTTTCAACCGCTGGTTTCTATCCCACAAACCAACAAGAGCGTAATCTTTCTCGTTAAAATAACTGAGATATTTGCCCGCACCTGCTGAGTTGGTCAGGTAAGGCAGGCCTCCGGTGGTCCAGTATTGGGCGTAGCGGTTGGGTGTGACGAGCGCCATAAAGGGCGAATAGTCCGCAATCCCCTCTGGCTTGTCGCCGTCATAGCAGTGCGCGGGGATGGCCGCCTGCATGGCGGCGTAGCTGTGAACCAACTGGTTCGTCCCCATGAGGTTCAGCGCCTCGCCTGCCACCACGTTGCCCATGCTGTGTGCCATCAGTCGCACCTCGCCAGGATAGCTCGCGTCCAAGGATTGAAGCAACGCGTTTAACGGAGTGGCGGACTTCCACGCGTTCTGCTCGCTCATGTCGTAATTGGTGAGAGGGCCATCCGTCAACTTGTTCACAATGTAGAAGGTCGGCCAGGTGAAGAAGCCGAAGCGTCCTTTGTAGCCCTGCCAGTAGAGGCGCTTGAGCGCCGTCTCAGCAAAGCGGTATTTCTCCGATTCCGCCATGTTCCACCCATGCACGAACAGGAGGTATTTCCCGTCCTCATCGGAAAAGTGGCTGCCAAAGGGACCGGAAAGAGCAGTTGGCACCACGGCAGAAACGCCAGCGGTCGTGACATTGCCCACCGTGTAGCGCTCGTAGAGGTCCGTGATGTCCCGGAAGTCCAGATACACCGTGTCACTGCTGATGCGCACGCCACCCAGCATCAACTCGACCTTCAAGACCCCGGCGCTCGCGGAGCCGGCCTCCATCAACAGCCGGCAGATGCCATCGCTGGAGTTGGTGAACAAACTTTGCGGCAGGATCAGTTCGCCGCCGTTGATTTCACCGACATACCAGGCAAACGCATTGGTGCCATCCGGCGGCTGGGGCGTGAGCTGGTCTACCGTCCCCTGGTCCGTAAGATACTCGAAGCCGGTGCACGGCGACCGCATGAACTTGAGTTTGCCGCCAAACTTGAGCCGGACGAACCAGTTGGTCCCCAACTCAATGCCCGGCAGCCGGATGTCCAGCCGCGTGAAGTCTTCCAAATCACGCTCCGTGTGGATGTAGTTGTAGTCGTAATCCGTGGGAAACGCGGTGCTGTCGCTGGTCTGGCCATCGAACGAGTCCACCTCGTCTTCGCCAGAGAACGGATGCCCGAACTGGTCGTGACTATGAACTACCGGAATCGGGCGTGAGCAAGGACTGGCCTACTGCGGGCGGGACGGAACGGGGGGAGCGAAAGGTTTGCCCCGATTGGTCAGAGCTTGGAAGCCGGGCGGTGGTTGCGGGACAAAGGGTGCGTTGGCCTTGGGTGGAGCGGGTTGCACGAAGTTCGGTGGGGGCGGCGGCTGAGGGACCGTCTGTGTGGCACCGCCGACGACAAGCTTGCGAGGGTCTATCCGCAGCGCAGGATCGTATTCGAGGTTTCGCGAGCCGCTGGGGTTGAGGTAGGTGTCCATATAAAATCCACAGGGCGGCGGTTGAGCGTCTGTGTTTTGCTGAAACTCAACCCTTCCATAGTAACCCTCAGCCGTCCGAAAGTAGAATTGCCCTTGAATTCTGGACTTCCAATCGGGGTCGTTCGCTTCCTGCCCCATCACAAGCGTCGGCACATAACCATCGGCAGGAGCCTCGTAGCCAAAGGGATCTTCGCGCCACAGCAGACCGCCACCGGGCACGGAGATTTCCGTCCGCCAAGAGAAGCCGTTCCGTTTGTGGCCCCAAGCGTCTTTCGGATCACGCACCAGCCGGACTTCCAGATGCCCACCCTCTTCGACCTTGATACCAGTGACCAAGTCAATACGCTTAGGGGAACCATCGACCGGCAACCTTAGTGCACGGCTTTCGTGATAGACCAACGCAGCCGCCCCTTTGGCCTTCCACAAGCGGATGACCACCGGGTTGCGCGGATCGGGAGTGAACTTCACCGACATGCCGTGATACGGGAACGAAATGGCCCGTCGCTTATCTTCTGGAGAAAGGACATACCCAGCTTTGCGCACTGCTTTAATGCCCAAACTATCACCTGCGGCGTCCAAAAGTTCAAAGTGCCCGTCGGCGTCAGTTGTCCGTTTGAATTCGGGAAATTTGGCATCCAGTCCCAAGCCCAGATTCCAAATGCGGGTATCCATAAGGATTTCAACGCCCTCCAACGGCTTGTCATCCTGATCCACCACCAGTCCCCAGAAGTCAATGCGTCCATTCTTTTGATTGAGGAACGCGGTGGCCTTCTCCGCTCGCCGCGCTTCCTGCTGCTTCTGGTCCTGCTCCTTGATTTTGACCCGCATCTCCGGCGGGAGGTTCGTCAGGTAGAGGGTGTTTGTCCCTTTGGTGTCAGCGCTTGTCGGGGCATGATTGGTGACGCTGGCCTTGGCAGTATCCTGTTGTGGTGGCGCGAGCACTCTGGGAGAACTGGTGCGCTTTTGCAGCATAACCAGCAGGCAGAGGAAGAACGCAGCGACAATGGCTGCGGCAAGGCGTTTGCGGTTCATAGTCCAAAGATGATTAAGGAGAGTCGATGAGGCCGAAATCAAATAACAGGCGACGCCAGAAAACCCGTCTGACTTGAATGCTGGAGTTGAACTGGGCGCTGTGATGGCTTGAGGGACGGTCAAACCCAAAAGTTTGTAAATCCATCTCAGCCGAAAACGGCCCGGCCAAGGCAGGCTGTGCGCCAATGGCATAGCATCTGGCTTCCGCCGCGTGGGAGAAGATTTCGTAGCGGTCTGGCACCGGCCAGAGCTTGCGATCCACAACGTCCTGTTCCATCGGATTCCCCTGATTGTCATACCACAGGTTGATGCTGCCCACAAAAAAGTCGTTGCGCGGCGACCATTGATACCCACTGTCCGGCTTGACGCTCTGGTTGAACTCCCAGTTGCCCAGGGCGAAATCAAGAACATTGTGATAGTTGACGAAGTTGGCCACGCCAGCAATTCCCGCGACGCCGAAATATGTGCTGCCCGGGGCAACGGGATACTCACGGTAAATGTTGCGCGTGCCGCTGTCGGCCCCGATGAACTCGCCCAAAGGAACACTCGGATTTTTCAAGGTCAGCGTGCGGACGGTTGCTTGTGCGTCATAGGCATGGGAGGCCACCGCGCCCTGGCAACTGACATACGTGTGCACCACGTTCGAGTAGCCGCTTGCGGCCAGTTGCCGGAGCGCCTCGCCCATCACCACGTTGCCCATGCTGTGGGCGAACACCCGCACCTTGCCAGTTTGCGCCCCGGAGTTGAGCGAAATCAAGAGTCGGCGGAGGGTTGCGCCTGAATTCCACGCTTGCTGTTCGCTGCGGTTGAAGTTGCCCGTGTCCAGCAACAGGAAAGGAGGGATTCCGACCACGGACCAGGTGGAGACCCATTCCGTCGGCCAGGAAAAGAGGCCGAAACGGCCTCGATAACCCTGCCACCACAGTCGCTTGAACGCGGTCTCGGCAAACCGCCGCCTCTCCCACGGCTCCATCCGCCAGCCATGCACAAAGAGGATATAGTCATCGTCCAAGCCGGTGAGTTGGCAAGTGCCGATCTGCTGGGCGGTGCTGGCCACGGCAGCTCCTTGCGCGGTCGTGTCGCCTGCCGTGTAGTGGTCATACATTTCGGTGATCGGCCTGAGCTTGAGGTAAGTTTTCGCCCGCCCGACCACATCGCCGTTGCGCAAGAGTTCCACCTGTAGTGCCCCTGTCCATGCTGTCCCTGCTTCAAAGAGGCAGAAAACGGGTTGCAAGGTCTGAAGCGATTGCTGCGCCACCCAGTCAGGCAACGTCAGCGTGGGATTGACCTCGCCCAGATAACTTCCCGGTTCACCCACCACGATGAATTGCCGGGTTAGTTGCCAAGCGGTGGCGGGACTCTCCACATGCGTCCGGGAGTCACTAGCCGTTGCAAATAGCTTGAGCGGGCCTGGAGAGGTCAGCCTCAGACTCCAAATGGCCTCAGTGTCGTAGTAGGCATAACTTGGAAAACGGATCGCCAGCCGTTCAAAGTCCTCCAAATCACGTGTGTTGGCGATGCGATTCCAGCCATAAGTCGAAGCGCCGTTCTGGTCCACTTGGTCATCCAGCGCGCTGTCGTAGTTATCGCTGTCGTCATTGGTCCAGAAGACATGCGGCATCGCGGCGGTGGTCAAATCGTTGGTCCCGTCAAGGTCAATGCTCCCATCACGGTTCTTGTCCACTCCGATGCGCACGGTGTCGCGGGTCGGCCAAGCCCAGAACGTGAAGTCATAGCTGCCGGGTGGCGTATTAGCAGGCAAGGCGTTGGTGGGGTTGAAGCTGAAAGTCAAATTCGTGCGTTGATTGTCCTGCATCAGGAGGAACACGTTGTAGTTCGTGCTGGGTGTCCGGCCCGCCACGGTGAATTCGTTCCAGGTCAAGTAACGCCCGCGCAAATTGTCATAAACCGACGCATTCACCAGCATGGTCACATCCTCCGTGGAGTTGGTGGCACCCCCGGCAAACAGCTCCAGCGTCGTGTCCACAGCGGTGTAGTTGGTCCGCTTGTAATAGCAGCCCAGGTGCGGGAGGCCCCAGTCAAACTCCAGCGTCCAATCCGGCTGGAAAGTGATGTTCAGGGCCTTGCGGGACTCACCTGGTTCCCACAGCCAGTTCGTATCTGTGCTGAAGCTTTGATCCCAACTCGTGGCCGGTCCATCCATGCCCTCAGACCAGTTGGCGTTCGTCCGGTAGTTCCAGATGGTCGCTGTGGCCGGGCAGGCGCCATACCACAAGGTCGAGTTCCGGGTCTCATCGTAAACATTGAAGGCTCCACCTCCGTAGCCGCTCTCGTAGCTGTTCCAAGCCCAGTAATTGGTAATCTGCCCACCGCCATAGCGCGAATAGCTGGTGGCATTATAGCTGAGGGTGTAACCGCCGCCGTGGCGGTTGCCGTCGGGATAAGCCCAGTCCTGATAGCCGGGGCCGACGCCTATGGCGACCGCGTAAGCGGGACGCCGGAACCTGCGGTGTGCCCGGAAGCGGTGAAAACCCAGTCCGGCACCCCGCCCAAGCACCGCGACGGCGCACAAAACGGAGGCAATGTTCGTGCAGGTCACCCATTTTTCAAAAAACTGTTAAACCTGCCAATAACGGCGTCCCCCTGCCAAGCCCAACCACCGCCCGCTCACGGCGGCGGGCGCGGCGGGACTCCGGGCGGGAAGGGCTGCCCTCGGTTCGTGAGCAACTGGAAGCCGGACGGGGGCTGGGGAATGAAAGGCGCGGGGCCTTTCGGGACAGATGGCTGAGGCGGAGCGGTTGCCGGCGGCTGCGGCGCGGCTCCCTGAAACGCCGAAGCTGGCGTGCTAGCGGGAGCCTTGAGCTGCTTGGCCGGGTCATACTCCAGCACGGGTGAACCGGAGGGGTTCAGATACGAGGTCCACTTGAAGCTTGCCTCGTTGCCCTCGTCATCGGCGAGCAGCCGGACTTCGAGCCGTCCGTAGCTGCCCGTGCTGGTCTTGAAGAACAACACGCGCTGCGCTTCGGCCTTCCAAGCCGGGTCATCGGCTTGGAAACCAATGGAGGCGCGCGGCAGATAGCCTTCCGCCGGGGCCACGAAAGGCATATTGGTGGTCGTCTCCAAGACTCCGCCGCCCGGGATTTCAATCGTGTATAGCCAGTCATACTTGGCCTTGTTTTGCCGGGTTAAGGTCTCCGGCGCGCGCTGCATGGCAAACCGCACCGACGGATTTGCGCTCTGGGGTGTCTTGGCACCGGTGATCAAGTCATAGGTCACTGGCTCCCCATTGCAACGAACACCCTGAAAGTTGAACGGCTGGGTCACATACAGAGGTTCCGCACCCAGCTTCTTCCAGAAATGCAATATGAACGGGCTATCCAAGGTCGGGACAAATGTTCTGCGCCCCCAAAAATCGACCGAAGCCGAACCTTTCTTCATCCAAGTGTAGCCTTCCTTCTGCGCACCATCGACACCCGCCACATCCCCGTTGATACCAGTAAGCTCAAAGCGTCCGCTCTTGTCACTGATTCGGTCGAACGCGAGTTCAACGCCTTGCAAATCCAGGCGGCTCACTCCACGCCATTGGCGCACCCCCAGCTTGAGTCGCACGCCTTCCAACGGGTTTCCATCCTGATCCAGACACAAGCCGTAGAAAAGGATGGGAACATTTTTTGAGTCCACCAATGCCGCGTAGCGAATCGCTTGCTGCGGATACGCTTTGCTCCACACCATCGCCGCTTGTGATACGGGAAAATCAAGAAGCGGCAGCATCCCGAGCAACCAGCGCAGGCAGAGCGAAGCCCTCATGGCCGGAGGATGAATCTGTCACATTCCGCGAGCAAGCCCCATTACCGCAGCGGGCGAGGTGGAACGGGCTGCGCCCGATTGGTGAGGGTTTGAAAGCCCGGCGGTGGTTGCGGGACAAAGGGTGCGCTGGCCTTGGGTGGGGCGGAAGGCTGGGGCGGAGCGGTTGCCGGCGGCTGCGGCGCGGCTCCCTGAAACGCTGAAGATGGTGTGCTAGCTGGAGCCTTGAGCTGCTTGGCCGGATCATGTTCCAGCACACGAGAGCCAGATGGATTGAGGAACGAATTCCAGTTCAACGCGGCTACTGACCCGTCGGTCGTGGCCGTGATATCGAATTCCAGTCGCCCATACATACCGGTGCCGGTGCGGTAATAGATGGTGGTGTTAGTGCGGGGAGACCAGCCGGCATCGGCAGCGTCGAACCCGAACACCGCCCGCCCGAGATAGCCCTCAGCCGGTGCTACGAAGGGCATGTTGGTTGACGCAAGCTGCACCGCTCCGCCAGGAATTTCCACAGTCAGACTCCAAGACGGACGTTTGGTCGTGCTGGCGTTCAAAACCTGTGGGTCACGTTCCATGAGAAACTGCACAGTAGCATCCGTGCGCTGGGCAGCGACGAGGCCTGACTTGAGATCGTAGAGGCTGGGCGTCCCATCGCACCGAACCTTCTGGCGCAACGGCGGGGCGGCGGCAAACATTGGCTGGGCTGGCAGCTTCTTCCAAAATTGAAGGACCACCGGTTCGGCCAACGAAGGTAGCGATTCGCGAGGTCGGTAAAAGTTCCGCGAGACTGTCCCGCCTGGGATCCATGTGTAGCCGGCTTTGAATGCCTCGTCTATGCCGGCCACGTCCCCAATCGTGCCGCTGAGTTCAAAACGGCCGTTCGCGTCACTAATCCGCTCGAACTTGTGCTCTTCTCCACGCAGATCGATTGGGCTGAACCCCTTCCACTGGCGCACGCCGAGCTTGATTTTGACACCCGCCAAGGGCTTGCCATCTTGATCCAGGCAAAGTCCGAAGAAATGAATGGGGGCGTTTGCTCCTCGAACAGCCGCAGCGTAGCGGACAGCTTTTTCCGGAAAAGCGTTGCTCCATAGCATGGCGGCCTGTAGCTCGTTGGCCACCGGCACATTGAGCAGCGCCACCTTGTCCTCGTGCGATAACTGGGCAGCGGACGAATTGGGACTGCTGCCCGACATTGTCGGCGACACAGGGGGCTTGGACTGCGGATTCAAATTGTGGTCCTGCGTTCGCGAACGAAGCAAGAACGTCAAGATGAGAGCCAACAACAACACTGCACATAGCGCCGACTTGAAGCGAAGGGTAGTTCGTGAGTTCATAAGCGTCCTTCAGAAGCCAAAGTCCGTCAGGACGGTGTTCCAGAATCCCCATTGCAACGCAATCGTCGAGCGGAATTGTTTGCTGTGATAGTCGTGCGTCTTGGCGAAGCGAAACGGCGGGGCTTGCAAGTTTAGTTCGTTTCCGGCGAACAAGCCTTGAACTTGAAGTGACGCCCCCAATGCACTGGATCGAGGCTCAATCCCGAAGGCGAAGGCTTCGTGCGTATCGGCCATCAGGGCTGAATTGGGGTTATCCGGCCAGAACAGCTCGCGCATCCAGGGGAGGATTCCGCGGCGGATGCCGCTGTTCTGCGGCAGCGTGGCGGCGGCGGGAGAATACCAATACCCCAGCGACTCATCCGGCTTGGTCTGCTGGTCGAATACCCACTTCTCAAGAGCATAATCATCTGGGTTTGTATAATTCTTGTAAGTCCCTGCGCCGCTCGGGCCGGAAAAATAGGGACCGTTGGTGTCGCGCCAATACATCGCGTAGCGGTTGGGCGTGAGATTGTCCACCACGTAGGGCAGGAAATCTATGTTATGGTTCACGCTGCCATCGTAAGCGTGCGCCGGGATGGCCCCCTGGAGGGCGAGATAGTTCCTCACGTAGGGCTGGTCGGTCCCCGGCAGCCGATAGTCTCGCAGCCGCCGCAGCGCCTCGCCCGCCACTACGTTGCCCATGCTGTGCGCCATCACCCGCACATTCCCGGCGCAGAGATTGGTGTCGTTGAGATACACGAGCAGGTTCTCCAGCGCTATCGCCGACTTCCATGAATTGTATTCGCTACAGTCGTAGTTGACCAGCGTGCTGAACACCGTGGCAAGCCCCATGTGGTAGGTCGGCCAGCGGAACGCGCCGTAGCGGCCCCGGTAGCCCTGCCACCAGAGCCGCTTGAAGGCCGTCTCCGCAAACGCCTGCTTTTCCCACATCAGCATATTCCATCCATGAACGAAGAGGACGTAGTTGGTGGCCCCGGTCAGTTGCGCCAGCACTGCGGGGTCAATGCTCCCGGCGTGCGATGCGGCAAAGGCGGGGAGGTAGTCCGTGGAGGGTGTGGCGTCCTCCAAGTCGCCCACCACCCACTGGTCATACATGGATTTGACATCCAGCAGCTTCAGCCAGACGCGTGAGTTGCCCACCACCTGCCCTTGCCAGACCAGTTCCACCTCCAAGGTCGCATCGCCGGCCTGACCGGCCTCAAACAGCAGGTGGAACTGCTGTTCGCCGTCGAACCGATCCCCGGGAATCCAAACCGGGCCGGCTCCCGTCCGCCCAAGAAACTCCGCGCCATTGGTGCCCACCAGTGCCGCGCCGGTGGTGACGTCCGTCAAATAACTCAACGTGCCGTCCGTGCCGCCAAAGAGCTTCAGGTCGCCGCCCTTGATGCGCACGCCCCAGTTGGTGTCAGCGAACGGGATCGGCACCTGAATGTGCAGCCGGGTGAAGTCCTCCAAGTCGCGCTCATTATGGATGTAGTCGAACAGAAAATCCGTCGCTCCGTTTGCCGTGGTCTGAACGTCATCAAACTCGTAATAAAGGTCGCCCGTGATGGGGCTGCTTTGGTGAAAGAGTTCGTAGTCATTGTTGACCCAAAATAGATACCTGAAGCCAGCGCTGGTCAGGTCGTTGGTGCCAGTGAAGTCGATGCTCCCGTCGCCATTGCGATCTACAGCGGCGAAGTGGTGGTGCCGGGCTGGCCACGCCCAAAAAGAATAGTCATAGCTCCCCGGCAGCGCGTTGGTCGGCAGGGCGTTGGTGGGGCTGAAGGTGAAGGTCAAATTCGTTCGCTGGTTGTCCAGCATCAGAAAAAAAATGTTGTTGTTCGTGCTGGGTGTCCGGCCCGCCACGGTGAATTCGTTCCAGGTCAAGTAACGCCCGCGCAAATTGTCATAAACCGACGCATTCACCAGCATGGTCACATCCTCCGTGGAGTTGGTGGCACCCCCGGCAAACAGCTCCAGCGTCGTGTCCACAGCGGTGTAGTTGGTCCGCTTGTAATAGCAGCCCAGGTGCGGGAGGCCCCAGTCAAACTCCAGCGTCCAATCCGGCTGGAAAGTGATGTTCAGGGCCTTGCGGGACTCACCTGGTTCCCACAGCCAGTTCGTATCTGTGCTGAAGCTTTGATCCCAACTCGTGGCCGGTCCATCCATGCCCTCAGACCAGTTGGCGTTCGTCCGGTAGTTCCAGATGGTCGCTGTGGCCGGGCAGGCGCCATACCACAAGGTCGAGTTCCGGGTCTCATCGTAAACATTGAAGGCTCCACCTCCGTAGCCGCTCTCGTAGCTGTTCCAAGCCCAGTAATTGGTAATCTGCCCACCGCCATAGCGCGAATAGCTGGTGGCATTATAGCTGAGGGTGTAACCGCCGCCGTGGCGGTTGCCGTCGGGATAAGCCCAGTCCTGATAGCCGGGGGCGTAAGCGTAGGCAACGTTCGCGTAGGTGAGGACACGCACCTCGGGGGCGGCTTCGCCCACTTGCGCGCGGGCAGCTTCGCCGTTGAGCAGCAGCGCGAGGAGCAACAGATGTTTGAGAAGCGCACGGATTGTTTCGGTAGTTTTCATGGTGAGTTCCTGTGATTTGAATGCGAAGGGGTATCTGTCTCACCCCTGCGCCGCGATCTGCGCGGTGTCGCTCCAGAGGCCGAAAGGTTCGTCGCCGTCGAGGTAGATGGCGCGGTATTTCCAGATGGCGGAGGTGCCGGGGGCCAGAGTGAGCGTGTCCACGTAGTGTGGCACGGTGTCTATCGCGAGGAACACCCACTGGCCGTTGCCACGATCCACTTCGATGCGAACGCCGGTGAAGCCGCCTTTCTTCCACTGCACCTCGATGTGCCCGCCAGCCACGCGCACCAGCTTGAGGTCGGGCTTGGTGGTGGCGGGGTCGGCAGACTGTTCTTCCGCGCCGATGATGCCAAGGTCCTGGCCGTCGGCGTCCGCGTAGGCCGCGTGGCCCTTGATGCGGTTGACGAGGCTGGCGGTGAACAGCCAGCCGTTGGCCAGCGGGGTGATGACCACGGGCGGCGTGCCGCTGCTGGGCTGGGCGGGGAGGGTGAAGCCCTGTGGCGGGATGAGCGCGCCGGTGGCGGTGCCCTTGCCGTAACCCACCGCGTCACGGAAGCCGGTGTAGCCTTGGGCTTTCTGCCGGATGTATTCGAGGACATCCAGCGTCCAGTTGAACCAGAGGCGGAAGTTGTTCAGCATGGCCAGCTCGTCGGTGGTGATGCCGTATTTGGTGGCATACGCGCCGGGGAGCTTGTCGGCGAGGTTGTTGAGGAGCGTGCGGCGGTCGGACTCTTTCTTGGGGAACCAGTTTTGCTTGGCCATGATGTTTTTAACTAATTGAGGGTTAACGGGTTGCTGAATTCGCCGGGGAAGGTTTCACCCCGGCAAAGGGATTTGCCTGAGCCACGCAGGCAGTTGCCTAAGTCGTTCAGGCAACTGCCTAAACCGTTCAGGCAACTGCCTGAATCGCGCAGGAGGTTGCCTAAACGGCCCCGGCAACCGCCGGAATCGTCCGGAAGGCTGCCCGGACGGGGCAGGCAGGTCGCCGGACGGCGGAGGGAGCTGCCTGCGCGTCCCGGGGACATGGCTCCGCGAGGGAGGCAACTGCCCGCCCGGAGCGGGCAACCTGCTCTGCGGCGCGGGCAGATCGCCGCGCGGCCCAGCGCCAGGCGCGAGCGGGTTGCGCGGACGGGTGCCGGCTTCGGCGTTGTGGCAGCAGCGGTCATCAGGAAACGGGGGAGAGGATGCCCGGTTCCCGGAGTTATCAAAGTCACGCAGTTGCGTGACGGGGGTGGAGCTGGCTGGGGGGAGCGCGGGCGCCCTCGCCTGCCGTTTCCCGCGCCCTCGCGGGAAAACTGTGGCGCATCCGAACGACGCATCGTTTGAAGTCGCTGCGCACACTTGGGCCGGCCGACGAGGGCGTCGGCTGGCGGCACCCGAGGCGGGTGCGCTCCCCTCGCGCTCAACTGCCGAGCTGCGCGCCGGTGAGCTTGCGGATGGCGTCCGCCAGGCTGTGGACGCCGAGCGCGCGGTAGGCGCGCCGCCGGTGGGTGTCGGCGGTGTGGAAGGACATGCCGAGCTGGTCGGCGACTTCCTTGAGGCAATGGTCGCTGATGAGGAGGGTCATGACTTTCCGCTGCTTCGGGGAGAGCGACGCCATCGCCTGCTTTGCGGCGGTGATGCCGGGATCCTCCGCCAGCGGAGTGGTGAGCAGGTGTCCGGTCGCGCGGTCGCTCAACACCCGGTGGCCGGCCAGCACGGTGTGGACGCAGTGGCGCAGGGCCGGCAGCTCGAAGGGCTTGTGCAGCACGCCGTCGGTCCCGGCGGCGAGCGCGCGCCGGGTGATGGTGGGGTCGTAATATCCGGTGATGAGCAGGACGCGGGTGACGGGACTGATCTGCTTGACGCGCTGGGTAAGCTCAATCCCGTCCATGTCGGGCAGGTTACAGTCTGTCACCAACAAATCCACGTGCTCGCACTCCACGGCCACGAGCGCGGAAGCGGGGTGGTTCGACGCGCCGAGGAGCCGGAGACGGCTGGAGCGGTGGCCCAAAGCGATCACCACGCTTGCCAACGCGGGGAGGTCGTCTTCCACGATGTAGAGGATGGGGCGCACGCGGGGTTCGGGTTGGCGGAAGGGCGTGCGGACTGTGCGGCGGCGCGATGGGTTTTGGCAATGGGGAACTGAACGGAGCGACGGGATCACCGCACGGGGTTGGGAATTTGCGTTCACGCAAGAATGCCAAAGAAACCGCCGCTCAGGCAGGCCGTGTGCGAAGGTCGTGAGAGTCCTTTACCGTCAGAACACCACGCCCAAGCCCTGCACCTTGCGCGTTTCGACATGGCCGTCGAACCACGAGAAGTTGCGCACGCTGCCATGCACCGGGAACAGCGGGAGCTGACTGCGCCAAGTGTTGCCCGGATTGCTGACGTTCACCTGGTCGGCATCGGTGAGCGTGTAGATGCTCGACAACGGACCGATGCCCTCCAACTGCGGGATAGACAGCGGCCTTTGCGCGGCCGTTGGCTGACCCGAGGTGTAGCCGAAGGGGGTGTTGGTGGTGATCACGACGCTGCCGTTGGTAAAAGCCCCGGTGACCATGTAGTTCACCGGCGAGCCGGCACCAGGAACGAACTGGTTGTTGTGGCGGGCATACCCGGCACAAATGAAGACTTTGCCTGTGACCATCGTTCCCGAAGGGCGGGGCAACGCCAGGTAGGTGCTCGTGTGGAAAATCAACTGGTTATCGCTGCCGTTGTTGTAACGCGCCTGCTGGCCGGAAAGGTAGCCAGACCCGTCGTTGCGGCCCGGCAAACGCTCGTTGAAATCCGAGGTATACATCTGCAACGCCAAGCCAATCTGCTTCTGGCTGCTCAGGCAGGAGGTTTGCGTCGCCTTCATTTTCGCTTTGGCCATCGCCGGCAGGAGCATCCCCGCCAGGATGGCGATGATGGCGATGACGACGAGAAGTTCGATGAGAGTGAATGCGAGCCGTGACAACTGGCGGGCTGTCGTGGAGCGTTGGCTGGACTTTTTGCTGTTCATGCAAGTCGCAGTTTCTGCCGGACACTATTGGCGAGAAAAAGCGGGTTGACAAGTGTCAGTCTGCGCGGCTCAGGAATTTCCCGGTGCGCCAGCGGGGCGGTTGCCAAAGAAAGGACTTGTGGCGGGCGAAATGTTTGCGACAATCCGCGCCTTAGACGTGACCCACATCAACCCCCGCCCAGCCTTGAATCCAGCAACCCCGCCCCACGCCCCGGCCAACCCGCCCCCCCCACCGCCTCCCCGCGTGCCCCGCCGCACGCTCGTCGTGGATGACAATGAGTCCATCCGCGCGTTCCTCCGGCATTTTTTCAAGCTGGAGGAGCTGCCCGTCGAGATCGTGGCGTCGGGGCCGGCGGCGCTGGAACGGCTCCGCGCCGCACCGCAGGACTTCGCCATGATGATGACGGACTGCGAGATGCCAGGCATGAACGGACTCGAACTGGCGCGGCAGGCGCGCGCGCTGGCCGAGGACCTGCCGATGATCATCCTCTCCACCTCCGTTAGCGTGCCTGGGCCGGAGCGCCTCCTCAAGAAGGGCCTTCCGGAGGCCCCGCCCAAGCCCGTTGCCATTTAAAAACCCCCCCACCCCCGGCCCCACACGCCTGGCCCCGAGACCCCCACCGACCCAGCGCCCGGTCCCAGCAGCGCGTCGGCAAATTGACCTGCGAAGTTCCCGCCGTCCGTTTCGCTCAGAGCAAACTCGCCTGCCGCCCGCCCGCCGGTTTCAGCCCCAGCTTCTGATAGCTCAACTCCGTCGCGATGCGGCCCTGCGACGTGCGTTGGAGGTAGCCTTCCATGATGAGGTAAGGCTCATAGACTTCCTCAATCGTGTCCGGCTCCTCGCCCACCGCGACGGCGAGCGAGCTCACACCCACCGGCCCGCCGCCGAACTTCCCGATGACGGTTTCGAGGATGCGCTTGTCCATTTCGTCGAGGCCGTTCTGGTCAATCTCCAGCATCGCCAGCGCCTTGTCGGCGACGGTTTCGGTGATGCGGCCGTCGTGGCGGACCTGCGCGTAGTCGCGCACGCGGCGGAGGAGGTTGTTGGAAATGCGCGGCGTGCCACGGCTGCGCCGGGCGATTTCGTGCGCGCCCGTCTCGTCAATTTCCACGTTCAGCAAGCGCGCGGAGCGGACGACAATTTTCTGGAGCTGCGCGGCATCGTAGTAGTCGAGCCGCTCGCGCATCCCGAAGCGCGTGAGCAGCGGCGCAGAGAGCAGGCCGCTGCGCGTGGTCGCGCCGATGAGCGTGAAGCGCGGGAGGTTCAGCCGCACGCTGCGGGCGTTCGGCCCCGAGTCAATGATGATGTCCAGCTTGAAGTCCTCCATCGCGGGATAGAGATACTCCTCGATGGTCTTTTGCAGGCGGTGGATTTCATCAATGAAGAGCACGTCGCCCTCTTCGAGGTTCGTGAGCAGGCCCGCGAGGTCGGCGGCCTTCTCGATGGTTGGGCCGCTGGTGGCCTTGAGGTTCGCGCCCATCGCCTTGGCGAGAATGTTCGCGATGGTCGTTTTGCCCAAGCCGGGCGGTCCGGAGATGAGAATGTGGTCGAGCGCCTCGCCGCGCTGCTTCGCGGCTTGCACGGAAATCTCCAGCCGCTCCTTGACCTTCGCCTGCCCGGTGAAGTCCGCGAAGACGGACGGACGCAGCGTTGTTTCCAACGCCATGTCAGGACTGTTGAGAGTGGCAAGCGGTCGGTCGGCCATCGCGCGAGAGGATGCGAGAGGCGGCGCGGCAGCGGCAAGCCACTTCTCCAAGTCCGCCACTTCGCGGTTACAACAAACCGCGCTCTTCGAGTTCCTCCTCGTTCAGGCCGAGGTAGTGGCCCAGCTCGTGGACGTAGGTGATGTGAACTTCGTCGAGATAGGTTTCCTCGTCGTGCTCCGCGAAGTCCCAGAGGTTCTCGAGAAACAACAAAATCTGCGGCGGCAGCGGCGACGGCCCGCCTTCACCATCGGGAAACGCCTCGCCGACGAACAGCCCCAGCGTGTCCTCCTGCACCACATCATCCAGCATGTCCGCGCCGGGGAAGCGCTCGTAAACCACCGGCAGCGGCAGTGCGCGTTCACGCAGTTCCTCGGGGAGTTCCGCCAGCGTGGCGCGGACCTCCTCCTGCGCAAGGGACAGAATGCGGCTCCAGTGGTCGGCCATACGATGCGTCGCGTTCAACCGCGCTTGGCCTTGCCGCGCGACTTGGTGAACTGGTCCAGCACCGCCGGGTTCTTCTCGAAGAACGCCGCGAGGTCGGCGAGGCACGCGACCGTGTCGGGACTGAGATGATGTTCGATGCCCTCGATGTCCGCCTGCTGGGTCGCCGCGTCGAGTCCGAAGAGCGAGAAGAACCGCGAGAGCGTGGCGTGGCGCCGCTGGATGCGGTGGGCGACGGCGCGGCCCTTGTCCGTGAGGATGAGGCCGCGGTATTTTTCGTAGTTGAGGTAGCCCTGCTCGGCGAGTTTCTGCACCATGCTGGTGACGCTGGCCTGCTTGACCTTGAGCGAAGACGCGATGTCCACGACTCGCGCGTAGCCCTTGCCCTCCATCAGCTCCTGGATGCGCTCCAAGTAATCTTCGGCGCTCTGACTGGGACGCGATGAAGTGGCTACAGGCGGCATTGGTGTGGGCGTAATAACCACGGACGCACGGGAAAGGAAAGCATCAAGTTGTCTGCGCACGGGCCGTCCGTGTGTTCGCCGGGCGGTTCGCTCAACGGCGCAAAACCGGCTCACGCATTAGTGTTCGTCTTCGAGACGATGTGCCGAACTTCAAGTTGTCCGGCCGCAAAAAAACCCCTTGTGAAATTTTTCACGTCGCGGCAACCTACGCGCCGTTTTCGTTCCGACCCAGAGCGTTGAAGTGTCTCTGCGTGCGGCGCGGCACCAACTTGAAAAACGTGTTCAATGCAGTCTTGGCGGCACTTATGCTGGCCTTCGTTCCTACGTCGCTCGTCGCGGCGGAGGTGCCGCATGACGCGGCGAAAGCCGTCGAACACACGGGGAAGACCGCAACGACAGCGGTGCATGAAAGCCACGAACTGCCACTTTACGCCGTCGAGATTGGCCGGATCGGAGCCTTCCCGATCACCAACTCGATCCTGGTCACATGGATTGTGGCATTGGGCATCATTCTTTTCGCCCAGTATGCCACACGGCAAATACGGGCGGTCCCCGAGGGCGCGCAGAATTTTTTGGAGTGGCTGGTGGAGAGTCTTTACGAGTTTCTGGAGGGCATTATCGGGCATGAGCTGGTCAAGAAGACTTTTTGGTTTTTCGCCACGATTTTCATTTTCATCCTGTTCACGAACTGGGCGGGGCTGATCCCCGGCGTCGGCACGCTCGGCTGGGGGCATCAAGGGCCGCACGGGTTCGAGGTGACGGAGCCGTGGCTTCGCGGTGTGAACGCCGATCTGAACATGACCTTCGCGATGGCGATGATCTTCTTCGTGTGCTGGACCGTGTGGGCCTTGCAGGCGAACGGGCCGGGCGGGTTCATCCTGCATCTCTTCGGGCCGAAGGGCGACACGACCGGCTTCATGAAGGCCTTGATGGTCGTCGTCTTTCTCGTGGTCGGCGTGCTGGAGGTGGTTTCGATTCTTTTCCGCCCGGTTTCATTGAGCTTCCGTCTTTTCGGCAACGTGTATGCCGGTGAGAACATGCTGGAGGCGATGAGCAACCTCGTGCCGAGCCTGGCGTGGCTCATCCCGATTCCCTTTTACTTTCTGGAAGTGCTCGTCGGCCTGGTGCAGGCGCTCGTGTTCATGCTGCTGACTGCGGTGTTCACGTTGTTGATCTGCCAGCACGAGGAAGGGCATGAGCACGGTCACGCACACGAGCATCATTGAAACACTTTCGCTGCCTTGACCGTGTTAAATCGCGGGAGGCGGCGGGAACAACAAAAGGCAAAACCATGACAGGCAATATTCACATCGGCTTGGCGGCGCTTGGCGCGGCCATCGGCGTGGGCTTGATCGGCATGAAGGCTTCCGAGGCGGTCGGGCGCAATCCCGGCGCGGCCACGAAGATCCTCGTGCAGGCCATCCTGAGCACGGCCTTCGCTGAAGGCATCGTGTTCTTCGCCATTTACCTGGCGAGAGGCCAGTAATCCACCGGCGCGGGGCCGCAAGGCTCCGCGCCCCACTTTCACGACCATGAACTTGTCCCCCATCTTCGCCGCCGGCATCGCGGACGACTTCGCCAAGGCCGCGACTGAAACCGCGCACACGTTCGGTTTCAACACGCATCACTTCATCGCGCAGGTCATCAGCTTTGGCATCGTCGCCTTCCTGCTCCATCGGTTCGCCTACAAGCCCATTCTCCAAGTGCTCGAAGAGCGCCGCACACGCATCGCCGAGAGCCTCGCCAACGCGGACAAGATCAAGGCCGAGCTGGCCAGCGCGCAGGCCAAAGTCCAGGAAGTCATCGGCCAGGCCAGCCAGCAGGCCCAGAAGATCATCGAAGAATCCCGCGCCGCCGCCGCCCGCGTCGCCGAAGTCGAGCGCCAGAAGGCCATCGCGGACGCTGCGAGCATCATCGCCAAGGCCAGGCAGTCCAACGACGCCGAACTGGCCCGCATGAAGGGCGAGCTGCGCCAGGAATTCGGCCGTCTCGTTGTGGCCGCCGCCAGCCGCGCCACCGGCGACATTCTTTCCACCGACCAGAAGGGCCGCCTCGCAGACGAGGCGGTTCGCCAGTTGGCCGCCTAGTTGATTTTTCCCGCGCCCGATGAAAGTCAGCAAACAAGCCCGCCGTGACGCGAAGACGCTCTTCAACGTCTGCCGCGTCAACGGTGTCCTCGACGAGGCGAAGATCCGCCAGACCGTGACTGCTGTCATCGCGCAGAAGCCGCGCGGCTACGTGAGCACGCTCACGCACCTCCAGCGGCTCGTGAAGCTGGACCTCGACCGCCGCACCGCGCGTGTCGAGAACGCCGTCGAGTCCACGCCGGCGCAGATGGAGGCCATCAAGGCCACGCTGGCGCAGAAATACGGTCCGGGCATGAACGTTACTTTCTTCATCAACCCCGCGCTGCTCGGTGGCGTGAAGGTGAAGGCCGGCAGCGACATTTACGATGGCAGCGTGGCCGGACGCCTCGCGGCCTTGAACGACACGGTTTGATTTTCCGACAGAACGAATTGCTATGAGCTCCATCCTGCAAGACATCGAGGCCCAGATTGCGGGCCTCAAGACCTCCGTGACCCGGCAGAACGTCGGCACCGTCCGCGAAATCTCCGACGGCGTGGCCAAAGTTGAGGGCCTCACCGACGCCATGCTCAACGAGATGCTCGACTTCGGCAACGGCGTCATCGGCATCGCGCTGAACCTCGAAGAAACCGAAGTCGGCGTCGTCGTGCTCAGTGATTACCTCGAGATTCGCGAAGGCTCCGAGGTCAAGACCACCGGCAAGCTGCTCTCCGTCCCCGTGGGCAAGGGTCTGTTGGGCCGCGTGGTGGACACGCTGGGTCGCCCCGTGGACGGCAAAGGCCCCATCAACGCCACCGCTTTCTATCCGGTCGAGAAAATCGCGCCCGGCATCGTGAAGCGCAAATCCGTCAGCCAGCCGCTCCAGACCGGCATCATGGCCATTGACGCGATGATCCCCATCGGCCGCGGCCAGCGCGAACTCATTATCGGCGACCGCTCGACCGGCAAGACGACCATCGGCGTGGACACGATGATCAACCAGTCGCGCATCAACAAGCAGGGCCGCGCCTCCGGCGACGCCAGCTTCCGCCCGGTTTACAGCATCTACGTCGCGGTCGGTCAGAAGCAGTCGAACATCGCGCGCGTCATCGCCGAACTCGACCGGGCCGGCGCGCTCGAAGACACCATCATCGTCGCGGCGGGTGCGGACGCCCCCGCAGCCGCGCAGTATCTCGCGCCGTTCGCCGGCGCGGCGATGGGCGAGTGGTTCATGGACAACGGCATGGACGCGCTGATCATTT
>CAYZJP010000092.1:0-19730 GCA_964478755.1 uncultured Klebsiella sp.
TGAAGGCTTCGTCGTAGCGTTTCCGGGAGGTGACTTTCGCTTCGTTCATGGTGTGTGCCCTAGCTCACACACTCACGCGCTGGGAGTCCACCAAATCGGGGCAAGGGCAATGGAACTGTTGCCGGAGGTTGTAGCCCGCCTATGCGCTCTTGGTCATGTCATACAGAAGTATGACATGACGGGGCGGGATCGAAGGGCGGCGGGGCCAGGGGCCAGGCCCGCAGACATTGAATGGCCTCCAGCAGGGAATGCGCGCTGAGCTTCTTGAAGGCGCGGTCCCGGTAAGTGAGGAAGGTGCCCCACGCCAGCCCGAGTTCCTCCGCGACCTGCTTGCCGGACATATTCCGCGCGAGGCATTCCAGCACGCGATGTTCCTGCGCCGAGAGCGGCCCGACCGTCAGCGGCGGCTCACCGGCCGGCTCCCGCAGACGCGCGCGCAGCAGTTCCACCACCGGCTGGGAAAACTCGCACTGCCCGGCGAGCAAGTGCCGCAGCGCATCCAGCAGCTCGCGCCCGGAGACGGGCTTGCGCAGGAAACTGTCCGCGCCAGCCAGCAGCGCGTCCGGCGGCAGCTCCGCCAGCTTGAAGCCCGAGATGACCAGGGCGCGCACGTCCGGGTGCGGGTGCTTGAGCCGTGCCACCACTTCGATGCCCGTCATCCGCCCCACCAGCCGCCAGTCGGCCACGATGATTTCCGGCGGGTCGGCGAGGAGGACCGGCAACGCCTCCTCCGCGCTGGCGAAAGCGTGCTGGAGGGTGAAGTCCTTCGCGCGCCGGACGTAGCGGCACCACAGCTCGCGGAGCGGTTCGTCGTCCTCGACTATGCTGACGCGCGTAGCCCCCATAACCCCCTCTTGAAATCAGTCCACAATCCTCAAAGTCACACCGCGCTGGTCCAAGTCGTAGCGCTTACCTGGAGGCAGCGCCGGGAGCGGCTTCAGAAAACCCTTCTCCACCAGCTCTTTTACGTCCTTGGCAGCGCGGCCTTGGTTGGCCGCCATGTATCTGGAAATGGCGTCGTATAGCACCGCTTGCGAAGGCAGCGCGGTGGGGTCGACGCCGAACTGAGCGGCCACTTGTTCAGCCGGCGGGGTTGTTGATGCCGGTGGACCTGATTTTTTGCGGCAAGCCGGAAGCAACGTCGCCACCATCAACAACAGAATAGCAAAGTCCTTCATAGCCACGCTCGTGCCACTTGGCCGGCTAATAGGTTGTGGAGTGCTGCATCAGCCACACAACGTCCAAGTTATTGGGAGTCGCGAGGGTGCCGGCGGCCGGCTCGACAAGGGGGATCGTCTGGGGATCGTTCCACTTGTGAATTTCGCAGTGTCCGTCGCTGAAGGAGAAGGAGGTCGCCTTGTTATGGTAGTTGGCGGGCCAGTCCGTGATGTTGGCATTGGCGGGATTGATGCCGCCAGCAGCCGTCCAAGCATCCACCGACACGGCAAACCAGCCGTCATTGATGCTGCCGATGCGTTCATCCAAGGTTACCCACATGTCGGAGGGCTGCCGGATGTCCGTCTCCCGCCGGAACATTGTCTGCCCATTGTTCGCGCTGACGGTGCCGGTGCCTCGCGCGGCGTTGTTCATCCATCCGTTCATGGATATTGTCCGCACGCGAGCACCGAGGCCACCAGCATCGACGCTCTTGTCCATCGGACATTTGTAAACTTTCGCGCTCCGCACATATCTCGGGCCGATGGAGCCGTTGGCCTCTACCGCTGAACCAACCAAGTAGTCTGTATTGACGTTGTCAGCGTAAGTGCTGGTCTTCAGCCAGCCTTGCACCCATCCAGGATGGGTGGCGTCGCCAGCCGTGGTGCCGTCCGGGTTAAGCACCAGCCGCCCGTCGTGGTCGCCATAGTAAAGATGCCAAGCCAGCGCGAACTGCTTGGAATTGTTGGAACACATCGCGCCCGCCGCCCGGCTTTTTGCATTAGCCAACGCGGGCAAGAGCATCCCCGCCAGGATCGCGATGATGGCGATGACCACGAGGAGTTCGATGAGGGTGAAGCCGGCTTTTGACCCGGCTCGGGACGGAGGGGAAATTGCAGATTTCATGGCTGAACTGGCCCAAGCTATCCGGGTGATCGGGCTGAAAGTCAATCCAAGAAGTTCCAGCCGCCAGCGGCCTTCAATGGTGGAGGCTCAACGGCGGACGGCGGGATGATCCCACTTCACGGACAGGGCCAGCGAGCCGTAGGCATCTATCTCACGCTGGCCGACAAATTCCTTGGTGCGGATGACCTGCGTGAGCGAGAGGTCGAAGCGTTTGCCGGAATAGACGAGGCCGAACTTCCCGTCGCCGACGAGCGGGAACTTGTCCACATGATGGCTGTGCTGCCAGAGGTTGCCGTCGAGGAAGGCGTTGTAGGCCACCGCGCGGCCCTCGACGCCGGCGAACGCGAAAATCCCGCGGTGCGCCGCCGCGCCCGACGTGCGGCCCATGCTCGGAGCGGCGATGGAGTCAATAAGTTGCGTCCCGAAATCACCCGGCAGCCGCCAGCCGGCGCGCACTTGTCCACCGAGCGCGGCGTAGGTGCCAATGTTCCCGAAGCTCGCGCCCGCCTCCGGCAGAAAATCCCAGCCCCAGCCGTCCCGTTTGTCCGGTTGCACCCAGCGCCAAGTGCGCTGATATCGCAACGCCAGCGCCGGCTCGGTCTTCAACTGGTGCGCCCAGCCTTGGGCCAGCTCGAGCTTGCGCACGCTGTGCACGGTGTTCTGCGCCTCCTCCGCCTGCGACTCGGGGCCGATGACACCGAGGTCGAGCCGCCAGTTGTCGAGCAACGGTGTGCCGCCCGCCGTCGTGCCGCGCTTCTGCAACAGGAGCGACGCGTAGAGCACGCCCGCGTAAGGCCGGTCGTTGACCTGAAGCGCGGAAGTGCTGATGTCCGTGGGCGTGTAAATGTTTTGGCCGAGACTTGCGCCCAACCGCGCCGCCTGCGGTGGCGGTCCCAGGTCGGGCGTGTGCTCCGCCAGCCAGACCGGGAAGTTGAAGCCCGGTTGTTCGTGCGCCACGGCCACCTCGCTGCCCAGCAGGGTGAGCTTGGTGCCGTGCGTGTAATGGCGGTCGGTGCGCACCACCATGTCGTTCTCGGCGACCAGGTTGAACGCCGGGCCGAGCAGGTCCGGCTCCGCCGCGCGCGGAAGCGGGCCGGCGGGCAACAACGCCAGCGCGGCAGCAACCGTCCATGCGCCGCGTCGCAGATGTCCGAGAACGGCGGAAATGCCGGCGTGAGGTTGACGGGGGAAAGTCAGGCGGCGGCGCTTCATTGTCGGGCGCAGTGCGTAGCGTGTCGCCCGAGGGTTGGCGACGATTATTTGTCAGGCCGGGAAGATGGACCTCAACGGCCCCCGGTTTCGTTCCCTCGCGGGTTGGAATTGCCAATTGACTTTTCAGCGCCGGAAAATTGCAATCCCGTGACCAGGCAATGAGTTTACTACCCGCCCGCGACTTCACCAATCCCCGCGCCAAGCACGGTTTCCAAGGGCGCACCTGCTCCGTGACTGGCGTGGGCGCCTACGTGCCCGAACGCGTGGTCACCAACGCCGATCTCGAGAAGTTCGTCGAGACCACCGACGAATGGATCACCAGCCGCACGGGCATCAAGGCGCGGCGCATCGCGGCAGACAACGAGTTCTGCTCGGACCTTGCGGCGAAGGCGGCCGAACGCGCGATGGCGCAGGCAGGCGTCACCGCCGAGCAGATTGACCTCATCATCGTCGCGACCATCACGCCCGATATGCCGTTCCCGTCCACCGCGTGCCTGGTCCAGCACAAGATCGGCGCGAAGCGCGCGGCGGCGTTTGACTTGGAAGCGGCGTGCTCCGGTTTCATCTATGCGCTGGAGGTCGGGCAGCAGTTCATCATGTCGCGCACCAGCGAGTGCGTGCTGGTCATCGGCGCGGAGAAGCTTTCCTCGATCATTGATTGGAAGGACCGCACGACGTGTGTGCTCTTCGGCGACGGCGCGGGCGCGGCGATTTTGCAACACCGCCCCGACTCGCACGGGCTGCTCACGGCCTGCATGGGCGCCGACGGCGGGAAGGCCGCGTTGCTCTCACAGCCCGGCGGCGGCTGCCGCTTCCCGGCGACGCACGAGAGCGTGGACCAGCGGCTGCATTTCCTGAAGATGGACGGCAAGGAAGTTTTCAAGAGTGCCGTCAACGCCATGTGCACCGCCGCGCGCGAGGCGTTGGCGCGCTGCGAAATCAACGTGACCCAGCTCAAGTGCATCATCCCGCACCAGGCCAACCAGCGCATCATTGACGCCGTGGCCGAGCGGCTCGATGCGAAGCCGGAGCAGATGTTCGTCAACCTCGACAAATATGGGAACACCTCCGCCGCGAGCGTGGCCATCGCGCTGGACGAGGCCGTCGCGACGGGGAAGATTCAGCGCGGCGACCTCGTGCTGCTCGTGGCGTTCGGCGCGGGCCTGACGTGGGGCGCGGCGGTGATTGAGTGGTAGCCCCGGAAAATATTTTTCTTCCACCGCATTGACGGCGCACCGTTCGCTGCTAACTTCCCACAATCTCTATGGCTACTCGCAAAGCAAGTTCCGCCGATTTCGCCGCCCCCACCCGCAGCGCCACGCAACTCGATCTGGCCGCCGACACCACGCACATTCGCAAGAACGGCATCGAATTCCGGTCCGCGACACCCATCGCGGCATGGACCGAGATGACGGTGGCGTTGCGCGCCCCGGCGGACGGGCAGGAAGTGCGCGCGACGGGCGTGGTGGTGGACTGCCGGGGTGACCGGCATCAGGGCTACACGGTTTCGATGGTGTTCATGGAATTGACTCCGCTGGCGCAGGCCCGTTTGAGCCTGATGGCATATTCCAACTTGGCATGACCTTGCGCGCCGGATAAAATCCGCGCCATGTCAGCACAGCCATCCATCGAACCCGCGAACGAGGACGTAGCGTATTTCAACCAGATTCTAAAGGCCGGCGTGGATGCCGGCTGCTCGGATGTCCACATCAAGGTCGGGACGCCCGCCTCCTACCGCATCAGCCGCGCATTCCACTCCATTGACTTCATCCCGACGCAGGTCTGGATGCAAAGCGTGATCAACGGCATTTGCCCGAAGCACATGCTCCCGGGGCTGGAGGCAGACCGCGAGACGGACTTCTCCTACAGCGCGCCGGGCGTGGGCCGCTTCCGCACCAATGTGTTCCAGGCACTGGGCCGCTGGTGCATCGTGATGCGCTACATCAAGGCGACCGTCCCGACCTTCGAGAAGCTTGGTCTGCCAGAGGTGCTCAAGACCGTCGCCGAGTCGCCGCGCGGCATCGTGTTGATGGCCGGCACCACCGGCTCCGGCAAGTCCACGACGCTGGCGGCCATGCTCGAGCACCTGAACAACAACTTCCGCAAGCACATCGTCACGCTGGAAGACCCCATCGAGTTCGTGTTCGAGGAAAATCAATGCCTCATCGAACAGCGCGAACTGAACCTCGACACGATGAGCTTCCACCGTGCCATGAAGAGCGCCCTGCGTGAAGACCCCGACGTCATCATGGTCGGCGAGATGCGCGACGCCATCAGCTTCCAGACCTCCATCAGCGCGGCGGACACCGGGCACACCGTCATCTCCACCATGCACACCACCAGCGCGAACAGCTCGGTGGGCCGCATTTTGGAATACTTCAAGCAGGACGAGCGCGACACCATCCGCCGCCAGCTCGCGGGCACGCTGCGTTCCGTCTGCTGCCAGCGCATGGTGCCCACGGCGGACGGCGGGATGCGCCCGGCCTTGGAGATCATGATCAACACCATCTCGATCAAGAAAGCCATCGAGGAAAACCAACTTGGCAAGCTGCTGCCCATCATCGAGGCCGGCCGCAAGATCGTCGAAAACGAGGACGGTGTCACGACCTGGGAGGATCAGGGCGAAGGCATGATGAGTTTCAACCAGTGCATCTACAACATGCTTCAGCAGGGCATCATCACCGAGGAGAAGGCGATGGAGAAGGCTTCCAATCCGCAGCAGCTCAAGATGTGGACGGAAGGCATCTTCACCAGTTCCGGCGGCATCACGGGCTAAACCACACGTCAAGCAAACGAGAACGGCCCCGGTGAGTCACCGGGGCCGTTTTGCATTCTTCTTTGCCAACTGTTCAGCAAACAGAAACCACGCTCAGAGCGTGCGACCGTTCGCCGAGAGGCTGCACGTCGGGGAGCCGGACACCGTGGTGCTCGCCGTGTAAGCGCCACCACCAGGGCACGCGGGCAGGAGCGAGCCTTTGAGGTAGGCCAGCACGGTCGTGTCCGTGAGGGCATACGTGTCGGTCGCGGCCTTCTTGTTTTCCAGCGCCCACTGCTGCACCACGCCGTCAATCTGCTTGAGGTTCGCGATGCACGCGTTCTTCTGCGCCGTGGCGCGCGCCTTCACGAAGTTCGGGATGGCGATGGCCGCGAGCAGACCGATGATGGCCACCAAATCGGGGCAAGGGCACCAATCACTTCCCCTCCACGGGCTTCACCTGTCGAATCCATTCGGCGAGCAGCTTCACCGCCGGTTCGTCCACGAGTGATTTCGCCAGCGGCGGCATTCCGCCCTGGCCGATGCGGAGGACACGCTGCATCAGGATGCTGCGCTCGGGCGCTCCGGGCGCGACGAGCAGGGCGTCCGTGAGGCCGAACTTGTCATGCAACGGCGCGACGCCGATGAGGCGCATCTTGTCCGGTGTGGTGTTCCAATGCAGCGTGATGGCCGAGTTTCCGCCGCCGGCCTCGACGTGGCATTGCGCGCAGTTCGCGTGCAGATAAGAGCGGGCACGGAGATCGAGGGCCGCAGATTCGTCGTAGGGATTCGGCAGGCTCGCCATTTTCTCCGGCGGCTTGGGGAGCTTCACGATGCCGGCCTTGTCGGGCTTCAAATCGAACGCGCCAATGTGTGCGAGCGTGCGGAGCTGGTTGGCCTTTCCGCCGGCGTAGTCGTGCTCGCGGTTCATCTGGAGCGTGTTCACTCCCAGCACGAACTGCGCGGCGCGGCTGTGGCAGGTCATGCACTCGGCGCGGCTGGGGTAATGCCACGTCTGCTTGCGCGTGCCGCCCGGAGCGCGGATGTCCTTGATTTTGAAATCACGATCCTCTCCCTTCGACTCAACAAGCGTCGCGTCCGTCTGCGAGTCATTCCAACGGTAGCTGTAGCCCACCCACTCGTTTTGCTCGAACAGGAGGAAACGCGTCTCAATCCACTTCCGGGTCTTCGCGTTGCCCGCTTCGAGATCGAGCGCAAAACTTTTTACGAGCACGGCTTCCTCGGGGAACTTCCAGCCGCCGCCTTCGGCAAAACCAATCTGCGTCTCGCCCGGCAGCGCGATGAACCGCTCCTTGTGCGCGCCATCCGACCACAACGGCGAGTTCACCGAGTAGGGAATCACACCGGGCGCGACAACGTGGCCCTTCACTTTCGCGAACAGGCCGCTCTCGCTGAGTTTGCGCGGAAATACCGGGCGCTTCTTCGTCTCGGGCGGAGTCGGTTCCAATTCGTAGAGTTGACCAGCGTAATCCACGTAGAAGATTTCACCCGCGCGGCCTTCGCAGAACGCGAGAATCTGATGCGGCGTGTCCGCGATCTCGCGCGACCACGTCACCTTGTCACCCTTGCGTTTGAGCGCCCAGATTTTGCCCGTGCCGTAGTCGCCGTAAAGGTAAGCGCCGCGCAGCTCGGCGAACTTGCCGCCCTGATAAACCACACCGCCCGTGATGGAGCGCGCCTCGGCGTGAGGATGCTCGATGAGCGGCGGCGTGATGGGAGTCGGCCCGGGTTTGCGCTGGGCGTGGAAGGGATGATTCCCCTCGCGCACGCTCCAGCCGAAGTTCGCGCCGCGCGTCACCAGCTCGATCATCTCCCACAGATCCTGCCCGATGTCGCCCACGAGCAGCCCGCCGTCCGCCGGATCCATCGTGATGCGCCAGGGATTGCGAAAACCGTAAGCCCACAGCTCCGGCCGCGCGCCGGGAATGTCCCAGAACGGATTGTCCTTCGGAATGGAAAACGCCTTGCCCGCATCGGGATGCTCGATGTCGATCCGCAGCAGGCCGGAATTCAAGTCGGTGATATCCTGCCCCGTGTTGTTGCCGTCCGAGTCACTCGTGCCGTCGCCGGACGTGATGTAGAGCATTCCGTCGAGGCCGAACGTCATCTGGCCGCCGTTGTGTCCGTTGGACCACCACTGGATGATTTCGTATTGCGAATCAGGATTCGCGCGCCCCTCCGGCGTGACGGTGTAGCGCAGGATGCGGTTGAACCGGTTCGTCCCGCCCAGCACCACGCCGGCGCTGTTCGTCTGCTTCGTGGTTGGTCCGTTGACGAAGGCAAAGACAAACCTGTTCGTCGCAAAGCCCGGGTGAAAATGAAACGAATACAACTCATGGTCCGGCACCGTAAGGAACACATTCGTCGTCGTGCCTGCCTGGTCGTGCGAGATCGAGAGAATGCGCCCGGCCTGCTCGCCCACGAGGAAGCCGTCGCTGCTCGCGTCGCGGCCGATGAAGAGCGAGTGGTAGAAGTTCAACGCGGGCCACGCGCGCTTTGCCCGCAACGGCAGCGGCGGGTCCGGCGAGCCGACGACGCGGGAAGTCGTGAGCGGCACGCGCTTCTCCAAGCCGACGGGCAGACCATCGTGCGCCGTGGCAGCAAGCAAGTTGGGCAGAACACTCCACGCGAGCAGCGTGGCGACGAAACGCAACAGGTGATTCACGCCCCAACCGTAGGCCCACGGATGAAGCCGTCAATTCTACGTTTGGGCCGAGGCTTTCCCCGCGCGCGACGCGCAGTTACCTTCGTTGAAGCGGATGCGTCTAAGCAAGACGTGTCAGTGGAACTTTTGCATTTGCCGCCGATGAAAATACTCGCCAAATCCTTCGCCCTCGCCGCCATCTGTCTCGCCTGCGTTGCGCCGCCAGCCATCGCCCAATCCTCGAAGGGAAAGCAATCCCAGACGCCTCAGCAGGCCAAGCAGGAACTGGACGCCGCGCAGAAGAAACTTGCGGAGGCCAACCGCGAACTCACCAAGGCCGAGGGAGAGGCGCAGAAGGCGGATGCCAGCTATCAGGCCTCGCTCGCGAAAGTTCAGAAGGCCCGCCAGACCGCCACGGCCGCCATCGGGGGCAAGCTCGGCCTGCCCGCCGCCCTCGCCCAGCGCGACGCGGCCTTGCGCGCCGTGGACGCGGCCCAGAAAACTCTTTCGAAGGAAATCCGCGCGCAGTCCGATTATCAGGAAGCCGCCAAGGAGGCCGAAAAGGCCAATGTCCGATTTGGCGAGGTGCGGGATGACACCAAGCTGGCCGACGACAAGAGGAAGGAGCTGATCGTCGAGCTTTCCAAGACCATCCGTCACCCTGTCGAGATCGAGCGCGAGCGCATCGAGGCGGACGCCAACATCAAGCAGCTCCGCACCGCCGCCGCCGAGGCCGGCAAACAGGCCGGTGCGATTCAGGCCGAGGTGCAGAAGGCCGTCGAGGATGACGGCGATGTGAAGGCGGCGCTGCAGGCCTTCCGGGACGAGACGGACAAGACGAAGAAGGCCCACGACGATGTGGACAAGCAGAAGAAGGACATTGCGGCCGCGCAAAAAACAGTGGCTACGGACGCGCAGAAGGCCTCGGCCCCGATGCAGACGGCCAAGAAAAAGGGCAAATACGGCAAGTAGGCGCGCCGTGGATTTTCGGCGGGCGGCGGACTTTTGAATTTCCAAACCGTCGCGCCTCGGCTAAGGGAGTCTCATGCCAGAGCGCGCTGCCACGGGAGAGACGGTTTTCCGCGGCATCCCCGTCTCCTCCGGCGTCTGCGTCGGCAAGATTCTCGTCCTCGGCCAGCAGCGCGCGAAAATCTTCCGGCAGGAAATCCCCGAGGCCGACGTGCCCCGGCAGCTTGAGCGGCTCGAACAGGGCCTCCTCGCCACCCGCCAGCAGCTCCACGAAATCCAGCAGCAGGTGACGCAGGCGATGGGCGCGAAGGACGCGAGCATCTTCGAGGCCCATCTGCTCGTCCTTGACGATCCCACGCTGCTCGAAGGTGTCACGCGCATGATCGGCGACGAGCGGGTCACGGCGGAGTGGGCCTTCCACACCGTCGCCGAGCGCTTCGCCCACACGCTGGAATCCCTGCCGGACGATTATTTGCGGGAACGCGTCGCGGATTTGCGCGATGTCGCCGCGCGTGTAGTCAACAATCTCATCGGGCACGAGGAGGCTGTGGACGTCGCGCATCTCAAGGAGCCGTGCGTCGTCATCGCACACGACCTCGCGCCCTCGACCACCGCGCGGCTGGACAAGAAAATGGTGCTCGGCTTCGGCACCGATGTCGGCGGCAAGACCTCGCACACCGCCATCATGGCACGTTCGCTGCGCATCCCGGCGGTGGTTGGCCTGCAGCACGCCAGCCAGGGTCTTCATGCCGGCCAGACGGTGCTGCTCGACGGCTTCAATGGCGTCGTCATCCTCAACCCGACCGACCAGACGCTGTTCCAATACGGCCAGATCGAGCAGCGCCAGAAGACCTTTGAAGATCGTCTCCGCGAAATCCACGACCAGCCCGCCGTCACTTTCGACGGCGCGCAGATCACCCTTTCCGCGAACATCGAGGAGGCCGCCGATGCCGCCGAGGTAAAACTCGCCGGCAGCGAAGGCGTCGGCCTGTTCCGCACGGAATTCCTTTTCCTCAACCGCTCCACCCTGCCGAGCGAGGAGGAGCAGTATCAAGCCTATCATCAGGTCGCCTCCGAACTGAAACCCCAGCCCGTCATCATCCGCACACTCGACCTCGGCGGCGACAAATTGCCCAGCGTCGTCGGCATCGCGCAGGACGCGGCGGAGATGAATCCCTTCCTCGGCTGGCGGGCGATTCGCTTTTGCCTGCAAGAGTCCGCCATCTTCCGTGCGCAGCTCCGCGCCATCCTCCGCGCCAGCGCCGAAGGCAACGTGAAGATCATGTATCCGATGATCTCCGGCCTGGAAGAACTCACGCAGTCGAACGAACTCGTCGAGCAGTGCAAGGCCGAGCTGCGCGCGGCGGGCGTGCCCTTCGACGAGAACCTCGAGATCGGCGCGATGATCGAGATTCCCTCCGCCGTGCTCATCGCCGACTCGCTCGCGAAACGCGTGAAGTTCTTCAGCGTCGGCACTAATGACCTCATCCAATACACGCTCGCCGTGGACCGGTTGAACGAGAAGATCGCCTACCTTTACGACCCCACGCATCCCGCCGTGCTGCGGCTCATCAAGCTCACCGTCGAAGCCGCGCACCGCCACGGCATCTGGACGGGTGTCTGCGGCGAGATGGCCAGCGACCCGGCGATGATCCCGATTCTGCTCGGCCTGGGCGTGGACGAACTCAGCATCACGCCACCGCTCGTGCCGCCGATCAAATACATCATCCGCCGGCTGAAACTCGCCGAGTGCAAGGAACTGGCCGACTTCGCACTGGGCTGCGAGTCCTCCTCCGAAATCCTCACCCGCTCGCAGGCCTTGGTTTCCCGCGCCGCGCCGGACCTGTTTGGGGCCGCGACCTGACCGCGCTGGTCCGGGCGATTAGCCGGGGGGTTGGTCGGGCCGATCGTGGCTGTCGTCAGGGCGACTTTTTTCCGTTCGGCGATCCTGCGCAACGCCTCGAATGTCTGGGGACCCGCCCGCTCGAACAGGCGCAGCACCCGGTAGTGACGGCAGCCGCGCCAGGCAAGGAAGTAGGCGAATCCGATAAACGGATACCAAACCCACCGGGAATAACCGAACGCCAGATGAGAGACCGCTGCCAACGTGAAGGCCACCAGCGCGCCCAGGGTGTATAGGCGGGTGAACAGCGCAACATGCGCCTTGGCCGCGAGCTTTTGTCCATCCCACCAGAACGCCTCGCTGCGGGCGACAAACTGCTCCGCCTCCTCGATGGTCATCTCGTCCGAAGGTGCCAGCGGCTCGGTATATGCGTTGTCCGGCGGATTCATAGGTTGCCGCTTAAACCAAACCCCTCCGCCTGTGCTCTTGTCAAATGGGGTGCAGACTGTAGGGGGATGGGAATCCACTTCTCCGCCCTGCGGTTCGCTGCTAGCGTTGGGCCGTGTGATGAACACCGCGATGAGCACGGTCGAAACGAGAGGCCGGGTTGCGGCCGCGTTGATGGGCGTCGGCGTGCTCATGGTCCCGGCTGGCTTCCTCCACTGGTATTTCTACCACGTCTTCGTGAACTTCGGCTGGCGTGATTGGATTTACGTCTTCAGCGCGATGCTTTACTTCGCTTCGAGCGCGGCGACGCAGCGTGCGTCATCCAGCAAGGTGCTCTCGTGGACGGCGGTCATCGGCTTCGTATATCAACTCTTCGTATTGGCAGTGAAGCTCTCTCCAGACCGCAGCCTCAATCGAATGAGGGACGGCAGCATCTTCTTGGTGCCAGTCATTGGACTGCTTTGCTGGCTGGTGCGGATTGAAATGAAGCGTTGGGAAGCATCCCTTGGGTTACCTCTGCTTCCATGGAAGACCTCAATGAAGGTGTCGGCGTGTGCCGTCGGTATCACAGTCTCATCGTTCACGTTACTCGTTGTTTTTCTCCACCAGAGTATTGTCGCCGAACTTCACGTTTACGGGATGTCCAATGAGTTTTTTCATCAACTGATCCAGGAAGCTCGGCTCTGTTCAGTTGCGTCTGTAGTTTCAGCCTCGATTCTGACATTCAGCATAATGTCTGCACGGTCATGCATGAAGGAGCGATGGCGGCAGATTGATGCTGCCAAGCAAGCCAAAGAAACCAAACGGGAGGAATAGGGCATCCGTGCCCTGCCACTCAGGAATCCACTTCCGCGCCATCGGTTCCGCTGTTAGCTTCCAATCGTGTCAACCCGCTATCCCAGAGTCTTCCGCGTCCGCCAAAAGTTCGCGCGCCCGCTCGTGCCAGACGTGACGGTGGAGGTGCGCGCGGAGCTGACGCGCATCGGCGTCGCGTCGCGCGTGCAGCCCGGCCAGACCATCGCCATCACCGCCGGCAGTCGGGGCATCACGAACATCGCCGCGATCCTCAAGGCAGCGGTGGATTTCTTCCGCGCTGCTGGTGCGCAGCCCTTCATCGTAGCCGCGATGGGCAGCCACGGCGGCGGAACTTCAGACGGCCAGCACGCGATCCTCGCGAACTACGGCATCACCGAAGACTTCTGCGGCTGTCCCATTCGCACGAGCATGGAGACCGTCGTGCTCGACCGCACGGCGGAGGGCATTCCCGTTCACTTCGGGCGCGACGCACTCGCGGCGGATCACGTCGTCGTCGTGGGCCGCGTGAAGCCGCACACGGAACTCTTCGGTGACCACCAGAGCGGCTTGATGAAGATGCTGCTCATCGGCCTGGGCAAGCACGAGGGCGCGAAAATTTACCATCGCGCGTTTGCAGACCACTCGTTCGACACCATCGTCCGCAGCGTGGGCCGGCGCGTGATTGAGAAGGGCCGCATTCTCGCCGCGCTCGGCATCGTGGAGAATGCCTACGACGAGACCGGCTTGATCCGCGCTGTGCTGCCGCATGAGTTCGAGACGCAGGACACGGAACTCCTCGCACTCGCGCGCCACTGGTTGCCGCGCCTGCCCTTCGATCACGCGGACCTCCTGCTCGTGGACGAAATCGGCAAGGAGATTTCCGGCTGCGGCATGGACACGAACGTCACCGGCCGCAAGCGCTTCGAGCACGTCTCCGACGCGGACGAGTTTCCAAAGCTCAAGCGCATCGCCGTGCGCGGTCTGACCGAGCCGACGCACGGCAACGCGACGGGCCTGGGCAAGTCCGAGTATTGCCTCACGCGCGTGGTGGACGCGATGGACCAGCGCGTCACCTACATCAACGTCGCGACCGCGTGCTATCCGCAGGTCGCGATGATCCCGCCGCACTACGACACCGACCGCGAGCTGCTGGACGTGGCGCTCTCGACCATCGGCCTCACCGAGCCGCCGCACGCGAAGCTGCTGTGGATTCAGAACACGCTGCACGTCGAGGAAGTCGAGTGCGGCGAAGCGTTCCTGCCGCTGGCGCAAGGGCGGAACGATGTGGAAATCCTCACCGAGCCGCGCGAACTAAAGTTCGACGAACAAGGGATGCTGCCAAAGACGATGGCAAAGCTGGAGTAGATGCCTTTCAACGCAAAGGCGCAATGACGCGGAGGGCGCGGAGGGCGCGGAGGGCCTCCGGCACTTTCCGAGACGAGCGCGGCGTTCACGCCGCAGCGGGTCGAAGTCAAGAAATCAGTCGGAACTTCTGACGCTTGCTCGTGAGCACGCACGGTTCTGCGGCCTGAAGGCCGCGCTCCAAGAGTATTTCTACGCTTTGTGCCTTTGCGTCTTTGCGTCTTCGCGTTGAACCCGCTTTACTCGCCGTATGTCAGCTCCGTCCGGCGCAGTTCGCGCCACCAACGCCCGCCAGTGGGTGATCTTCTACGCTGTCACGCTTGCCGTGATCACCTACGTGGACCGCGTGTGCATCTCGAAGTCCGCCGAGTTCATCATGCGCGACCTGCACTTGACCAAGATTCAGATGGGCTACGCGTTCACCGCGTTCGGCTGGGCTTACGCGCTGTTTGAAATCCCCGGCGGCTGGCTCGGCGACAAGATCGGCCCGCGCCGCGTGCTCATGCGCGTGGTGATGATGTGGTCGGTCTTCACCATTGCGACGGGCTGGGCGTGGGGCTTGGGGTCGCTGGTGTTCTTCCGGTTTCTCTTCGGCATCGGCGAGGCGGGATGTTTTCCGAACCTGACGAAGGCCTTTACGCTCTGGCTGCCGGTGCAGGAACGCGTGCGGGCACAGGGCATCATGTGGTTGAGCGCGCGCTGGGGCGGGGCCTTCACCCCGCTGCTCGTGGGCTGGATGCTGACCGTGATGGAGTGGCGCTACACCTTCCTCACCTTCGGCCTGCTGGGCACGGTGTGGGCGTGGTTCTTCTATTCGTGGTTCCGCGACAACCCGAAGGATCATCCGGCTGTGAACGCCGCAGAACTCGCGCACATCGGCGACTCCGGCGCCGGCGTCAACGCCCACGCCAGCGTGCCGTGGCAGAAGCTGCTCGCCAGCCGCACCGCGTGGCTGCTCTGGGGCCAATACTTCGCCATGAGCTACGGCTGGTATTTCTACGTGACGTGGTTCCCGACTTACTTGAAGGAGGAGAAAACCTTTGCCGAGATGAGCAACTGGCAGCTCACGATGATGGCATGCGTGCCGCTCTTCTTCGGCGGGCTGGGCTCCATCTTCTGTGGACTGATCTCCGGCCCGCTCTCACGCGGCCCGCTCGGGCTGGCGAACACGCGGCGCTTGATGGGCTTCCTCGGGCTGGCTGGCGCGGGGGGGCTGCTGCTCTTCTCCACTTTCCTGTCGAATCCGTTCCTCGCCGTGCTCGCCATCGGCCTGGCGAGCTTCTGCAACGACCTCGCGATGCCCGGCGGCTGGGGCGCGTGCATGGACGTGGGCGGTCGGCACACCGGGTCGCTCTCCGGCAGCATGAACATGATGGGCAACGCCGGTGGTGCCGTTGCGCCGATGGCCGTCCCGCTCATCCTCGCGGCGACAAACAACAACTGGAGCATCAACTTCTATGTCTTTGCTGCTGTGTATGGCCTCGGAGCGCTGTGCTGGGTATTCATAGACCCGGTGACGCCGCTGGAGAAAGCGGATGAACTGCCGCTCAAGCTTGCATGAGTGGCTCAACGCCAGACCGGAAGGAAGAAACCGACGCACCGGACAGCGCACGGAATCCCTGGGTGACGTGGCTGGGGTGGCTCTTCCTCTTCCCGGTGCTGTATGTGTTGAGCACCGGGCCGGTGACTTGGTTGGTGGAAAAGCATCATCTGCCCGAGGAGACGATGGTCATCTACACGCCGCTCCGCCACCTCCCAAGCGACATCTTGCTTCCCATCGTCCGCTATGCGGAATGGTGGGCCAAGTAACTCATTCGCACGTCACTGCCCCTCGGCGGCGCGGTGAGGACACCGCGCCCTACCAAACGCCCTCGGTTGCAACGCTCACCACCCGAGCTTCGTCGCAATTCTCCCTCTCCCCCAACCCTCTCCCGCTGGGAGAGGGAGCCACCTTGACCGCCACTCGACCACTGGCACGCGCCCGGTGCCACGAGCCCTGGCAGCCATTCCCCCTCTCCCAGCGGGAGAGGGCAGGGGTGAGGGAGAACGGCCCGGGCAGAGTGTGGCCTTCGCTGCTCACCTCGCGTTCGGCAAACAGCGCCGGTAGATCCCGCCGAGCCGATCCAGCATTGCGTCGAGGCTGTGATGCTGCTCGACACTCGCCCGGCCTTGCTCGCACATCCGCCGGGTGACTTCGGTTTCGGAGAGTGATTCCCGCACCGTGCGGGCAAGTGCACCGACATCTTCAGCGGGGAAGCCCGGCCCGTCTCACCATCGCGGATGATCTCCGGCGTGCCGCCCACATCGCTGCCCACCACGGGCGTCTTCGTGGCGTGGATGCGATGACGAACACATCCCTGACGGCATCTTGGAACTGGTCAAATACTACTTCGCGAAGGCCGCGCTGTTTTTGCGGCCGGCGCTTTCGATGAACGCGAGCAGGTCGAGAATGTCGTCCTTGCTCAACGCGTCGGCCAGACCCTGCGGCATCGGCGAAATCTTGGAGAAGGCGCGCGTCTTCACGTCTGCTTTCTTCACGGTGATCTTCGTCTCGGGCTGGAGCTGGTTGGGCACGAGCACGAGCTGGTCGCCAGTCTCATCCACGAGGCGGCCGGTGAAATCATCGCCGTTCTTCAGCACGACGGTCGTGTTCTGAAACTGCTCGGAGACAACTTTGCTCGGTTCGAGAATGCTCTCCAGCACGTCCCGCCGGCTGAAGCGCGAGGCCACCGCCGTCAGGTCCGGGCCGATGCCGCCGCCTTCGTTGCCGAAGCGATGGCACGCGAGGCACTGCGCATCGACGAATGCCTGACGGCCTTTCTCGAAGTTGCGGCCTTTGCTCACGCGGGTGAGGTCGCCCTCGATATCGGCCATCGTCCACGCCTTCACCGGGGTGCGGGTCTGCGGTTTCGGAAAATCACTCACGGTCTTGCGACCGGAGGGCGATCCGGACGCGATGCTCGCGAGGAGCGGACCAAATTCGCCCTTCTCGGCGTCGGTCAGGTTCGCGGTCGCCTCCTTCAGGAAATTCTTGAAGAAGTTGTTGAAGCTGGAGCCGTCACCGTAAGGCCGGCCCGCCTCTTGGAACCACTTCACGGTGTCGCCCTGGTGCGCGTAGCCGGAGCGATCCTTGGTCCAATAGCTGAAATACTCTTTGCGCTGGTCGGCGGTCCAGTGCTTCGCCGTGCGCAGGTGGAAGAGGTAATGGATCATGTCCTCCTGTGTCGGCGCGGCGGCCATGAGGGTGAGGGTCTTGTCCACCACGTCGGGCGCGCCGAGGGCGATGAGCACCTGGGACAGCTCGCGGTTCACAAACGTGCTCTTGTTCGGGTAGCTCGCGCTGAGTTTCTCCGTCGCAAGCTTCATCACGTCGGCGGAAGGCAGGCCGTTGCGCGCGATGCTGACCTGGACGATGCGGAGTTTGTCGAGCTGCTGGCGCTCGGGGAGGGAAGCGAGCGGCCATTTGCCGAGCGCGCGGAGGCACTCGTCTTGCGCGGACTTGCCGCCGAGGCGGGCGAGCGCGAGCAGCGCGGTGAGGCCACCGTCGGCAGTCTTCTCTTCCAGCGCGCGAGTCTGCCAGGTCGTGACGGGCTGCGCCTCCAGCGCGATGCGCGCGGCGAAGCGCAGGTTGCGATCAGGGCTGCTCAAGTGCGGCCAGATGAAATCGAGCGCCTTCGGATCAGTCTTGCCGTGGTAGGACTCCAGCTTGCGACGCAGCGCGCGGGCCTCGGCACCTTCTTTGTTCGGCTCCCACGCGGCGGCGGTGGAGTCCTTGCCGGTGTAGTTCACGCGATAGAGGCCCGACGCCGTGCCGCGGCCGCCGATGACGAAATACATCGCGCCGTCGTCACCGATGACAAGGTCGGTCAAGTTCAGCGGCGGCTTTGGCTCGCCGGGTTTCATCAGGCCGGCCGGCGCGACGAAGTTTTCCCAAGTCGCCGTGTAACTCGCGCCGGCAGGTTTGAGGTGAACGGCGATCAAGCGCCCGTAGGTCCAGTCCATGATGTAGAGCGCGCGCTGATATTTCGCCGGGAACTTCGCGCCCTTCGCGTTGCTCACACCCGTCGGGCAGCCCACGCCGATGTCCGGGCAGGAGCTGAGGCTGTCGGCGTAATAGTCCGGCCACTTGCCCGTGCCGGAGCGCCAGCCGTATTCGCCGCCAGAGACGCAATGGTTCACGCGCGTGGGGCGATACCACGGCATGCCCCAGTCCCATTCCATGTCGGAGTCGTAGGTGAAGAGTTCGCCGTCCGCGTTGAAGGCCATGTCAAACTCGTTGCGGAAACCCGCGCAGAAGAACTCCCATTTCTTGCCGTCAGGACTGACGCGGTATATCTGCCCGCCCGGCGCGAGAATGCCCGCCGCGTGGCCGTTGCCGTCCCACTGGCGCGGGAGCACGTGGTCTTCGGTGTAGTTCTTGTGCGGCGAAGTCGGTGCGATGTCATCCACGAGCTTCGTGTGATTGCCGGCCATCACATAAATATTCCCGTCTGGCCCGAGCGTGACGGCGTGCGGGCCGTGCTCGCCGCCGCCGGGGATTTTCTTCACCAGCTCAATCTTGCCCCAAGTGTCGCTTCCGTCGTCGGTGATGCGATAAAGGCCGGACTCGAATTTGGTCGAGTATTTGTTCACCACGACCCACAGCACGCCATTGGCGAAGACCATGCCTTGCGCGTCGTAGAGCGGCTTGGCGATGAATTCGCGCTTCACAATTTTCCCATCCGTGCCGAGCGTCACGCGCAACAGGCCGCCGTCGGGATTCGCGCTGCGATACTGCGGGCTGATGATGAGCCGCCCCTGGTCGTCCTTGCACATATTGACCCAAGAGCCTTCCTCCGGGTCGGCGCTGTGCAGCAGCTCGATCTTGAAATCCGGCAGCGTGTAGAGCTGCTCGGCGGCAGCAGCGAACCGTTTCGCCTCGCCCTTCTGGCTGGGCGCTTTCTTCGCGGAACCAGGCACGATCGCCGCGAAGACGTTGCGCCACGGCTCGACACCGAGTTTGCCGAGCGACTTCGCCGCGCTCCACGCCGCGTCGTCGAAGCCGGCTTGATTCCAGTCCTTCGCCTCCTTGTCCGATGCTTTCCACGACGCATCGGTGACGATGAGCTGCTGGCCTTTCTCGGTCGCGAGCGTCAGTTGCGCGATGGCTCCAGCGGGCGAGCTGTCGCCATTCACGCCGCGAATGGCGAGCACGTTGGCCCCGGCCTTGACCTTGCCAGTGAGGTCGGTCTTGTGGGCGTTGTTCCACTCGTGCGCGGTGAGCACACGCTCACCGTTGAGGAAAACTTCGAGGCCGTCATCCGCCGTGGCGAGCAGCTCGGCCTTCTTCGGCTGGCCCTCGACAATGAAGGCTTTGCGAAAAAACCGCACTTCAGCGGCGGAAGTCTTGTTGAACCAGATCCATTCCGGCGTCTGGGCGGTGCCGGATTGGACAACGGCGACGGCTATGACGGCGACGAACGGGCGAAATGCTTTCATGGTTTGAAAATGCCCTGAAACGACGGCGGCTTGAAAGCGCGAATTCAGCGGCGGGCGGAGCACGGCCCGCCGGTCGCCTTGCGCACAGTGCCCTTGCCCCGATTTGGTGGACTACCGCGAGTGAGCGCATGGAGCGATGGGAT
>CAYZJP010000093.1:0-19062 GCA_964478755.1 uncultured Klebsiella sp.
CACTCGAAGTAGGAAACCACCACGCCGCCCGCGTTGCAGAGGATGTCCGGGATGACAAAGATGTCCGGCCGCTGGTCCAGCACGAGGTCGGCTTCGGGCGTGGTCGGGCCGTTCGCGCCCTCGGCGAGGATACGGCACTGGATTTGATTCACGTTCGCCGCCGTGATTTGGCGCTCCATCGCGGCGGGCACAAGGATGTCGCACGGCGTGACGAGCAACTGCTCGTTGGTGAGGTTCTCGCCACCGGGGAAGTGCGCGACGGATTTCGTGCGCGCGACGTGCTCCTGCAACTTGCCGAGGTCCAGCCCGCCGGGGTTGAGCGTGCCGCCGAAGGCGTCGCTGACGGCGATGATTTTCACGCCGTAGCGCGCGAGCGAGAACGCGGCGACGGAGCCGACATTACCGAAACCTTGCACCACGGCGGTCGCCTGATTCGCATTGAGGCCGATGGTGTCCATCGCGCGGTTGGCGAGGTAGCTGACGCCGCGTCCGGTCGCCTCGCGGCGGCCCAGCGAGCCGCCGATGGCCACGGGCTTGCCGGTGACGACGGCGGGTTGCGCGTGGCCGGCGTGGACGGAATAGGTGTCCATCATCCACGCCATGACCTGCTCGTTGGTGCCAAGGTCGGGCGCGGGGATGTCAGTCTGCGGGCCGATGAAGGAGACGAGTTCCTGCGTGAAGCGCCGCGTGAGCCGCTCCAGCTCGCCGACGGACATCTGCGAAGGGTCGCACGCCACGCCGCCCTTCGCGCCACCGTAGGGCAGGTTCATCAGCGCGCACTTCCAGCTCATCCACATTGCCAGTGCCGCGACTTCGCCGACGGTCACATCGGGGTGATACCTCATGCCGCCCTTCGTCGGACCGAGCGCGAGGTGATGCTGCACACGGTAGCCGGCGAAGACCTCGACCTTGCCGTCGTCGCGCCGCACGGGCACGGCGACGGTGAGAGCGCGCTTGGGATACTTCAGCCGGTCGCGGTCGTTCGCCGGGATGTCCAGCCGGTCCGCCACCAGATCGAACTGCTGGCAGGCCATGTGAAACGTGGGGTGGTCGTAAACGTGCATGGGGCAGGAGGCGGGAGCCAGAATTCAGAAGTCGGGATGCTGTGGTTCGGTTGCGTGCGAAGTGATGTGCTGTCGTCTGAATTTCGAATTCCGACTCCTGACTTCTCATTTCGGTGCCGGTGCCGTGACGATGAACTCCATCAAGTCCGCCATCGCCTGCGGTGTCAGGCCGGCGGCGAGACCCTCGGGCATGAGCGACAGGCCGGAGCTTTTCATGCCCTTCACTTTGGCACGCGGCAGCGTGATGTTCAGCCCGCTGGCCATGCGCAGAGTCACGTCACTCGGCGTCTCGTTGCCGATGAGGGCCGTGTAACTCTCGCCGTCCTTGGTGTCCACTTGAAACGCGATGAACTGCGGCGCGACCTCCGCGTTCGGCTCGATGATGCTGCTCAAAATCTTCTCCTTCCCGGCGGTCTTCACCGTCACGAAGTCCGGGCCAAGCGCGAAGCCATCCGTGCCCGTGCGATGGCAGGAGGCGCAACGCTCGGTGTAAATGGCCTTGCCCCGCGCCGCGTCGCCGCGCAAGTCGAGCGCGGACTGGAACGTCTTGAGCACATCCGCCGGCTTGGGCGCGGGCGGGAAAACCTTTGTCGCGAGCGCGGCCACGGTCTTGTCCTTGCTTGCCTGCAACACCTTCACCGTGGCGGCGGGCAGGTCCGTCGGTTTCACGCTGCCGGACTCGACGGCCTTCAACAACGCAAGCGCGCGTTCGGGACGCGTCGTCAGCGCGGCCAGCGCGTCGGTGCGCGCGCGTGCGGAAAAGTCGTTCCAACGCTTGACCAGCTCGCCGCCGATTTCGGGCGCTGGAAAGCGCGCCAGTGACGCAAGGGCCGCGAGCTTGAGCGGCTCCGACGGCGCATCCAGCAACGGAATCAGTTTGGTGCCGGACTCGGCATAGCTGGTGAGCGCGAGCAACTGCGCCGCCTGCACGCGCGCGGACTCAGCAGCCTTCTCGTTGCCCACCGTCTGCGCGGCATTGGCGAAGACGCTTTGCAGATGGCGCAGCTTGTCCAACGCCGCGAGCGTCGTGCCGGCGCGCACCGCACCGTCGCCCAGCGCGCGCACCCAGGTCGCAATGGGCGCGGCGGGATCGGGCTTGGCGGCAAATTCGAGGACGGGCTTGGCCTCGGCGTAACTGTTCCGCGCGCCGATCATCTCGGCGAGCTGGCGCAAGAATTCCTCGCTGCCGGGCTGGGAGCGGAAACGCACGTCACGCACAAGCCCGGCGAAGACCTCCCCTGCCCCGTCGGCCAGCGAACTCAGCACGGCGGCACGCATGAACGGGCTGTCCGCGTCATGCCGGATGAGGTCGGCGAGCGCCTTGGGCCGCGCGGGGCTGCGCACTTCGCCGAGCGTGAACGCAAGCTGATAGCGAACCCGCGGAGAATGCTCGGTCGTCATCGCGAGCAATTTTTCCGCGAGCGCGCCGGAACCGCGCGCGCCCGTCAACGCCGGCTCGCTCAAGCGCACCGCGTGTTCACGCACACGCTCGTCCACATCGGACAAGCCGGCGAGCAGATGCTTCGCGTCCAGCAAGAGCAGGCCTTGCAGCGCGTAGAGCACATGAATGCGCGTCACGGCGGATTTGCTCTTGGCAAACAAAGTTTCCAGCTCGCCACCTGCGCGGCGGTCTTGTCGTTCGTAGAGGAGGCGCGCGGCGGTGTCGCGCGTCCAGCCGTTCGGGCTGTCAAGATTGGCGACGAGTTGCGCCAACGTCGCAGTGCCGAGCCTGGGCAGCTTCGGCTGCTGGAAGTTCTCCGGCACAATGCGATAGATGCGGCCCCGGTCGTTGCCACTGTTGAGGTCAATGTGCTTCTTGATCGCCTCGGGGATGGACCATGGATGCTCGATAACCTCGCGATACATGTCGGCGATGTAGAGGCAGCCGTCCGGCGCGTTCTGGAAATGCACCGGACGGAACCACGTGTCGCGCGACGCGACGAACTCAATGTCCTGCTCGTCCGCCGGACGCTTCGCCGTGAGCGCGACGCCTTTGGGAGAAATAATTTTCCGGTGCACCAAATTGCCGCCCGCGTCGCCGATGAAGGCGTTGTCCACGAATTCTGGACCGTAGGCGTTGCCTCGGTAAATCGTCGCGCCCGTCGCGCCGGTGAAATAACCGGAGACGCGCCCACCACCTTCGACCATGCCCGGCACGACGCCGCTGATGCGCCAGCGCGTGCGCACGATGCGCCACGGCTCGTCCGGGCTGATGCGGAAAACCTCCGCCGCTGGGCCGTCCTCAGCGATGCTCAGACGCGGGCTGGGCATGGCGAACGCGGGGTTTCGCCCCGCATAACGCGCGTCGAAGAGTAGCATCTGCAAGTGGTCGCTGTTGCTGCACACGAACTTTCTCCCGAGGCTGTCGAACGAAAGCCCGTATTGTCCGCCGCCGGCCTCGGCCTGGATTCTCATGCTGCGCGGATCGAAGGCGAAGTCGCGTCCGCGCAAGTCCAGCGCGGGGCCGGCATTCGTCGCGGTGGATTTCACCTCGCTGCCGCCAATGGGTCCGGTCGCGCCGTGGATGCGGTTGTCGAGGCCCCAGTTGAACGAGTTAAGCAGCGCCTGCACGTTGAGCCGCGCCGCCCCGCTGCCGAAGCCGGTGAAGACCACCTTGCGCTCATCGGCCTTGCCGGTGCCCTTCGTGTCCTTAAGCCAGATGATGTCCGGCGTCGCGCCGACAAAGACACCGCCGTTGTAGCAAATGATCGCGGTGGGCCACGGAAGGTTGTCAGCGAAAATGGTGGACTTGTCGAACTTGCCGTCGCCATCCGTGTCTTCGAGCAGACGGATGCGGCCAGCGTGCGGTGTCTCGTCGCGCCGCTCGGAGTAATCCACCATCTCGACGACGTAGAGTTTCCCGTTCTCGTCGAACGCCATCGTCACCGGGCTGGTCACGAGCGGTTCGGCGGCGACGAGTTCGAGGCGGAAGCCTTTTTTCACCTGAAAAGTTTCGAGCGCCTTGGCCGACTCGACGGCGGGAAAGCGCGGCAGGTCTTGCGCGCTCACCTCCAGCGGCGCGGCGGACTTGCCGTAAGCCTCGGAGTAGGTGACGCGGGTCTTGGGCACCGGCTGGGCGGCGGAGACAGCCCGAACACTCAGAGACAATGCGACCAACAAATGAAGAAAACGAACCTGGCACATGGGCGTAGAGTGACGACTTTCCCGGCTGTGGAAAAGCGCGAATAATTCAGCCAGGCTCTAATTCCTCACCGTGCGGACAAACGTGTCCAGATCATCGCCCTCGCGTCCCTTCAGCTTGGCCTTGCCGCGCATCGCACCAACGGTCTTCTCCCACTCAGTCGCGCCATAGGTGGCGGGATCGTATTGCCGGTGACACTCCGTGCAAGCGCCGCCGAAAAGTTCGCGGCCGTGTTTGATCTGCGCGCCGGTCAGGCCGTTCTGAAACTTGGACACAACCGGGACAACGGCCTTCGGCGGATCCAGTTCCACGCGGGCGGAGGGATTGGCCGGAGGGGCGGCAACCATCTTCTCCGGCTTCTGCGCCGCGCCCGTGGGCGTGCCCAGCGAATCCTTCGCGCCGCCTCTCTTCTTCACGTAAATTCCCACCGCAACAAGCGCGGCGATGGCCACCACGCACGCGATCACCGTCCCGACGACCAGCTTGGCCTTCCCACCGCCCACCGCGATCACCTCCGCGTCATCGGGGCTGTCCAGCTTGAGCGGCGTCTCCTGCTGGCAATGCGGGCAGGCCACATTCGCGCCCACGGCCTCCGCCGGATACTCGATGCGTCCGCCGCAATGTTCACAGGAGCATTTGAGAAAGCCGGGCATGGTCAGAGTGGAGTTAAGGAATCACTTCTCACCGTCTGGTTCGAGCACGCAACGAAAACCATACAAGCCCCCGCGCCCATCCGGGAGCGCAATATGCCGGCAGGCATTCTGCACACTGACCGGATCCCAAAAAACCCACGAAGCGCCGCGCAGCACCTTGAACTTCCGGCCCCCGCCATCCTCCTTCAGCTTCTTGTCCTCCTGATGAATCTTCGGATCATTCATCGTCTTCACATACCAATCGTTCACCCACTCGAACACATTCCCGCCGAGATCGTAAATGCCCAGCGCATTGGCCGCGAAGCTGCCCACGGCGGCGATATTGTCGCCCTCGACGGGCTTGTAGCCGGGCAGCTTCGGCCAGTCGGCCCTCCCGGGCCACTTCTCGCCCCAGGGAAATTTGCTCTTGCCCATTGCGGCGCTCCACTCCGCGTCGGTGGGCAGACGATAACGGTCCTTCTTGCCCAGCGCGCCGCTCTTGCGTTCCTTCTCCGTGAGCCAGCGGCAAAACGCCGACGCCTCCTCCCATGTCACGTTGCTGATGGGATAATTCGTCTTGCCCGTGTAGCCCAGCGCCGCCCAATCATTCTTCGTGAACGAATCCGCGAAGGGCACGTAATCCGCCACACGCGTCTCGAAGACGCTCATCACGATGCGCGTGCCCGGCACGGGGACGAACTTCATGCCCAGCGAGTTCAGGTAAGGCTTCTCCTTCGTCGCCGCGAACTTCCCCTGCGCCGGCGCACCGGTAACGCCGGCCAGCCACGCGGTGAGCAGGGCCAGTTGAAGGTTGGGAAAGATTCTTCTCACGGACACGACGGTTAGTTCACCGGATTTTGTGGAGTTGGCGAGCCAAAAGCAGCCGGACTCGCCCTCAGCGCGAGGTGCGGCCTTAGAGTCCGGTGGGATGATCCAGAAAGCTCCACGGCACGCCAAACTTGCGGGAAAGATGCGCCGCCAGCGCCTTCACGCCGAACGTCTCCGTGGCGTAGTGGCCGCCGTAGAGGACATTCAGCCCCAGCTCCTCCGCGAGGGCGAACGTCCAATGCGGCCCCTCGCCCGTGATGAAGGTGTCCACGCCCTCCGCCGCCGCCTGCCTCAACTCCGCACCCGCCCCGCCGGTCACGATGCCGATGCGCCGGCACTGCGTCGCGCCGCCGGGGAGAAGTTTCGCGGGAAAACCCGTCGCCCGCGCGAGCCGGCCGGCCAGTTCGTCGCGGCTGATTTTCGTCGCGGTCTGAAGGCCGATGAGCGCGCCCTTCGCGAGGAAGAATGGTTTGAGCTGCTTGAAGCCCAGCGCGGCGGCGAGCTGCGCGTTGTTGCCGAGCTTGGGATGCAGATCGAGCGGGAGGTGCGAGCTGTAGATGGCGAGGTTGTTCTCAATGAGGAGCCGTTGCAGCTCACGGCGCTTCCCCGTCCACGGCACGGTGTCGCTCCAAAACAGCCCGTGATGGACGACGAGCAAATCGGCCCGCGCGGCAACCGCGAGCCTCACAGTCGCCAGACTCGCATCCACGGCGGCCGCAATGCGCGTGACGCGGCCGTCATTCCCGACCTGGAGGCCGTTGTGAGCGCGATCCCAGTCCGCGACCTCGGTGGCGCGGAGGAGCTGATCGCAGTGGCGGACGAGTTTGGTGAGCGAGGCCGTTGCCATGCGGAGATGAAAGCACGGCGTTCCGCAAATCTCCAGCGCGCCGCCGCGTTTCCCTTTCCGCTACTTCCGCTCCGGCCGGCCCTGAATGATGTCGCCCAGGCGCAGGCTGAGTTTCTCCTGATCGTTCGCGGCCTCGCCGATGGCCCCGATGCTGTCGCCGACGCGGTTGAGGAGATCGGCGCGCTTCTCGGCGTCGCTGACGACCTTCGCGCTGAAATGCTCGCTGGTGCCGATGCCGGGTCCGGTGACGTTGTTGTTGTCGCGGGCCTCGATCCAGTATTCGAGGGTCGCGCCCTCGGAGACCTTGGGATTCAGAGCGGCGACCTTCCAATCATAACGGCGGCGGAGGCTGCGCTGCGGAGTTTCCAGGGTCAGCTCGATCCCTTGCTCCTCGCCGCCATCAATCGTGTAACGGAGAAAAAGCTGCTGCACGGCAAAATCATCCACCGCCTCGAAGCCGATAAGGACAGTGGCCTTCTGCGTGATCAATTCCTCCTTGCGCTCAGGATAGGTGATGCGCACGACCGGGACGCGATCAGGCAAAACTTCGAGGCGATAGACCGCATCTTCCTTCGAGCGGAAACCGAACTTGTCCTCGAGATGAATCGAGAAGCCGCTGAGAGCCTCGCTGGTGATGGGAATGGTCACCTGCACCTCGCGGGGGTTCTTCGGATTGATCCGGAGCGGCAGACTCAAGGGCGCGGCGTTCGTCGAACTGGTCACGAGAACCGCACCACGCACGACTTCCTTCGTCGGCGTGAGCGTGAGGTCCAGCTTGCTGCCGACGAGCAGCGTAAGATCGCCGAGCGAGCGGTGCACGGTCCCGAGGCCCGTGTAATCAGGGTAAATCTGAAGCGCGTCGAGCTTCGCGATGCCGGGCCGCTCGACCGCCTCGACGCGCGCAGTGCGCGACTTGCCGTCCCCGATGTGAAAAGTGTAGTCGAAAGAGTCCTGAACATTCTCCAGCATCTGCGCGAAGTGCGAATGGTTGGCCGGGCTTTGGTCGAGGAGGAATTCCTGCGTGCGACCGGAGGCGAACTTGAGCACAAGCTTGGCGTGATCGGGCACAACACCCTTCGCGACGGCGAACAAGGTCACGTTGTCGCCGCGCGCGATGCGCAGGTCGCCGCTGGTCTGGCCGATGCGCGTCTTGCGCGGAACTTGAACCTCTTGCGAGAGGAACGCACGGCTCAACAAATCACGGCTGACTTCCTCACCCTTCCAGAACACCACACTGCCGATGATGACGATGGCAACGGCCCAGCCCGCGAGCCGGCGGAACTGCCGCGTGGGAATGACCGCCGTGAAGTCCAGCGGCCCGGCGATGCGCTCCGTCTCGGCGACGAGCGAGCGAACGAGCGCCGGAGCCTCGCCATTCTGGATCGCGCCGGGCCGCGTGAGCTGAAGCGAGGCGATGAGGCGCGAGGCGAATTGACGGTTGCCGTGTTCGACAAGCAGTGCGATGTCGTCGTCGTCGGGCTGGCGGAGTAAGGGGATGAGAATGTGATGCCAGATGACATGACCAGCCGCGGCGAGGTAGCCGAGGAACAGCAGGAAACGAACGGCCCACGGAAGATCGAGGAACCAGTCGAGCAACATCCCGATGCCGAGAGCGAGCGTCAGTCCGCCGAGGAGCATCGCCACGCCGGAGCCGATCTCGACGCCGGTCTTCTTCGAGCGCACGCCCGCGATCTTGTCCGCGAGCAGGGTGCTCGGCGGGACGGAAGCGGTGCGTTGTTCCGGGGCGGCGGTCATTTCAAGTGCGACAGTTTGCGGAGCACCCACTCCGTCGTGACCACGCCGAGCAGCAGCAGGAAGTAAAGCGGGCTGGCCCACAGCTCGACTTCCAGCGGCGAGCGGACGCGCTCGGTCTTGGCCAGGATTTTGTCGGGCAGTTGGAAGAGCGTTTCCTCGCGGAAGAACTCGCCGCCGCTGATGGTCGCCAGTTCGCGCAGGAGCGGCTCGTTCATCGCGGTGTCACCGAGTTCAAACTGCGGCGCGGTCACGTTGAAGTCCACGCGCGTGTCCGGATCGCTTTCGATGCCGAATTTGTAGTTGCCCGCCGCAGGCGCGATGAACTCGCCGCGATACACGCCCGGCTGGTCGGCCACGGGGCGCAGGGAAACTTCTGTCGCGCCGCCACCGTCGCCGGTGCGGACACTGTAGCTGCCCTTCACCACCGCGTCATTCACCGGCTCAAAGCCCGCGCGGTAGAGGCGTGCGTAAATCGCCACGCGGTCGCCGCTGACAAAGTTCTGCCGGTCGAGCGTGAGCTGCGTGCGTCGCGAGCCGCCGGTGAGACGCGGCAGCGCGAGGCGTTGCGCGATCTGACCCCAAAACGTTGTGTAAATCTCGTCGCCCGTGTTCTTGCGCCAGCGCCAGGTGTTGTCCGTGCCGACGAAGAGCGACTGGCCGAGTCCGTATTGTTGGACAGCCACGACGGGCATCGGGCCGAAGCGCGAGGCCTTCAGCGGATCGGGGTCAATCACGAGCACCTCGGCACCGGGCTTGGCGCGAGCAACTTTCGCGACCCAATAGACCGGCGGCAGAGTCTTCCAGAGCACAACGCTTTCCTCGTCCTTGTCCGCGAGGCGGAGCATCGTGGAACTCCGGCCCTGCGCGGTGAGCGTGAGACGGACAGGCTTGTCTGCATTGCCTTCACCAGTCACGGCGGCGGTGTTGAGCGCGTCGAACTCGACGGGGAGGATCTGCTCGATGGGCGTGGTGCGCCACGCGTTCGGGCTGAAGCGCTTGCCCGCGACCATCAGGAACGAACCGCCGAAGCGCGACACGAACTCGCCCATGTTCCGCTGCTGCTCGGCGGTGAGCTGGCGCGGGTCCACATCGCCGAAGACAATCAGGTCGTAGTTGAACAGCTCCTCTCGGTTGATGGGAAACCGTTCGAGATAGGGCGTGTTCACATCGCGCGCAATGGATGGCGCGCCCTCGAAGAGCACGCACTTCAGCTCGAGGCGGCGGTCGCGCATGAACATCGCCTGCAAGTAGCGGAAGTCCCAGCGCGGCGACTGTTCGACGAGCAGCACGCGGATCTTCGTGTCGATCACGCGCAGATGCTGCACGCGGGAGTTGTTGTCCTTCACCGTCTCGTCGGGGCGCGCCTCGATGCTCGCCTCCAGCTCGAAGTCACCGATCTTGTCCGGCGTGAAGCGCATCGCCACGACTTGCTCGCCATCGGGGCCGAAGGTTATTTCGCGCTCATCCACTTTCGTTTCGCCGAGCTTGAGGACGACCTTGGCCTTCTCCCCGGCAAGCCCCTGAGACCGGACGCGCACATTCGCAAGCACCTCGTCCTTCACGAAGCTGACTTCGGGCGCGAACAAATTGGCGACGATGATGTCGCGCGGGCTGGTGATGCCGACGCCCCAGATGTAGAGCGGCACGCCTTCCTGCTTGAGCTGCGCGGCGACCTCGCGCGGCGACGGACCGGAGTTTTGACCGCCGTCGGTCACGAGCACGACGCCCGCAAGCGGCTGGCCGCGCTTCAGCTCGACGGCCTTGCGCAGCGCGTCGCCGATGGGCGTGGTGGCGGAGTTCGCGTCAAGTTTGTCCACCCACTCGAACTGCGCGACCTTGGCCTTGCGGCGGGTTTTCTTCGTTTCGGTTTCGCCTTCAACAACCTCGCTCTTGCCGCGTGGCAAGGCGTTCAAGTCCGTGCCGAAACTGAACGGGACGAGATCGAACTCGTAATCAAGACGCGGGAGCAGATCTAGCTTCTCGTTCTTCAGGCCGGCCTTGAGCAAGTCGAGCCGTGCGATGGCCTCGACTTCGCGGAGGCGACCGGCCTGAGGCTGTTGCGCGAGACCTTTCGTCGGGTCGGAGAGTCCCTTGACGAGTGCGGCGCGCTTCACATCGTCCGCATTCACGCGCGGGTCCTTGATCTGCATCGAAGCCGAGCCGTCCACGAGGAAAAGCAAGGTGCGCCGCACGCTGCCCTCGACGGTGAACGCGAGCACAGGCCGCAACAGCAGCAGCGTGAGCAGCAGCAGAAACGCAACTCGCAAACCGGTAAGCAGCCAGCGGCGCGCGGGTGTGGTGGATGGCGGCCATTGCCGATAAGTCCAGACTCCCAGCCCCGCGAGCGCAAGGGCGAGCAGCACGACCCACCCGGCACCGACGCCGCCCTGAAACGCGAGCCGGACCGACGCGAGGTCGCCAGCCGCTTCCACGCGCGCACCGAGAAGTTTTAGGATGAGATCGGTCATGCCGACGTTGGCCACAGATGAAACACAGATGAAACACAGATTATGAAACGCATCAGGAACGCAGGAAGGCAGGAAGAAGCGGAAGCAGTCACTCCTGCGTCCCTGCGTTCCCGATTATCTGTGTTCAATCTGTGTTTCATCTGTGGCTACAAATTATTTGGCCCGGCTGAAGTATTGCGCGAGAAATGTTTCCAGCGCGGCCAGTGCGAGGACGAGGATCAGAATCGGCAGCCAGTATTCCGCGCCGATGCGGGCTTTCTCGACCCACTCGCGCAAGTTGAGCGTCGGGTTCCAGCGTTGCACGGCGGCGACCTGGCCGAGCGCGGTGACTTCGTCCACGGGCAGTTCGCTGAGGTTGGATTCGGACGGGTCGGGCTGCGCGGCGAACTTGATGACCGTCGGCGGGTCGGCGATGGAGATTTCGTAGATGCCGGCCTTGTCGGTCGCGTCGTAGGTGAGGACGGGCGTGCCGTTGACCAGCTCGACGCGCCGCAACTCGTGCGTGTTGGCCGCGGCCCCGGGAGCCATCACGACAGCGTCCTTGTGCAACAAGTCCGCAGTTAAACGGCGGGCGAACTGCGCGCCGACGCGGACGTTCGCGCCGTCATCGTGACGCTGGATGAGCGTGCCGAGCGTGCGGTGAAGCAGCGGGACGAACGCAGGACGGACGGCGAGGTCGTTCCAAGCCGTGTCCGCCGTGCTGGCGAACATGACGACGCGGCCGAGACCGACAGCGCGCTCGGCCATCGCGATGGAGCCGTCACTGAAGCGGAGAATGGCCTTGGGAACGGCGAATGAGACAACAGAGTTGGTCGTCACGCCGAGCTTGCCAGGCACGGGTTTTTCTCCGCCTTCGCCCGGCGGCGCGGGCAGCAGGTTCAAATCAAAGGCACGGAAGAAGCGCGCCGAAGCGAGCGTGCCCGCCGCGGCGTCATTCCACACCGCGACGATGGGATGATCGTAGTCCTTGGTCTGAAAGGTGAAGAACTTGTCCTCCTGATTCGCGTCGCCGTGCGGCTCGCCGAAGGTGGCCGGGAGAAGTTTGCGCGCCGTCGCGAGCTGGGAGTTATAGGACGCGGCATTGACTTTGCCGCCGGGGAAGATGAGCAGGCCGCCGCCGCGCTTGACGAAATTCTCCAGCGCGTTCGCGGTGTCGGCGGAAAAGTCGGCGACGTTCGCGAGCACGACCGTGTCGAAGTCGTCGAAACGCGTGCCGCCCATGTCAGCGGGCGAGATGGTGGAGGTCTTGACGTAGTATTGCTCGACCTCGTCGGCCGGCACGGGCACGAGCGCGTGGCCGAGGAAGAACGTCTCCGACTCGCGCGGCTCGGAGCCGGGTTCGCCATCCACAAGCAGCACGCGAATCTCGCGGATGGCGCGAACGGCCAGCGTGCGCGCGTCGTCGCTCGGAAAGCGGTCGGCGGGAATGCGCGCGGTGACGCTGTGCCAGCCCTCGGTCTTGAAACGCGTATTGAGCGGGACGCTGCGCGTGCCGCCGGGCGGGATGCTCGGGATGGTCACGTCGTCCACGGAGACGCCGTCCACGAGCAATGAAACGCGGGTGTCCTTCGCCTCCTGCTTGCCGTAGTTGGCGACTTGCGCCTCGAAACGCAGCGGGCGATTGAGCGGCGCGAGGCCGCTGCTGAGGACCAGGCCGCTGACGCCGAGATTGCGTTCCTCGTTGTCGCTGATGAGGACGAGGTGGGTGGCGACTTGCTGCTCGCCGCTCTGCTCTTTCGCTTTCTTCAGCGTCTTCTGGATGTCGCCGAGCTGCCGCCAGCCGGCGAGCTGGCCGTCGGTGATGAGGTAGATTTCTTTACGAATGGCGGCGCGGCCCTTGAGCGTTTCAAGCGCCTTCTCAATTGAGGGAAACAAGTCCGTGCCCCGGTCGGAGAGCGGCGCTTCCCGGACAGTTTTGCGCGCCAGATTCAAGTCGTGAGTCGGTTCTTTGATGACTTCCTTCGCCACGTCGGATGCGAGAATCACCGCGGCGGCGGAGCCGGAGGGTAGCGCGTCCACGGCCTGCTCGGCGACCTTGCGCGCCTTGTCGAAGCGCGTCTGGACGCCGTCGGAGACACCCATGCTCGCGGAGTTGTCGAGGATGATGACGGCGGAAACTTTCGACTGGCCGAAGAGGTCGTGCGAGGTCGAGCGCATCGCAGGCCGCGCGACGGCCAACGCCAGCAACGCCAGCATCAGGCAGCGCAACGCGAGGAGAATCATGTCCTCGACGAGCATCCGGCGCTGGTTCTTTTCGGTGGAAACCTTGACGAAGCGCATCGCCGCCCACACGACGCGCTGGAAGCGGCGGCGGTTGAGCAGGTGGATGATGATGGGCACGGCGACCGCGCCGGCACCGAACAGCATGAAGGGGTTGAGGAAGCTCATTTGACTGAGGTCTTCAACCGGAAGGCCAGATAGCCGCTGAGGACTTCATGCAACGGCTGTGCTGTGTTCACGGGCACGAAGTGGACGTGGTTTTTCTCGCAGCCGGAACGGAGCGTTGAGCGGAAGCGCTCGACCTCGGCCTGGTAGCTGGCGCGGATTTCCTGCGGACGGGTGAGGATGTTCGGGATGGCCTCCAAGCCGACAAACTCGACGAGGCCGTTGAACTTGAACTCCAGTTCCGCCGGGTCCATCAGGTGGAAGACGACCACCTCGCTGCCGCCGAAGCGCAAGTGCTGGATGCCTTCCATGATCCTCTCTTCGTCGTCGAAGAGATCACTGATGATGACGGCTATGCCGCGCCGGCGGATTTGCCGGGCCATCTCGTGGAGGATCGCGGCGATGTTCGTCTGACGCGCCGGCTCGAACGCGGCGAGCGTGGCGAGCACCTTATGAATCATCGCGTGGCTGTTGCTGCGCGGCAGATACTCGCGCGTCTCGGTGTCGAAAATGTCCAGCGCCACGGCGTCACGCTGATGGAGGATGAGGTAGCTCAGGCAGGCGGCGAGCATCTTGCCGTAGGCGAGCTTGGTGTAGCCGCCGGAGCCGTATTTCATGGACTCCGAGCCATCGAGGAGGATGTGCGCGACGTAGTTGGTCTCCTGCTCAAACTGCTTGATGTAATAGCGATCCGTGCGACCGAGAACTTTCCAGTCGAGATAGCGCAAGTCGTCGCCAGGCGCGTATTCGCGGTGCTGCGCGAACTCAATGGCGAAGCCGTGATAAGGCGACTTGTGCTCGCCGGCCATGTAGCCCTCGACGAGGTAGCGCGCGTGCATCCCGAGCGACTCGGCGCGGGAAATCGCGACGGGGTCGAGCAGCGTGGCGAGGGTGGCGGCGTCCATCAGCGGGAATGCGGATTGCGGAACACGGAACGCGGAATGGGGAACAGCATCGAGGGGAGGCGATGGCTAAAATCCAACGGGCCGGCCGGCCGGCATAGATAGTGGAATCGGCGGTGAAGTGCGGGCCGAAGGTAGCGAAGGTTGCCGCAGGCAACTCGTCGCAGGGCTGAAAGCCCGGCATTCGCCAGCCTGGGCTGAAGCGAAGCGGAGGCCCAGGTAACGCAGCCCCAAACCGGAGGCAGCCCTGAAGGGGCGTTACCCAGCGCTGAAGGCGTGGCCCACATGGCGTCAGTCCCAGGCATAGCGTTCATCCAAGGGCGCGTTGTTCTTCCGGCACAGCTCGCGGAATTCGTCTTGAAACGAAACCTTCCGGTGATGTTCTGCCTGGCCCCGGATGTATTGGCGCACCGGCTCGACGTGCGTCTCGCTCACGCCAAACGCCCCGTAGCCGCGTTGCCAGAAAAAGTCGGCATACCAGTCGCCTTGGTGCTTCAACCAATCGGAGGAGGAGCACTTGACCTGCTCAATGACCTTGGCCAGCGCCCAGTTCTTTGAGAGGGAGAACAGGATGTGAACGTGGTCCTCGACGGAGTTCGTTTCGAGCGAAGGGGATTCCAAGTTATCCAGTGTGCCGAGCAGGTAGGCGTGGAGCCGGCCCCGCACGTCCTCGCGGAGGAACGGGCGGCGCTCCTTCGTGGTGAACACGAGGTGGATGAGGACTTTGGCGAGGGATTGGGCCATGCGGGTTACGCCCCTTCAGGGCTGGGGCGTTCTTGGCCGGGTGTGACCTGGGCCTCCGCCCGGCTCGCTGCGCTGCGCCGGGCTTCAGCCCAGGCTGGCGAATGGCGGGCTTTCAGCCCTGCCGCCGTTTCCGTGTGCTCGAAGTGCTGCACCACAGTTGAATCTACCTCCGTTGCGTAATACTTCGCTTCGTAGGCGAGAGGATGCGACGGCTCGTCGCGGATGACTGACCAAACCTCCATCCCCTCGGAGAACTCATACTCCATCGTGCAATAAACCACGCAGCCCGGTAGCAGTTCATAGTCAGCGGACTGCGCGGCGTATTGGCGGGCTTCCGCCCACACCTTGTCCTCGGCTTCGTCCGCAGTCGTGGCGAGCACCATCACGATTCGCTCCTCGAAGTAAACCTTCGGCACGCCTTCTTCGGTGCGGTTGCGGCGACAAACCGTTCGGCCAGCAAACCAAATCGGAGGCTCGGGTTTGGATTCCTCATTCGACATTCGTCACTCGGAATTTCACGCCACCTTTTGGTCCTTCGGAATCGCCTCCAGAATCTTCTTCACCACGTCGTCGGCGGTGATGCCTTCGCTCTGGGCGGCGAAGTTCGGAATGATGCGGTGGCGCAGGATGGGCGGCGCGACGGCGGCGATGTCATCGCAACTCACGTGGAACTGGCCGCGCAGCATCGCGCGGGCTTTCCCGGCGAGGATGAGATTAAGGCTCGCGCGCGGGCCGGCGCCCCACGAGAGGAACTTCTTGCAGTAGTCGTTCGCCTCGGGCGTCTTGATGCGCGTCACGCGGACGATGCGCTCGGCGTATTGATAGACGTGCTCGGCCACCGGCATCCGGCGGACGGTGGCTTGGAGGTCGAGGATGTCCTGCTCGGTGAGGACGGCGGTGGGCCTCTCGATGGGAGCGCCGGTGGCCATCTTCATGATTTGAAGCTCCTCTGCCGTGGTCGGGTAGTCCACGTTGATCATGAACATGAAACGGTCGAGCTGCGCCTCGGGCAAAGGATAAGTGCCTTCCTGCTCGATGGGATTTTGCGTGGCGAGGACGAAGAAGGGATTTGGCAGCGCGTGGTCCACTCCGCCGACGGTGACTTTGCGCTCCTGCATGGCCTCAAGCATCGCGGCCTGCGTCTTGGGCGGCGTGCGGTTGATTTCATCGGCGAGGATGATGTTCGAGAAAATCGGGCCTTTGAGGAAACGGAACACTCGCTCGCCCGTGGACTGGTCCTGCTGGATGACCTCGGTGCCGGTGATGTCGCTGGGCATCAAGTCGGGCGTGAACTGGATGCGCTTGAAGCCCAGGTGCAGCGTCTGCGCGAGCGTCGAGACGAGCAGCGTCTTGGCAAGGCCGGGCACGCCGACCAGCAGCGCGTGGCTGCGTGTGAAGATGGCGATGAGCGCCTCTTCGACCACGTCCTCCTGGCCGACGATCACCTTGCCCAGCTCGCGCCTGATGGCAGCACTGGCGGTCTTAAGTTTTTCCAGCGCCTGCAAGTCCTGGTCTCCCGCGAGCGTCGCGGACGTTTCATTGGTCGTCATCGTTTGAACCTTTCAACTATTGCTGTTGCCGTCACCGGGAACCCCGGCACTTCACGACACAGGACTCGCTTTGGCGAACCCAAAATCCGTGTGCCGGGTTGCGACGCGGGCTTGCGCGGGGCTATTCAGAAACCCGCCGGAGCAAGGAGAGAGGCGGAAGCGCGGCCGATGGTTACGTGGGAACTGTCGCCGGCCGGAGAAACTTCTCCGCCGCATGGTCGGCGAAGCGCAGGCCGCGCGGCGTGAGGCGGAAACAGTCGGCGGTGCGGACGGCGAAACCCTCGGCCACGAGCGCGTCCATGTCCGCGCTCCACTCAGCGCGCAAGTCAAAGCCCGTGACGCCACGAAACTTCTCGAAGCCCCAGCCGACATTCATCCGCAACCCAAACGCGGCAATCTCGGCGGCGCGCGCCAGCGGTGCCAGTTCCTCGCGTGACTCGATGGCCCGGACGCCCTTCTCCAACCGCTCGCAATAGAGCTGCGTGTTCGACCAGTTCTTCGTCCGCACGCCCCGCCCATAGCCGGTGCCCCTTGGGCCCAGGCCGTGGCACTGGCCCCCCCACCAGTTGTTCGCGTTGTGGCGGCAGGCGAGTGCCGGCGGTTTGCAACCGCCGTCGGGCGCGTCTGTTGCCGCGTTGAGCGGCGACTGGAAGTCGCCGGCACGCGCACGTCGGGCGAAGTTCGCCACTTCATACTGCACGAAGCCCGCTTCGCCCGCGCGCGCCACCAGCTCCTCAAACATCTTCTCCGTGAGTTCTTCGTCCACGTCGAACTCGCCGGCCTTGAGCTGCTCGAAGAGCGGCGTGTCTTCCTCGTAAATCACCTCGTAGCAGGAGAGATGTTCGCTGCCGAGCGCGAGCGCGTCGCGCAACGTGGCTTGCCAGTGCGTCATCGTCTGCGTGGGGATGGCGAACATGAGGTCCACATTGATGTTCGCGAAACCCGCCGCGCGCAACGTGTCAAACGACTTGAACACCTGCTCGCGGCTGTGGATGCGCCCGAGCCGCTCCAACAGCCGCTCGTCCAGCGACTGCACGCCCATCGAAACGCGGTTCACGCCGAAGTCGCGGAGGAGCTTCGCCTTGTCGGCGGAGACGGTGGCGGGATTGCACTCGACCGTCCATTCCTCCGCGCCGAGCAGGCCGAGCCGCTCGAAGGCTTTCAAGATTTGCTCCCATTGCTTGAGATTCAGCAGCGACGGCGTGCCTCCTCCGAAGAACACCGTGCGAGGCTTCAACTCGTGCGCGACCAACTCCAACTCCCGCACCAGCGCGTTGACGTAGCGGCTGACCAAGTCCTCCTTCGGCACGGCGGAGTAGAACGCGCAATACTCGCACTTGTGCGCGCAGAACGGGACGTGGAGGTAGAGGCTGGTGACCAATTCTTTCGTTGATTGAAGCCGATACGTAAGCTCGGACTTAATAGTCGTAGTCGCCGTTCTCTCGTTTCCGCTCCAACCATTCGTCATACTCCTCGGCATCACACTCGCCAAACTGCCAATCGTCGCCATACTTCTTCGTCATGTAGGTGTTCAGGCCGTTGTTGTAGATGGCGGCTTCGCGAGCTTCTCGGGACCGCGCTTCTCCCTGTTTGGCACGAATCTTATCTTCAAACTCATGGCACTCCGGGCAAAGCACTATCAAATCATCAAGCCGCTCATTCCCCACGCGTTCATACGTTTTGTGGTGAACTTCTCGACGTCCTGACCCTGAGCCGCATTTTTGACACAGTCCATGAGCCTCAGCCAACTTCGCCTTGCGCATTTTCCTCCACTTAGCCGATTTCAGATGTGCACGATACGCAGCCATCCAATCGTCTATTGGCCTCGTGTTGGCAGAACCCTTTTCCTGGTCTGCTTTGTTTGAGTTGAAGAGGTCCAATTGCATTCTGAACGTCGTCACGGCCTCAGGCGCTCCCTCAAGTCCGTCGGCTAGCACTTGGCCGAACTCGCCGTCGTAGCCGCTCCAGTTCAGGACTCATTGAAGCAGCCCTTCAGAATGTCCGCGCGACGGACGGCGGACAGCGGGCGATGCCACATGGCGAGATGGTCATCCAGCGCCTCGGCCACCGTGCGCACGCGTTGGGCAAGGGAGCGGTCGGGAAAGTCCGGGTGCGACATAACGACTTCAAGGAGCCGGGCGAAAAGGCGCATCTCCTCAACCGCTTGCCGATGCTCACGCAGAGTCTCCGCCGTCGGTCGCACGTCGAGGTGCTGATTTTCCCATTGCACCAAGTCCGCGAAACCAAGTTCGAGTTGGTCTGCGAACCGCGCCCCTTGCTCAACCATCCTGCTTTCAAAGCGATTGGCGAGGGAAGGCATCTCCCTGGCGGGCGTGTCTAAAACTGCGGTTTCCATGCTGTCGAAAGTAGCCGTCTCAGGCGGCCTTCACAACCGCAAATGCTCCCACAAATCCGCCGGCTGGAGCCGGAGGTTGATGTAGAACGGGCCGAACTCACCGAAGCGCGCGCTGACCTCGTCGAAGCGCATCTCGTAGATGATTTCCTTCACCGCGTCGAGTTGGTGCGCGATGAGCGTCACGCCCCATTCATATTCGTCCAAGCCGGTGGAGCCGGTGATGAGCTGCGAGATGCGCCCGGCGAACTTGCGGCCCGTCTTGGCGTGGCTGGCCATGAGCTTCTTGCGCGCGTCGAAGTCCAGCATATACCAGTTGTCGGCGAGGTCGCGCTTCTTGGTCATGCCGTAGAAGCACATGATCTCCCAGTCCTCCAACTCGGGGTTGAGGC
>CAYZJP010000094.1:0-9605 GCA_964478755.1 uncultured Klebsiella sp.
TCACCGGCAACCCCTCCGGCCCGAGCCTGTATCATTTGCTGGAGGTGATGGGGAAAGAAAGGGCGCTCGCACGAATTGAAAAGGCGCTCACGAAGTTTTGAAGGCTGGTAGGGCGCGTCACTCCGTGCGCGCCGTCGTTCGCGAACCCAAAACGGCGCGCACGGAGTGACGCGCCCTACCTTTCGCGTTTGCTGCAATTCATCACGCTCGCTACGCTCCGCGCATGGATTTGCCCGTCCGCAAAAAACTCCCGCACACGATTCCGCAATGGGTAGCCGAGGGCAGTTGGTTTTTCATCACGATCAAATGTGTGCCGCCGACAAAGAATCAGTTGTGCTGTGCGGACACCGGCGATGCTGTGCTCGCCACGATGAAATTCAATCACGAGAAGCTGGTCTGGCATTGCCGACTTTGTCTGCTCATGCCGGATCATCTACACGCCATCCTCGCATTTCCGCGCGAACCGGGAATGCAAACGGTCATGAAGAACTGGAAGAAGTTTGTCGCGGTTAAGCACCGCGTGGATTGGCAGCGTGATTTCTTTGATCATCGCCTGCGCGATCATCACGAACTCGACGAGAAGACCAGCTACATCCTGATGAATCCCGTTCGCAAAGGTCTGTGCGAGCGTGTGGAGGATTGGGTATGGGTCTATCGCCCGAACGACCGACAACCGCCTTTGCTCGGGTAGGGCGCGTCAGTCCTCTACGCGCCGCATGGTTGTGCGAACGACGGCGCGCACGGAGTGACGCGCCCTACCACCATAGTCAGTCAGCGAGCGCCGCTAGCCCATCTCGGCGTGCTTTTACAGCCATGTCCTTTGCGTTGTCCTCTCCGTATTTATTTATCGAAAATCTTTTAGACCTGCGATTGTGTCGTCGGTCGCTCCACCATGCCTCCCAGAAATCATATTCGTGTCCTTTGACTGTCTGCGTTGTGCGCCTGACTCCAACTATCCCTGTGCGGCTCTTGCGCCGTTCAATTTGCGCAAACGCAACTCGGCCAATCACAGGTGTTGACTTGCGAATTTCCTTCCAGCGTTGAATTGCTTGTGCGCGAGCTTCCGCCATCGTCCGTTTTACTCCCCAAAAGAAATATTCCTGAATCGGCTCTTTGCCCTTTGAAATTCTGATTCTGTAACGGTTGCCCTCTTTGCCGAGTTCTTCTCGAAAGAGTCCCGGATAGCCATTTACTTTTTGGACGGTCATTTTCGAGCTTCATTGGATTGTCGGTTATCTCGCAATTCATTTTCGTCGCAGAACTGTGCCGCTTCGCTCCGTGAATCCCAACGGGATTCAAATCCATCAGCCCAAGGGTTGCGGGGCCCGCGCTACCCTGGGTCAACCGGCCAAAACATTTTTCAACGCCGAACTGGTTGCATCCCATCCCGCGCGTTTCGCCTGCACCGGCAAGCCCAGCGGGCCGAGCCTTTACCACCTGCTCGAAGTGCTCGGCAAAGACCGCGCGCTGGCGCGGATGGACGCGGCGCTGACCGCGTGAGATAGGCTGCGGCCGGGCCGGGATTCCTTGCTTGCTTGGAACGGCAAAATCGGCATCCTACTGGGGACAATTAACCGGACGGCGACACTCGATCAGAAGGAACGCAGTGGCAGGCTGGATCCCAAGATAGAAGTGACGCTGCCAGCAACTTTCCGCTGACATGAAAAGCCTCGTTCGCCCCTTCGCCCTAGCCGTTGCCGCCTTGTTGCTGTGGACCGTGACCCCCGATGCGATGGCATCGCACTTCCGCTTCGCCAACCTTTCCTGGAAGCGCGCGCCCGGCACCAACGCGCTCGCGGTGGAGATCACGGTCACCGAGGCGTGGCGCTTTGGATCCTCCGGCGTTGGCGAGATTTCATACGATTTTGGCGACGGCTCCGTCCCCTTCAGCACGTCTGCGGCGACGCGCATCGCCACGCTGGCGGATTCGGCCGGAGAGCAATACGAGGTCTGGCGTTACTCGACGACGCATGTCTACCCGTCGAACAGTCTCTTCAGAGTCTTCGGCTCGTCCTGCTGCCGCATCAGCACCTTGGCGAACGCGGCGGATGCCAGCGAATCGCTCAACATGGTCGTGGACTTGCGGAGCGGTGCCAACACCGGCTCGCCTGTCACCACCGCGCCAGTCATCCTCCAGATGCAGGCCGGCACGAACAACTCCATCGCCCTGCCCATCGTGGATCCCGATGGCGACGCCTTCAGCGTGCGGCTGGCGACAAGTTCCGAGTCTTCCATCTTCACCCTGCCCACCGTCGGCACGAACACCATCAGCGTCACGCCGGAGGGTGTGTTGAACTGGAACACGGTCGGCGGCACCAGCGGCCAAAAATTCGCGCTGCAGGTCATCATCGAGGAACGCCGGGCGGGCAACACCACTGGCACCAACGGCTCCGTGCCGCTGGACTTCATCATCGAGCTGGCCGGCTCGCTCACTAATCTGCCCCCCACCGTCACCGGCACCAACGGCTCCATCACGATCGCGCCGAACCAGGCATTCACGGCGACATTCGTGGGCACTGACCCCGAAGGTGGCCCGCTGCGCGTCAACCACCAGGGGCTTCCGCCCGGCGCGACCATCACGCCGGCGGACGGCACAACGAACGCGTCGCCGACCAGCGTGATGTTTTCGTGGACACCCGCGCCAGCCGATGCGGGCAGCTCCTACGCGGTGCTGATTTTCTTCACCGACCAGGGCGGATTGCAGCGCGCCGCGTCATTCGCCCTGACCGTCTCTGCCGCGATCGTGCGGGACTTCGAGTTGTTGAGCATCAACTCCAGCGGCACGAACAGCGGCAACGGTGCTTCGCTCAATCCCGCCGTCAGCAGCACCGGCCAGTATGTCGCCTTCGTCAGCGACGCGACGAATCTCGTGGCCAACGACAACAACCGTGCGCGTGACGTTTTCTGGCGCGACCGCGTGGCGGGCGTGACGCGGCTCGTGAGCCACACGCCGGCGGGTGCGAGCGGCAACGGTGAGTCGGACGCGCCGGTCATTTCGCCCGATGGTCGCTATGTTGCCTTTCACAGCCGTGCCAGCGACCTCGTCGCCAACGACAACAACACCAACTACGACGTGTTCCTCTGGGACTGTCACGACAACAGCGTGACGCTCGTGAGCCGCACGTCCTCGGGCGCAAGCGGGGCGGGCGACTCGTTTTCGCCGCAGCTCTCGGCCAGCGGGCGCGTGGTGTCCTTCGCCAGCACCGCGCCGGACTTGGTGAACAACGACACGAATGGAACCTCCGACGCCTTTGCGCGCGACATGGACCTGGGCGTCACCTACCTCGCCAGTGTCAACACCAACGGCTTCAGCGGCGACAGCGCGACGGGCGTGCCGGTCCTGAGCGCGAATGGACGTTACGTGGCCTTCCTCAGCCGCGCGGGCGACCTCGTCACGAACGACGTGAACGGGCTCAACGACGTTTATGTGCGCGACTTGATGCTCGGTGAGACGAAGCTCGTGAGCGTGAACGTGGCCGGCACGGGCGCGGGCAACCGCCTCTCCTTCGACCCCGTCATCAGCGCGGACGGACGCTATATCGCCTTCAGCAGCCAGGCGACGAATCTCGTGACGATTCCGGACACGAACAATTTCCCCGATGTCTTCGTGCGCGACATGCAGCTCGGCGTGACCAAGCTCGTGAGCGTGAACCGATTCGGCACGGCGGCAGGCGGCGACGGTGGCGACTCGACAGTGCTGCCCGCGTCGTTCACGCCCTTTCTCAGCGCGGATGGGACGAAGGTGCTCTTCGTCAGCCTCGCCGCCGATTTGGTGGCGAATGATCTCAACCGCAAGCAGGACGTTTTCCTCCGCGACCACATCAACGGCACGACAACGCTCATCAGCACGAACCGCTTCGGCACCGGCTCGGGCAACGCGGCGTCCGGCATCGGCGCCTTCAGCATGAGCGCGGACCTGCGCTACGTGGCATTTTTCAGTGAGGCTTCCAACCTCGGCGCGGCGGACACGAACAACCGCACTGACATCTTCCTGCGAGACTTGGCGACGAACAGCACCAAGATCATCTCACGCGTCAGCAACGGCGGCTTCTCCGCGAACGGCCACAGTTTCCAGCCGGTCATCAGCGCGGACGGCTCGACGGTTCTTTTCACCAGCGAGGCGGACAACCTCGACAACCGCGACGCAAACTTCGCCTCCGATGTGTTTGCCGCCGCGACCACGCTGGGCGCACCGAACTTCGGCGTGGTGGATGTCGGTGTGAGCATCTCGACCGTCGGCGCGCAGACAGTCGGCACGCCGTTCACACTCACGATCACCGTGACCAACAACAGCGCGTCGCCAGCGACCGGGCTGGTGGTGGGCAACACGGCGCCTCAGTTCGTGCAATTCAATTCCGGCACCGTGTCGCAGGGCGCTTTGACCGCGGGCAACTGGGCCGTGGGCGACCTTGCGGCCAACGGCAGCGCGACGGCCACCGTGACGCTGACCGCGACCAATCTGGGCGAAGGCAACGTGATCACGTCCATTGTCGAGCGCGACCAGCTCGACTCAAACCTGAACAACAACTCGGCGCTCTCCACCATCACCGCCGACCGCACGGCGGCGGGCGCGCTGTTCTACCTGCCGGGCAGCACCCCATATCTGAGCCGGACCAACAGCCCATTCTTCGCGGGAATACTCAACGGAACATTTACGCTCGAAGACTTCGAGAGCGGTGCGCTCAACGTCGCGGGTGTGACCGCTTCTGTGGGGACCGTGATCGGCCCGTCCGCAAACACTGATTCGGTTGACGCCGACGACGGTGTGGTGGACGGCAGCGGAAACGGCGGGCATTCCTATTTCGTGACCGGCACGAACGCCGTGACGTTCAGCTTCAACCGCGCGGTGCTGGGCCGGCTGCCGACGAAGGTGGGCATCGCCCTCACGGACGGCGACCCCGGGGGCGCGGGCATCGAGGCCTTCGACACAAATGGCATCTCGCTCGGCATCATCGGGCCGTTCGAGATCGGCGACAACCTGTTCAACGGCGGGACGGCGGAGGACCGCTTCCTCGGCGTGGAGTTTGCGGGCGGCATCTCCGCCCTGCGCGTGTATTACCTGCAACCCGGCTTTGAAGTGGATCATCTGCAATTCGACATTGCGACGACTGATCTCGCCCTGGGGCTGAACGGGCCAACCAACGCGACCTATGGCACCCCTTTCACCGCCACCTTCACGGTGACCAATCTCGGACTTGTGACGGCGACCTCCGTCATCGTCACGAATCAGGATCCCGGCGAAGTGGACATCGTCTCGTTCGTCGCGTCACAGGGCACGGCAGACACGAACGGCTTGTGGACGGTCGGCACGCTCGCGCCCGGCGCGACGGCCACGTTGACGCTCACGCTGAACCCGGACACGAGCGGTCTGCTGACGTTCAGCGCGGGTGTCTCCAGCGCGGTGCCGGATCGGAACACAAGCAACGACCGGGCCTTCGCCAACGTGTTCGTGCGCAACACCGCGCCGGTCATCTCGCTGGCGAGCAACGCCGTGACCGTGCTCGAAAACACGGGCGCGCGGACCATCACGTCGTTCGTCAGCATCACCACGCCGGAGCCAGGACAGAGCATCACGAACGTCGTTGTCACGAACTCGAACCCGGCGTTGTTCTCCGTCCAGCCGCGAATCCTGACCAACGGCTCGCTCACTTTCATGGCCGCCACGAATGTCAACGGCTCGGCGGTGGTGACGGTGCGCGCGGAGGACGACGGCGGCACGGCGGCCGGTGGAACGAACGCGGCGACGACCAGCTTCACGCTCACCATTCTGTCGGTGAATGCGGCGCCGATCATCACACTGGCGTCGAACACGCTCATCGCATTCGAGGACGCCGGCGCGCAGTCCGTCAGCGGCTTCATCACGTTCAGTCCGGTCGAGTCCGACCAGACCATCACGAACGTCTTCACGACAAACAGCAACCCCGCTCTCTTCCTGGTGCAACCGGCCGTGACATTGGACGGACGACTCACTTTCACCGCCCTGGCCAACACCACCGGCAGTTCCATCGTGACAGTCGTGGCGCAGGACGACGGCGGCACGGCCAATGGTGGAATGGACCGCACGACCAACACTTTCACCGTCAGCGTCAGCGCCGTGAACGTGGCGCCCAGCTTCACGCTCACGAATGCACCGGCGTTCGACGGCGTGCAGAGCTGGACGCGCGACGGCACCGCCAACCAGAGCACCGGCTACAAGGTCGTCACGGACAGTTCCGGCAACGTGATTGTGGCGGGCGATGAACTGGTCGGTGAGAGTTTGGACTTCCTCGTGGTCAAATATGCTTCCGACGGCACGGCCCTCTGGACGAACCGCTTTAATGGTGCGGCCAACAACAACGACCAGGTCAGGGGGCTGGCGGTGGACAGCTCCGGCAACGTGTTTGTCACCGGCTACACCATCGGCGGCGCGCTCACGGATTTCGTGACGATCAAGTATGCCGCCGACGGCACGCCCGCCTGGACAAATTTCTTCGACGCAGGGGCCGATGATTCGCCGGCGGCCATCGTCGTGGACGCCAACGGCAACGCCATCGTCACCGGCCAGTCGTGGAACGGCGCGAATTACGACTACCTCACCATCAAATACGCGGCGGGCGGCGTGCCCGTCTGGACCAACCGCTCGACTTACTCGGTCGTCGGCTCGGACTTCGCCAAGTCCGTCGCGGTGGACGCCGGCGGCGACGTGTTTGTGACCGGCGAGGGTTCCAACACGGATTTCGTTTATGCTTACACACTGAAATTATCCGGGGCGAACGGCGCGCCCATCTGGACCAACCAGTTTGACCTCGGCGGCAACAGCTACGGCGTGGCGGTGCGGGTGGACGGCAATGGCGACGTGCTCCTCGCGGCCAACGTGCAGGACGTCGTGCTGAAGTTCGCCGTCGTGAAATACACCGGCGCTGGAGTGCCGGTCTGGACGAACATTTACGACCGGAGCGGCACCAACCAATACATCGCCGCGATGGCCGTGGACAGTTCGGGCAACGCGATCATCACCGGCGACACTTACAATGGCACCGACCGCGACTTCACCACGATCAAGTATTTCGCCAACGGCACGCCCGCGTGGACGAACCATTACAACGGCCTCAACGGCGGCGCGGACTTCCCGCGCGCGATCACGGTCAACGCGGCGGGCGACGTGTTCGTGACCGGCGATTCCACGGGCAGCAACGGACAGGATTATCTCACCGTGAAATACACCGCCGCCGGCTCAGGCGTGTGGACCAACCGTTACAACGGCAACAATAATTTGAACGACGTCGCGTATGGCGTCGCCGTGGATTTCTCGGACAACGCCTACGTGACCGGCCAGGCGGACGGTCAGTTGCGGACCATCAAATACGCGTTCATCCCGGCGGCGGGAGCGAACCAAAACCTCATGGTGGGCGCGGGCGCGCAGTCCATTTCCGGATTCATCGCCAGCAGCAGCGTTGGGCCGTCGAATGAATCAACGCAAACCTTGAGCTTCATTGTCACCAACGACAACCCCGCGCTTTTCAGCGTCCAGCCCGACATCAGTCCTGCCGGCTTGTTGAGCTACACCGTGGCCCCGGGCGTGTCCGGCGTGGCGGTTGTCACCGTGCGCGCGCAGGACACCGGCGGCACCGCCGACGGCGGGGTGGACACAAGCGCGCCGCAGACCTTCAACATCACCGTGCTCACCACGGCACAGACGGCTTTCTACGTCTGGCTTGGCGGCACCGGTGACTGGAACGACCCGGCCGCTTGGACGCCGCGCGGCGTGCCAGGCGTCGTGGACACCGCCTTCATCGGAAACGGCAGCATTCAGCTCACGAACGCCGTGGCCGTGGCCTACCTGACCCACGACGGCGGCACGATCGGCGGCCCCGGCTCGGTGACGGTCCGCTCTGGCATGACTTGGACCGCCGGCATCATGAGCGGCGCGGGCACGACGACGATTGCCGCCGGAGGCACGTTGACCGTGAGCGGCGCAGCCGAGAAAAACTTGAACCGCCGGCTGGACAACTACGGCACGGTGACGTGGACCGACGCGCGCATCACCGGCGACAACGCTCCCGTCATCAACAACTACGCCGGCGCGCTCTTCGACATCCAGACGGACGCGACGCTTTACGAGAGCTACATCGGCGGCACGCGCACGTTCAACAACGCCGGCACCGTTCGCAAGAGCGTAGGGGCGGGCGTCACTCTCGTGCAGGGCGCGTTCAACAGCGCCGGCACGGTGAACGTCCAGACCGGCACGCTCAGGCCCACTGACGCCATCAATCTGGGTGCGTCCACCTTCAACGGAGCCGGGCGGTTCCTCGTCAACAGCGGCACGCTGACGCTCAACGGAACCGTCACGGTGGCGAACGGGGCGAACTTCGAGTTCGGCGGCGGCGCAATGCTCGGCACCGGAACCATCATCGGCACGTTGAACTGGACTGGCGGAATCATGGGCGCGCCGGGCACAACGACCATCGCCGCAGGGAGCGTCCTTGCCATCAGCGGAACCGGTGAGAAAAACTTGAACCGTCGGCTGGACAATTACGGCACCGTCACCTGGTCCGGCTACCGGATCACGGGCGACGCCGCGCCGGTGTTCAACAATTTCCCCGGCGCACTGTTCGACATCCAGACGGACGCGACGCTTTACGAAAGTTACAGCGGCGGCACGCGCACGTTCAACAACGCCGGGACAGTGAGCAAGTCAGCAGGCACCGGTGCCAACGTGATTCAGGGCACCTTCAACCACAGCGGCACGGTCAATGTGCAGACCGGCACGCTGCAAGCGACGGACTTCATCAATCTCAACACCGCCAGCCTCACCGGCCCGGGACGGTTCCTCGTGTCCAGCGGTGCCCTGACGCTGAACGGCGCCATCACCGTGGCCACTGGCGCGAACTTCGAGTTGAGCGGCGGCTCACTGGTGGGCGTGGGCACGATCTACGGCACGTTGAACTGGACGGGCGGCAGCATGGACGGCGCGGGCGTGACGACGATTGCCACGAACGGCGTCCTGGCGATCAGCGGCGGGAGCGAAAAGCGTCTCAATCGCCGGCTGGACAACTACGGCACGGTGACGTGGACCGGCTACCGCATCACGAGTGACGGCGCTCCCGCCTTCAACAACCAGCCCGGCGCGCTCTTCGACATCCAGACGGACGACTCGCTCTTCGCCAGCTATGGCAACACCCCAGGCTCGCTGAACAACAGCGGCACCGTCCGCAAATCCGCCGGCACCGGCACAACCACGATTTACGGCGCGTTCAACAACGGCGGAGTCGTGGAAGTGCAGACGGGCACGCTGTTCCTGCTGAACAGCGCCGCCAGTTCAGGCCTGTTCACGAACGCGCCGGGTGCGATTCTGATATTCGGCGGCGGCACGCACACTTGGAACGCGAGCACACGGTTCAGTGGTGGTGGAACCACCCGTCTGAGCGGGGCGACGATCGTTGTGCCCACCAACGTCACGCAGTTGGTGGAAGGCATCTTTGAGTTCGCCTCCGGCTTCCTGACCGGGGACGGCAACCTGAACGTCACCGGCACATTCAACTGGACGGGCGGCAGCATGGACGGCGCGGGGGTGACGACGATTGCCACGAACGGCGTCCTGGCGATCAGCGGCGGGAGCGAAAAGC
>CAYZJP010000094.1:9705-18891 GCA_964478755.1 uncultured Klebsiella sp.
GGCGCGCTCTTCGACATCCAGACGGACGACTCGCTCTTCGCCAGCTATGGCAACAACCCAGGCTCGCTGAACAACAGCGGCACTGTCCGCAAATCCGCCGGCACCGGGACGACCATTTTCTACGGTTCCCTCAACAACAGCGGCGTGCTCGAAATCCAGCTCGGCACGATCGCCCTGTCTGGAGATTACTCGCCCGCGGTCGGAAGTTCGCTGCGCGTCTTCCTCGGTGGCCTGACAGCGGGAACCCAGTTCGGCCAGTTGCATGTCAACGGCACGGCCACCCTGAACGGCGCGCTGAACATCGTGCTGACGAACAGCTTTGTCCCCGTGGTCGCCAACAGCTTCCTAGTCGTGAGCGCAACGACCAGCTCGGGCGCATTCTCCTCCCTCACCGGCGATGACCTGGGCGGCGGGTTGCTGCTGGTCCCGACTTATGTGCTCGGCGATCTGACGCTGGTGGCGTCTCGGCAGATCGCGGGCCTTCCGCAGTTGTCCCCACGGACGGCGGGCGGCGACCGGATGCTCCGGTGGCCGGGCGCGGCGGATGGTTACGAATTGCAGACCGCCACCTCGATCCTCGGCCCGTGGACGCCGGTGCTGGCCCCGGTGGCGCAGGACAACGGTGACAGCGTGATCCGCCTGCCCGAAGAGGGCACCCGTTTCTATCGTCTGGTCCCGCCCAGCGCGCCGCGACCGGGCAACAACCCAACCCAGTAAACCAACCCAAGTGCACGAACTCATCTTTCACCTCATCGGCGACTACATCCTGCAGACCGAGCAGATGGCCATGCGCAAGCTGCACAGTTGGGGCTGGGCCGTCATCCACGCGACGGTTTATTCGCTGCCGTTCCTGTTCATCATCCATCGCTGGGAATGCTGGGCGGTCATCGCCGGCACGCACGCGGTGATTGACCGCATGGCCATCGCCTCAACGATCTGCCGGCTCAAGAACCTCGTCTGGATTGGTCCCGACGCGCCGGAGAAGGAGCAGAACACCGGCTACGGCATCGAGGTGCCGCCCTTCATCCGCTTCTGGCTCGTGGTCATCGTGGACAACACGCTGCACTTGAGCATCAACCACGTCGCATTGCAGTATCTCAACCAGTAGGCCCGCGGCAACCCAGTCACCTCATGACGGACAAAACCATTTTCCGGCTCAACCCGGCAAAAAATCCCTTCCTCGGCAATCTGCCCCCGGAGGCGATGGAGGACTTGATCAGCCGCGCGAAGATCCAGCAGCTCCAGGAGGGCGACGTCTTCATCCGCGAGGGCGAGCCGTCCGACTCCATCTACTTCATCAACTACGGCGAGGTCGTCATCCTCAAGGGCGGGGTCGAGATTGACCGGCAGCGCGCTGGCGGCGTCATCGGCGAAATGGGCGTCCTGACCGGCGCGCAGCGCAGCGCCACCATCAAGTGCGCCGCCGAGGTCGAACTGCTCCGCGTCGAGGCCGCCGACTTCATCCGCATCGTGGACAGCCAGCCCGCGATGCTGCGCAACCTCGTCATTGACCAGCTCAAGAAAGTCACGTCGTCGCAGGATGTCCGCGTGAACCAGGGCCGCCAGATCGTCGAGGCCAAGGAAATCTTCGGCCGCCTCGTTTCCCCCGAGGTCTATGAACACGTCATCAGCAAGCGCAAGCCCGAGGAGATGCTCAGCGGCACGCTGGAGGATGCCGCCGTCCTCTTCTTCGACATCCGCGGCTTCTCCAACGCCTCCGAGAAGATGGGCCCGCAGCCGTTGCTCAAGGCGCTTAACGAGCACCTTGCGATCATCAACTCCCGCGTCGCCAAACACCGAGGCACCATCGTCAACTTCATCGGCGACGCCGTGCTCGCCATCTTCGGCTGCCCCGTCCCGCTGACCGATGCCGCCGCCGCCGCCGCGCGCTGCTACCTCGAGGCCCGCGAGGAACTCCGCGCCTTCCACCAGCACCGCCGCGGGACCGGCGAGCACTGCTTCGACCTCGGCGCTGGCATCAACTTCGGCGGCCTCGTCTCCGGCGCCATCGGCTCCAAGGAACGCCTCAGCTACTCCGTCCTCGGCGACGAGGTCAACCTCGCGGCGCGCTTGGAATCCCTCACCCGTCACTATCCCACCGAAGTCATCTTCTCCGAGTCCTGTTACGATCAACTGCCCGCCGACCTCAAGCAGCAAGCCCTCCACATGGACCGCTGCACGGTGAAAGGCCGCAAGTCCCCCACCGGCCTCTACACCCTCCTGCCCATGTCCGACGCGGAGAAAGCCGCCTACGAAGCCGCGCTCAACAAATACATCGCCGGGGACTTCCTCGCCGCCGAGAGCGCCTTCAACGACATCCCCGGCCCGCTCCCCGCCTACATGAGACGCCGCTGCGGCCAGCTCCAAGTGGAGCAGGGCAAGTTCTGGCCCGGCTACTACTCTTGGGAAGTGAAGTGACGCCGTAGCACCCTCGCGCACCGAGTTCGTGAGGCAGGAGCACTGCTGGACAGGCGGCACGGCACGGCGATGCGCCGCCGGATTGCCCTCTCCCTTCGCGCAGCAAGGGGAGAAGGGAGCAAGCGACGCGGCCCGGCGCGTCTGGACAGACGGCCGACGATGTTGGCGGCGGCGTGATACTGGCGGGTCTTTTCCTTCAGGCCGGGATCGTGCTCATACCGTTCGAGGCAAAGCTTGGTGGCCTGGGTCAGCGTCGCTTGACCGTCGCCGGCCGCGGCGAGTTGATTCTCGGACTTGAGGACATCCGAGAGCTTCGTCTTGGCGGTCGTGAAAGACTGCGTGTCAAGGCTGCACCTTACGAGCTTGCTGCGGACGCGAAGGCGCGCGTAGCCTGTCCCTGATGACGCATGGCGAACAATGTCCGGCGCGCGTTAGTTTCCCCAAGAATAACGCGCTCCGGCGAAGTCTTAATCAGGTTGCGCTTGTAGCTCAGTTGGATAGAGCATCCGCCTTCTAAGCGGACGGTCGTGGGTTCGACTCCCGCCAAGCGCGCCAGTCCGATTGCCGATTGCAGTCGGCCCCTCGCCGCGCCAGTCTCTCCGCAATGTTAACATTGGAACACTTCGCTGAACTGCTGGAGAAAAATCGCCTGTCCGCGCAGGCGCGTGTGCGTGAGTTCGCACTCGACGGACGCCCGTTCCAATTCAACACCGCGCCAGCCATCATGGGCGTGGTGAACCTTTCTGCTGGCTCTTGGTATCGCGAAAGCGTCTGCCTCTCCGCCGAAGCCGCTGTCGCACGCGGCAAGATCCTCGCCGCCCAAGGCGCGGCCATCGTGGACGTGGGCACGGAGTCCACACTAGCGAACACGGCACTGGTCGGCGCGGATTTGCAGAATTCCCTACTCCTGCCCGTCGTGAAGGAACTGCGCGCCGCTGGTGTCCTTGTCTCCGTCGAGACTTACCACCCCGAAGTCACCCTCGCCTGCCTCGCCGCAGGTGCAAACGTCCTCAACCTCACCGGCACGGAACGAGGCGTGACCATGTATCGCCTCGTCGCCGAACATGGTGCCGCCGTCATCATCTGCCATGTGCAAGGCGCCAACGTCCGCACTGTCGGCGACTTCGATCTCAACACCGACCCTGTCCCGGCGATGTATGACTACTTCGCCCGCGAGATCGAGACCGCCACGCGCTGCGGCGTGGAGAAAATCGTCATTGATCCCGGCCTCGGCTTTTACTACCGCAACCTGCAGGACAGCGCCGTTCGCGTGCGGCACCAGATGAGCACCTTCCTGAACACCTTCCGGCTCCGCACGCTGGGCTTTCCGATCTGCCACGCGCTCCCGCACGCCTTCGAGTTTTTCGGCGAAGAAGTCCGTTGCGCCGAACCGTTCTTCGCCGTGCTCGCCGCGCTGGGCAAGACCGACCTGTTCCGCACCCACGAAGTCCCGCGCATCCGCGCCGTGCTGGAAACGCTCCGGACGTATTGAACGGTTGCCGTCCGGCTTATTCCGTCCGCGCAACGCGTGCGCTTCCTCCACGAACCGCATCTTTGTCCATCACTCCGCAAACTTCCTTGTAACACCCCATCTCCGATGGCGTCTGCCCGTTAATGAAGCCGCGAACTTTTTCACTGCTGCCGCGTTAAACTATGGAAGCCGCGTGACAAACCAACCCGGCGCAATCGAAACCAAAAATGAAACCTTCCCTCCTCTCCCACGTGCAGCCCTCCTCTTTGACGCGCGCTTCAAGCCGTGCGCTGGCCTTGTTTCCACTGCTTCTGTTGGCTGCGTCATTGGCCGCCCAAGAGCGCAAGCCTGGTGACGCCGCCCCACGCGGCGAGCGCGCGGCAAATCCGGGTGCTCCACGCGGTGAGCGCCAGCCGGGAGCGGAGCGCATCCCCGGCCCAGGTGGGTCCCGTGCGGAATTCCCGGCCGAACTTAAGCTCACCGACGAGCAGCAGGCCAAGTTGAGGGAAATCAATGCCGGCCTCGCTGCACGGCAGGCCGAGTTGTCTAAGAAGCGCGACAGCATCCTGACCGAGGAGCAGAGGACCGCCCACGCGGACACCATGAAGAAGCTACGCGAGGGGAATTTCAGCCGACAGGAGGCGACCGACCAGCTCGCCGCGGCGCTCAAGCTCACGCCCGATCAAAAGGCCCAGATTGAGGCGACGGACAGTGAGGCCCGGCAGCTTCAGCAGGAAGGCACCGCGCAGAAAACGGCGGTCTTGACCGAGGAGCAGCGGAGCATCCTGCGGAAGCAGACGATTGCGGGCAACGTGGCGCGCAGTTTCACCATTCCCGGCGGCATCGCAATCACCGATGAGCAAAAGACAAGTCTGCTGGCGCTCAACGGCGAGCTGGGCGGCAAACTGGCGGAGCTGATGGAGAAGCAGGCCCTCATCCTGACCGACGAACGCCGGGCCGCGCGCGAGGCCGCCTACAAGGAAGCCCGCGAGAGCGGCAAGGATCGCCAGGCCACGGTGGACGCGGTGGAAGCCGCGCTGAAGATGAGCGACGCCGAGAAGGCACAACTCACCGAGGTTGAGCAGAGCCTGCGCGAGTTGAACCAGCAAATCCGGGAGCGCATGACGGCGCTGCTGACCGCCGAACAGAAGGCCGAACTCGAAAAACGGTTTGGGGACGGACGGGCGCGGAACTAGCGCGACTCCCGCCGGGCAAATCGAGATCTTCCGTGCCAGCCAAGTCTCCGCATCGTGCCAGTCGCTGTCAGCGCGAACGCGCGATAATCTTGGAGAGAGTCGCAAAGCAGCGCGTATCCGAATGTCCGTTTGCTGCGTCTGCTCACATATGTTCTCTACTGCTGCGCGCGCGATCCGCTGTTTCCTGGTCGTTGGGTTAATTGGGTTGGTCGGTTTTATCACGGTTCCTTGCCCTGCGGCGACGGCCTCTCGGCCTAATATAATTTTCTTGCTGGCGGATGATCTGGGCTGGAGTGATGTGGGCTGGCACGGAGACGAGATCAAGACGCCAAACCTTGATCGGCTTGCCGCCGCAGGGGCCAAGCTGGAGGCGTTCTATGTTCAGCCGGTTTGTTCCCCCACACGGGCGGCGCTCATGACGGGGCGTTATCCCATGCGGCATGGCTTGCAGGTGGGCGTGGTGCGCCCGTGGGCCAGCTATGGGCTGCCCTTGGAGGAACGCACTTTGCCAGCGGCGCTCCGTGAAGCAGATTATGTCACCGCGATCTGTGGCAAATGGCATCTGGGACACTTCGCGCCTGAGTATCTGCCCACGCGCCGGGGTTTTGTCCACCAATACGGGCATTACAACGGCGCGATAGACTACTTCACCCACGAACGGGATGGCGGCTTTGACTGGCACCGCGACGACAAGGTGAACCACGACGAAGGCTATAGCACGGTGCTCATTGGCAACGAGGCGGTGCGGCTCATCGCCGAGCATGACGGGAGCAGGCCGTTGTTCTTATATGTTCCGTTCAACGCGCCGCACGCGCCGTTGCAGGCATTGGAGGAATATATCAAGCCTTATGCCCACATCACGGACCCGAAGCGGCGCAGTTATTGTGCGATGGTCGCCTGCGAGGACGTGCAGATCGGACGCATCGCCGCGGCCATCGAGCAAAAGGGCTGGACGGGGAACACGTTGTTTGTTTTCAGCAGTGACAACGGCGGGCCGCTGTCGCAGGGCGCGACGAATGGCAAGCTGCGCGCGGGCAAGGGGACGCTTTACGAGGGCGGAACGCGCGTGGCGGCGTTTGCGACGTGGCCGGGGAAGATCAAGAGCGGCATCAGCATCAACGAGCCGATGCACATGGTGGATTGGTATCCCACGCTGCTGAAGCTTGCGGGCGCGAAACCCGAGCAGAAGCTTGCGCCCGACGGACTTGACGTGTGGCCCGTGCTGACAGCGGCCGCGAAGTCGCCGCATGAGGCGATTCTCTTGAACACGACGCCGAAAAGTGGCGCGGTGCGTGTGGGAGATTGGAAGCTGGTGGTGGGCGGAAACGTGGCGGAGGGCGATGACGCGCCAGCGGCCAAGGCCAAGGGCAAGAAGGGAAAGGCGGGCGGCGAAGATGGAGGCGTGCGCGTGGAGTTGTTCAACTTGGCGGAGGATTCGGCGGAGAAGAACAACCTCGCTGCGACGCAACCAGAGAAGGTGAAGGAATTGCGCGCGCGGCTCGAAGCCTTCGCCAAGCAGGCCGTCCCATCCAAGTCGGCACCGAAGGCCGCCGACTTCCAATCGCCGAAGGTTTGGGGCGAAAAGGACAACTAGCCCATGCCATGAACCGCCGGTGCTTTATCGTGGCCAATCTCATCGCCGGGCTGTCCGCGCTCGCTGCGCTGGCAGGCTGGTCATCCAGTGCCGCTCCCGCCACGCGACCCAACATTCTCTTTCTCCTCACTGACGACGTGCGCTGGGACGACCTCGGCTGCGCCGGCCATCCGTTCTCGCGCACACCGCACATTGACCGCCTCGCGCGCGAAGGCGTCATGTTCCGCAACGCCTTCGCGACCACGCCGCTGTGCTCGCCGAGCCGCGCGAGTTTTCTCACTGGAGTCTATCCGCACACGCACGGCATCACCGACAACACCGACCGCAGCCTCGCGAGCCACAAGCTCGCGACCTTTCCGCAGTCACTCCAGCGTGCCGGCTACGAGACGGCGTTTCTCGGCAAATGGCACATGGGCAACGACAATTCGCCGCGCCCCGGCTTCGACCACTGGAGCTGCCTCAAGGGGCAAGGTTCTTCATTCGACGCGGAGATGAACGTGGACGGGCACACCGTGCAGACGCGTGGCTACGTAACGGACGTTCTCACCGAACGCGCGGTAGAATTTACAAAGCGTCCGCGCGCGAAGCCGTTCCTGCTCTACTTCGCGCACAAGGCGGTGCATCCTGAAACTACCCAGCGCGCGGACGGCACGCTCTCCGACCCGGCCGCGTCGAACTTCATCCCGGCGCCCCGCCACAAAAATCTCTACGCCGGCCTGAAGGCGCCGCGTCGTGCGAACTACACCGACACGCTCGAGGGCAAGCCCGCGTTGCGCCGCGAAATCCCCGGCCTGCCGCCGCTCGGCCCGGCGACCGGCGGCAGCGATGAAACCATCCTCAACCGCCTGCGTATGTTGGCGTCCGCAGACGACAGCACGGGCGAACTCCTGCGCGCTCTCGAGGCGACGGGCCAGCTCGACCGCACACTCGTCGTCTTCACGAGCGACCACGGATATTTTTACGGCGAACACGGCCTGAGCGTGGAGCGGCGGCTCGCCTACGAGGAGGGCATCCGCATTCCGCTGCTGCTGCGCTACCCGCCGCTCATCAAGGCCGGCTCGACGCGCGACCAGCTTGTGCTGAGTCTCGACCTCGCGCCGACGTTGCTCGACCTCGCCGGCGTTCCTGCGCCCGCCGGACTGCACGGCCATTCGCTCGTGCCGCTGCTCCAGCGCGATGGGCCGGGTCTGCGCGACGCGTTCCTCGTCGAATATTATTCCGACAACGTCTTCCCCCGAGTGGCGAAGATGGGCTACCAGACCGTCCGCACCGACCGCTGGAAACTCATCCATTACGTTGACCTGACGGGCATGGACGAATTGTATGATCTGCGCACCGACCCATACGAGATGAAGAACCGCATCGCCGATCCGCGCGCTGCGCCCGACCTGCGCCAGATGCAGTCGGAACTTGCGCGGCAGTTGCAGGCCACGAGCGGCTCGAAGGGCAGATGAAGCGCACTCGCGTGAGTGCTTGAACTTCCATGTGCGAAGCCGGTGGGAGTTTCATTCTCCAAGTTCCCAGCTTCGCCAACACCCTCCCGCCACGCGTTCCATCCCCTGCCCTCGCGCTTGCCGTGCCCGGTGCACAGGTGTAACGCGTTCTGAAATCGAGCGTCTCAACCGGCAGCCATGATAAACATCCGCAACCACGTCTGGTCCGCACTACTTCTCCTCGCACTCCTCCCCTTGCGGCTCACGCCTGCGGCAGAGGCGTTGCCCGACGGCTTCCAGCACTGGGAACTCAAAGTGGACGGCGTCGCGCGCGAGGCGCTCGTGTATGCGCCACCGACGGCGAAGGAGAAGGACACGCCGGTGGTGTTTGTCTTCCACGGGCACGGGGGCACGATGCGCAACTCCGCGCGAAGCTTCGCGATGAACCAGCACTGGCCCGAGGCAATCTCGGTGTATATGCAGGGCTTGAACACACCCGGCCGTCTCACCGACCCGGAGGGCAAGAAGCCCGGCTGGCAGTCGGGCGTCGGCACGCAGGGGGATCGTGACCTGAAATTCTTCGACGCGATGTTCGTGCGGCTGAAGCAGGACTACAAGGTGGACGCAAAGCGCATTTACTCCACCGGCCACTCGAACGGCGGCGGCTTCACTTACTTGCTGTGGGCGGAGCGTGGCGACGTGTTTGCGGCGGTCGCGCCGTCCGCCGCCGCCGCGGCGGGACGACAAGGGGAAAAACTCACGCCCAAACCCGCGATGCATCTTACCGGCGAGAAAGACCCGTTGGTGAAGTATGAATGGCAGACGGCCACGATGGACGCCGTGCGCAAACTCAACGGCTGCGACGCGGAAGGCAGGTCGTGGGCCAAGCTCGCCACGGAGTATCCGTCGAAGACCGGCACGCCGTTCGTGGCGTTCATCCACCCCGGCGGACATGAGTTCCACAAGGACGCGCCCGCGCTGATCGCGAAGTTCTTCCAGCAGCATCCGGCCTCCAAGTAGTCGTCCCTGAAAAAGCCCACCGGCTCGCCGAAGCATACGGCTCGGCCTCAGTGA
>CAYZJP010000095.1:0-18836 GCA_964478755.1 uncultured Klebsiella sp.
CTGAGGCCGAGCCGCATGCTTCGGCGAGCCGGTGGGCTTTTTCAGGGACGACTATTTATCCTTCTTGGCATCATGTTGAGACGCCAAAATTAGTGCAGTCATGTCGCAAGGCAAAACAAGCGTATCCCACACAAATGAAAACGGGAGGTCAATGATCGCCCAGCTTTCCGAGGGGTTCTTTGCCAAGTGAGCAATCATTTCGGCATCACCACGCACCCCCGCATAGGGGTCAGGTCTCGGTCCTTCGCTGTGCGCCATCATGGAGGCGCAGCCTGTAAGGAATGGTATAACAGTCAGCGCCGCCGCTGTGATGAGTGAATTCGCTCGCATACGGTGGAAGCGGCCTAACGACCCAAGCTCAACGCTCTGGTTAGGCGGCATGGATATCTTGGAGATCACTTGGTGATTGAACTTTGAATTGCCGCGCAAAGCTCTTCCGCGCGGTCGCTTCCCATAGAGATGGATTTTCCATTCTTCAGCGTGATACGGACAGATGCGGTTCCCGAGACGTTGTAAAGCCAGCCCTGTGGAATCTTACGAATACCCACTCCATAATACCATGGATACCTGACCACTTCACAAGACCCGATGTCGGCCAATGCAACCTGCTTGCGGATGAGACCCACTCCAAAGCTCCAAACTAAAAGGCCGTCTTGGATCTTCACCGTCAAGGTGACGAACAGCAGCAGCAGCACCATGACCACACCATAAGGCCCGTGTGTCACCAGATGCCAGAAACCGAATTTTTGCAGGAGGGGTATGAATGGAAGGTTCCATATGGCTAGAAACGCCACTATTGGATAACCGATCTGAGTGTGGTGGTATGATTTGTTCATAGCAGTAGTGCAGCCTTACGACCCAAGCTCTGCGACCCGGCGCACGGGAGGCAACGATTCCAGGATGACGAGCCGGCGCATGAACTGCACCTTGTCGGGGATGGTGAGGCTGCGCAGGTCGAGTTTGATTTTGCCGGCCATATTGTTCCTGGGTTCCTGCGGTGAAGACTGGGGCCTTTCTCAGGCTGAGGGCATTAGGCGGCGGGGGTGGAATGGTTGCAAGGAGCAATTGGCGGCCGGACACGAAGGGGCGCAGCTCACTTGCTGGCAACCTCTCATTAGCACCCGGCTTCAGCCGGGTGAAAAAATGCGGGGACGAAGCAACGGTTTCAACCGTTTCTTCGGGGCGGCGGGGTCAAAGCCGTTGAAACGGCTGTGACCGCGTTTGCTCCTCTCACCCGGCTAAAGCCGGGTGCTAATGAGAAAAGACCGAGTTGCAATAAACTCAGATGCGCCCATACGAAGTCGGTTGGGCGCGCACGTTCCTTGAATCGCCGGAATCCAAGCGTGTCCCGCCTCGCGACCCGTCTGCGCGGCGACGAAACAACCTTGTCGCGGCGCAAAACAAGTCTGCCGCGTGACACAACAGACTTGTCGCGTGACAGGACAGACTTGTCGCGCGACGGAACAAGCTTGTTTTATCGCGGGACAGACTTGCAACGGGGCAAAACAGACTTGTCTTGGGGCGGGGAAGACTTGTTTTGTGACAAAACAAGTCTGTTTTGGGACGGGACAAGTCGCGTTTTTCAGGCTCCAAGCCTGTCTTGAAGCCTGACAATCAACCACTTGGAGTGATCTACCGGTTGAACGACTTCGTGAAGTCCTCCGTCGTGGCTTGCACGACCTTTTTCTCGTGGCGCGAGTTGGCGATGAGTTCATTCAACTTCTTCTCCCAAGCCTTGCTGTCCATCGGCAGCTCGATGCTCTGCCCAATGAGCGAGGAGTAGAGGAGGACGTTGGCCAGCTCGACCGATCCCATCCCTTCCGCGCCGGGCGCGATGAGCGGCGTGCCGTCGAGGATGGCGTCCACGAAGTTCTGGATGAGGATACTGTGCGGGTTGCTCGCCGGCTCGAAAGGGATTTCGCAGTTCCACGCGTCGGGTTTGGCGAAGCCGCTCTTGGAAGTTTTGCTGAACTCGATCATGTCCGCCTCGTTGCGCGTAAAGCGCATCTTGTTGTCCTCCGCAACAACGAGTTTGCCGCGCGTGCCGCAAAGTTCGAGGCGGTTGGTGCCGGGTGCCTCGCCGGTCGAGGAAATGAACACGCCGGTCGCGCCGTTGGCCCACTCCATGTAGGTCGTGATGTTGTCCTCCACCTCGATGTTGTGGTAGCGCCCGATCTGGCAGAAGCCGCGCACGGTCTTGGGCATCCCGCAAAGCCACTGGAGCATGTCGAGCTGGTGCAGGCATTGATTCAGCAGCACGCCGCCGCCTTCGCCCTTCCACGTCGCGCGCCAGCCGCCGCTGGCGTAGTAAGCCTCGGTGCGAAACCAGTCCGTGATGACCCAGTTCACGCGCACGAGTTGGCCGAAGTCCGCGCTGGCAAGGAGCTTCTTGATCTTCAAATAGCGCGGCTCGACACGCATCTGAAACATCCCGGCGAAGATTTGCTTGGGATGCTTCTGCGCGACGGCAATGAGCCGCTCGGCGTCGGCCTTGTGCGCGGAGATGGGCTTCTCGACCATGACGTGTAGGCCGTGGTTGAACGCGTCGATGCCAAGAGAAGTGTGCAGAAAGTGCGGCGTGGCGATGACGATGGCGTCAATCTCCTTCGAGCGGATCATCTCCTCCGCGCTGGCGAAGGTCTTGAGGCCGGGCTTGTTCTTGAACGGGTCGAGGCTCGGCGCAAACGCGTCACTCACCGCCGCCAATTCGCAGCGGGAGATTTTTTTATCGAGCAGATAGCCGCAGTGGAACTTGCCGATGTTGCCGAGGCCGACGATGCCGAGACGGACGTGTTTCATGGGGGCGGAGTATCGCGGGCGGGGAAAACGAGGGGCAAGCCCTTTCCGGCGGACACTTGCCGCGCCGCCGGTGTGGTGCTTAACTTCCGACACCCGCACATGAAACCGCCGCGCGCCTTCACCGCCCTGCTGCTGGCCGGCGTGCTGCCGCTCACGGGATGCCAGACGTATTCGGAATACGGCCTGACGCACAAGCTCTGGTCGGACCCGAGCCTGACCGATCACTACGAGCCAGCGGGGACGCCAACGCTCAAGTCTTTCCGACGCCCGCCGGCTGAACGCGTGCTGGTCACCTATGAAGAACGGCGGGAGAAGGACAGTTCCCTGCGCCGCCGCGCGTTCTTCCTGCCCGAAAACGCGAAGGCGCTCGCCGCGCAGCGAAAGCCGAGCTTCACGAGACAGCCGCCCGCTGCGGATTGGATGGAAGTCCCGGTCATCGTCGCCGGCCAGCCCGTGCCCGCCGCGCCGCTGTATCTCAAGCTCGCGGCAGACAACCGGAGCTTCACCGTGGTCCGCGACGGCGTGCCGGACGGACCGCATCAACTGCCGACCTACGTGGACCAGAGCAGCACGGCCTTCCGCGTGGCGATGACGCCCATTGCCGTGGTCGCGGATGTCACGGTGGTCGCCTTCGTGTGTGGCGTGGTTGTGGTGTTCGCGTATGCCAGCAGCCCGTATCAGCCGTGGCGCCCGTGACGATGAGCGTCCTGCTCCGCGCCTTTGCCCGCGAGTTCATGCGCGTCTGCTTTCCGCAAGTGAAGCAGCTTCCCACTGCGCGACTCGCCGGGTGGCTCGCTGACAATTCTCGCCCGCAACCGCTGCTGCTCGACGTGCGTCAGGAAGCGGAATTCGCCGTGAGCCATCTCGCTGGCGCGCGGCGCGTGGATTTCGGAAGCGATGCGTCAGCCGTGCTGGCCGGCCTGCCGCCTGAGCAACCTGTCGTCTGCTATTGCGCCGCTGGCTTTCGTTCGTCGGTCATGGCGAAGCGGCTCGCCCGGGCCGGGCACGCAAGCGTTTTCAATCTCGACGGCGCAATCTTCGACTGGGCGAGCGAAGGACGTCCGCTCGTATGCGGGAGCGGCGCGACGCGGGAAGTTCATCCGTTCAACTGGCTCGGCCGGCTGATGCTGCAACGTGATGTTTGCGCTCGTGCGACTTCCTTGCGCCATTGACCCAACACGAAACTCCGAACTTCAAACTCTGAACTCGTCCTACTTCCACCAGTGCGTCAGCAGCGGCGCGACGACGAGGCTGGGCAGGTAGTTTGCGAGCGGCACTTTCCGCAGGTCGAGCAGGACGACTGCGATGCACAGGACGACGAGACCACCGGCGACCCGGATGGAGTTGAGCAACGGCTCGTCATGCAGGTGGGTGGCCAGCGCGTTTGCTGCGAGCGTGATCGTGCCCTGATACGCGAGCACCGGCACGGCCGCGAGCAGCACGCCGGGACCGAACGTCGCGGCAAATCCCATTGCCGCGAGCCCGTCCAGCGCGGCCTTGATGGCGAGGAGCCTGAAGTCACCCTTCGTGCCGTCCTCCAGCGCGCCGAGAATCGCCATTGGCCCGACACAAAAGAGCAAAGTGCAAGTGACGAAGCCTTCACTGAAGCGGTTGTCATCGGTCGGGCTGGCGGCGGTGATGCGTCGCTTCGCGTATTGGCCGAGCCAGCTCATGCCGTCCTGCAGCCGGAGCAGGATGCCGACGACATTTCCGAGCAGCAGCGCCAGCATCGCGATGACGAGTTGCTTGAGCACATCCCCGAAGGTGCCGCCGGTGCCCCTCCAGATCATGCTCAACCCGGCCCAGATGGTGAACGCGGCCAGCCCCAGTCTGATGCGTGTCTGCGTCGGCAGGGAGAACTGGCGCGAAGCCCGCAGGCCGACGAAACCGCCGACAAGAATCGCCGCCGTGTTGATGAGCGTGCCGGTCACACGGCGAACTGAACCACGCGGACAACACGCGGGGAAGGGCAAAGCTTCCCAAGCCGCGCCCCGCCGTGCCTCATTTGATTCCGGCGAGCCGTTCCTTCCAAATCTTGTGGAGCAGCACTGTGGCTTGCACGTCGCGCAGGCAGTAGTCGGCGATCTCCTTATGGCGGCCCTCGGTCATCATGTTGCTCACGTCCATGCCGGTGACGCCGTGGCTCTTCGGGGACTCGATGCCGAAGGCCTTGCAGTAAAAATCGAGGTTGAACTTCCGTGCCGCGCCGTCGCGCCCGCTCACGCCGTAGAAGGTGAGTTGCTCCGCGAGGTCGCAGTGCGGATCCGTGGCATAGCGGTAGCCGAGCCAGTCCTTGCGCGCGATGGGCACATTGAGTTGCGCCGAGCGCAGGTAGAGAAACGGCACGTCGAAGCCGCGTCCGTTGAACGTGACGACTTGCTGATAATGCTTTGCCGCGTCCCAAAACGCGGTGAGCAGCTCGTGCTCGTCCGCGCACGGCACGAACTCGACCGGCCCAGCCCCGGCGTCATCCTCGAAGTCCTCGGCCTGAAAGAGCACCTGCCCGCGCTGCGTGTCGGCGTTGAGCATGGCGACGCACACGACCTGGGCGGTGAACGGCCAGAGGCTGAAGAGCCGCGCGATCTCCTCGCGTTTGGTGGCTTGCTGCTCTTCCGGCAGTTTCGCAGCTTCGCGGAAGAGATATTCCTGCTGCACCTCGTCGAACAGCTCGACGGGCAGGCGCGAGGTTTCAATGTCGAAGACGAGGGTGGCCATCTGCCCGTGATGGTTTGCGCCTGCGGTTCATTTTTCAACCGCAAAGCGCGTGTGATTTTTCCCGGCCGCGGGCACCTTGCGGTTGCTTTATGCCGCTTGCCCGGCAACAATTTCAACGCTGCTTCCGTCGCAACCCGCCTTGTGTGGCGTTGCCCCCGGTGAGGTGACCCTGGCGGTTGCCGCTTGAACGCGTCGGGAGCGGCGTTGTCAGTGTGGGCATGAACTGGATCCAACCATCGTCATTGTCACGGCGCGGCGCGGCAGGTTGCGCGCTGGTGGTGTGCGTGGCGTTGTTGCTCACGGCGCGGGCGCAGACCGCAGACGTGCGCCGCGACGCCACCGTCACCGCCGTCGAACGCGCGATGCCCAGCGTTGTGAACATCGCCACCACGGTCGTGGTGGACAGCACGGACCCTTTCTTCCGGTGGCGCGCAGAGTTCTTTGGTTACCGCGTGCGGCCTCAACTGGAGGAAGTTCCGTCCAGCGTCGGCTCGGGCGTCATCATGGACGAGAGCGGCTACGTGCTCACCAACGAGCACGTCGTCAAGGGCGCGAATCGCATCTGGGTGAAGCTCATGGACGGCCGTGAGATTGAGGCCGAGCGCGTGACGGGCACGACGAAGACCGACGTGGCGCTGCTCAAGATGAAGGCCAAGGACGGCGACAAGTTCACGCCTGTCCGCTTCGCGGCGGACGATGATTTGCTGCTCGGCGAAACGGTCATCACGCTGGGCAACCCTTTCGGTCTCGGCGGCTCGGTGAGCAAAGGGATTCTTAGCTCGAAGTCCCGCCGGCCCGCACGCGACGACAGCCCGCTCGACGTGGCCGACTGGTTGCAGACCGACGCCGCGATCAACCCCGGCAACTCCGGCGGCCCGCTCATCAACGTGCGCGGCGAACTCATCGGCCTCAACGTCGCCGTCTATCGCGAGGGCCACGGCATCGGCTTTGCGATCCCCATCAAGCGGGTGAACGACGCTCTCTCGCGCTATTTCACCCCCGAGGGCACGAAGGCGCTATGGTTTGGCGCTCGTGTGCGCTCCGGTGCGAGCTTGCTGGAAGTCACCGCCGTCGAAACTGGCAGTCCCGCCGACAAGGGCGGCCTGCGCGTCGGCGACACCGTTCTCCAAGTCGGCGGCAAGACGCCGCGCAACTTCATCGAGTTCATGCGCGAGCTGAACGCCGCCGGCGCCGACAAGCCCGTGTCGCTGCTCATTCGTCGCGCCGGTGCGCAGCAAACCTTGTCCGTGCGGCTCACGCCCGAGCGCGATTTCTTCAACGCAGAACTGATTCGTCAGAAGCTCGGCCTGCAAGTGCAGGAACTGACGCCCGAGCTGGCGTCGAGTTTTGGTTTTCCCTTCTATGGCGGATTCCTCGTCGCGGACGTGGACAAGGATTCGCCCGGGGCGGAGGCGAAGCTGGAAAAAAACTTCGTAATTCAAGCGGTGGACGGCCAGCCGGCGCGCGATCTCGTGGAGCTGGGCCGCCTCCTGCACGCGAAGCCGAAGGCCGGCTCGGTGAAACTGAACGTGATCGCGCCGTTCAAGCGCGGGAACTACGTCACCTTCCGCGAAGGCAGCGTGGATGTGAAACTGAAATGAGCGCGCCCGCCACTCCGATGATCGAGGTCGAGAGCCTCACGAAGCGCTACGGTGGCCGCGCGGCGGTGCGCGACCTGACCTTCACCGTCAAGCGCGGCGAGATCGTGGGCTTCCTCGGCCAGAATGGCGCGGGCAAGACCACCACGATGCGGATGCTCTCGTGTTTCATGCCGGCGACTTCTGGCACGGCACGAGTCGCGGGCTTCGATGTCTTCACGCAGGCAGACGAAGTCCGCCGCCGCATCGGCTATATGCCTGAGGGCAACCCGCTTCACCTCGACATGCGCGTGCGCGAATACCTCAAGTTCCGCGCGCGGCTCAAGGGCTTGAGCGTCGCGCGCAGTCGCGAGCGCGTGGACATCGTTACGGAGCAATGCGGTCTCGGCGACGTGGCGAATAAGGTCATCGGCACGCTCTCCGGCGGCTACCGGCAGCGTGTTGGCCTGGCGGACGCGCTCGTGCATGAGCCGGAGTTGATCATCCTCGACGAGCCGACCAAGAATCTTGATGCGCACCTGACGCGCGCCGTGCGCCAGCTTATCAAGGACGTGAGCAAGGATCGCACGGTTTTCATCTCCTCGCACCTGCTGCCGGAGGTGGAGCTGACCTGCACGCGCGTCATCATCATCCATCAGGGGGCGATCCGCGAGAGCGGCACGCTGGACGAGTTGCAGCGCAAGATGAGCGCGGGCCAGCAGGTCATCGCCGAGCTGTGCGCGCCCGTGCCGGACTTGCGCGAGGCGTGGGAGCACATGGCCGAGGTGGAGCACTTCGACATTTCCTCCGCCGAGGGGAATTTCCACCGCTGTGCGCTCACCCCGCGCGCGGGCGTGGATTTGCGGCCGAAGATTTTTGAACTGGCGAAGTCGCGCGGCTGGCAGCTCCGCGAGCTGACCCGCGCGCGGCATTCGCTGGAGGACATTTTCGTCCATGTGACCAAGCGGGAGCAGGAAGAGAACTGAGATGCAACCCTTCTTCACCCTCGTCCGCCGCGAGCTGGGCAGTTGCTATGTCTCGCTCATCGGCTATGTCATCGTGGCGGCGGTGCAGTTTCTCCTCGGCCTGAGTTTCGTCATCGTGCTGCGAGCGCTGGAGAACAAGCCCTTCGATGTGCCAGTGACGGAGGCCTTCTTCAACAACGGCCTCTTCTGGCTCGTGATGCTGCTCGCGCCGCCCATCATCACCATGCGCACCTTCGCGCTGGAGAAGTTTTCCGGCACCTACGAGACGCTGATGACGACGCCCGTGGGCGATCTTCAAGTGGTGCTCTCGAAGTTCACCGGCGCGCTGATCTTCTTCATGTCCGCATGGCTGCCACTGCTGGCGTATCCCTTCCTGCTCAAGCGCTTTTCCGTGGACCTCTCCCAAGTGGACACCGGCGCGGTGGGCGGCACCTTCGCGGGCATCTTTCTCTTCGGCGCGCTCTACATTTCGCTGGGCTGCTTCGCGTCTTCGCTGACGCGCAATCAGATCATCGCGGCGATGATCGCCTTCGTGCTCGGCCTGGGCCTCTATCTTCTAAGCTACCTCACGTTCATCATTCCCGGCAAGGGCGACTGGCAGGCGGCATTGCTGCAACACATCTCGATGATCGAGCACATGAAGGACTTCACCCGCGGCATCGTGGACACGCGGCAAGTTGTCTTCTACGTGAGCCTGACGGCGTTGTTCCTGTTCCTCACGCTGAAGGTCGTGGAAAGCCGGAGATGGAAATGACCGGCCATGTCTGACGAGCTCGACAATCCCCCGCCCAGTTTTTCCGCCGCGCGCAAGTTCGGCGCGGGCTTCGGCGTGCTCGTCGGCATCGCGGCCTTTCTCGCCATCGTCGTGATGGTGAATTTCCTCGCCGCCCGCCATTTTCGCCGCGTGGTGTTGTCCGAAGACCGAGTGCCGCCGCTGGCACCGGTCACTTTGCAAATCCTCGCCGCGCTCACCAACGACCTGACCGTCACGCTCTACTTTGATCCCGAAGAGACGCTTTACACGCACATCCTCCAGACGCTCCGCCAATACGCCAGCGCCAACCCGCGCGTGAAGATCGCCACGGTGGACTACCTGCGCGAGCCGGATACGGCCCGGCGCGTCAAGGAGTCCTACAAGCTCCCGCCCAACCTGAAGGACATCATCATCTTCACCCTCGGCGACCACAGCCGCGTCGTGCGCCAAAGCGAGCTGTCCGAATACGACACCCGTGACCTGCTGGCTGGCAAAAGCCAGTCCGTGAAGCGCAAGTCCTTCACCGGCGAATCCTTCTTCACGTCGGCCATCGCCACGCTCATCGAGAGCCGCAAGCTCAACGCCTACTACCTCACCGGCCACAAGGAGCACGACCCGTCCACCGCCGGCACACCCACCGGCTACGGCAAACTCATTGAGCTGCTCCAGCGCGACAACGGCATGACTCCGTTCATGCTGGACCTTGCCAATGCGAACGAAGTCCCCACCAACTGCAGTCTGCTCATCCTGGGCGGACCCGTCACGCCGCTGCACGAGAACGAAAAGGAAAAATTGAACAGCTACCTCAACCGCGGCGGCCGCGCGCTCGTCCTGCTGCCCAGTGGTGGCAACGCCGGCCTCGAACTGCTGCTCCGAGCGTGGGGCGTGGAACTGGGCGACGACGTGGTGACGGACCCCGTCGGCGACCACTCCGACAGCCATGTCACGCTCAACAATTTCGGCGACCACGACATTGTCCGGTCGCTCGGCGTGACGCAGAACGGCCTCGTCCTGGCGTCGCCGCGCTCCGTCACGAACCGCCCTTCCGGGCAAGGCTCCGACGCGCCGCAGGTGCGCCCGCTGGTGAACACGTCCGCACGAGGCATGGCGATTTCCGACTACCGCCGCAGCCGGCAGTTCAATCCGGCGCGCGACCAGCAGGGCACCATCTCCGTGGCGGTGGCCGTCGAACGTGGTGGCTTGCGCAGCGTGGAGGGTGGCTCCACGCGCATGGTCGTCGTGGGCGACTCCTACTTCCTCGACAACCAGATGCTGGACTTCCCCTCCGCCAACCGTGACTTCGCCGGCAACGCCATCAACTGGCTCGTGGACCGGCCGCAGCTTGTCGGTATCACCGCGCGCCAGGTCCGTGTTTTCAACTTCATCATGACGGACTCGCAGTCCCGGTCGGTGCAGTGGATTTTGCTGGCCGCCGTGCCCGGCGCGATCCTGGGCTTCGGCCTGCTGGTCTGGTTCCGGCGGCAGATGTAGGGCAAGACTTTAGTGAACTCCTCGCAGACAAAATGGTTGGTCGGACTGGCGGCGGCGCTCTTCGCGTTCATCATGCTTGTGGAATTGCGCCGGCCCGCCGGCCCGCCGCCGGCCCCCGCCGCCGACCAGTTGGTTCCCGGCCTGCGCCCGGCCATCGTCACGCGCATTGAGTTCATCATCTCCAACAGCACGGTGCGGGCAGAACTGGAGGGCGGGCAGTGGCGGCTCACCGCGCCGCTGAACTACCCCGGCAATCCGCTGCTCATCCGCGCGTTTTTGGACCTCTGCGCCAGTCGGCGGCCGCAGTTCGTCATTCCCGCCGCGCAGGCAAAGTCCCCCGCCGACTTCGGCCTTCAACCGCCGCAGGCCACCCTGCGCTTTCACCAGGGTGGGATGCCCATCGAGCTGCGCATCGGTGCCCGCACCCCGGTCAACCATCAGTTCTATCTTCAAGTCGCCGGCTCCGGCGATGTGGGCGTCGCCGACGCGAACTTGCTCGAATACCTCCCGCTGAGCGCCGGCTTCTGGCGCGACCGTCACCTGATCTCGATGGCAAACGTGAAGTTCGACCGTCTCCGCCTCCGCACCGGCACGCGTGATGTGCTGTTTCAACGGGACGCCACCAACCGGCTCTGGCGCATCACGCTGCCCACGCCGTCCAAGCGCGCCAACACCCCGCTCATCGAAGAGCTTCTCGGCCGGCTGCGAGAATGGCCCGTGGACCAGTTCATCAGCGACGACCCGCGCGACGACCTCGAAACATTCGGCCTCCAAATGCCCGAGGCGGAACTCGCCTTCGCCCAAGGCACGAACGACGCGCTGGTCGTGCAGTTTGGCAAAAGCCCGACGAACCAGCCCACGCTCGTTTACGCCCGCAGCCTCGCCACCACCAATGTTGTGCTCGCGCCCCGTGAGCTGCTTGACGCCTTGCACGCGGATGTCTGGGAATTCTCCGAGCACCGCCTGCTCGATGCGCTGCCCGACACCGCCGTGGACATCATCGCCATGGAGGGACGCGAGAACTTCACCCTCCGCCTTCAGACCAATTCCGCCACTAACCTTGTCTGGGTTGCCGACGACAAACTCCAAACCGCGACCGACCCCGTGATGATGGCCAGCAACCTCGCCTACCTCGTCGCGCTCTCTGCCGTGGAACTGGCCAAGGAAGTCGTGACCGACTACGCGCCTTACGGCCTGGCCGCCGGCGCGCGCCGCATCAGCCTGCTCAAGTCCGGCACCAACGCCGCCGGGGGATTGACGAACACGCTGGTCGCGCGGCTGGAATTTGCCCGCAACGAGCCAGTGGCCCAACCCGACCGCCTGTTCGCCCGACGGCACGACGAAAGCGCCGTTTATGTTGTCCCGCGTGGCGACGTGGACAACCTCGCGTGGGAACTCTACAAAATTCAGGATCGCGCCGTCTGGCATTTCACCACGAACCAGGTCGCCGCCGTCACCGTGCAGTTCGACGGCCGGACCCGCCGGTTGACCCGCGCCGCTGACGGACACTGGAGTGAGGGCGGCGAGCCGGCGGACGAGCTGAAGAACGTCGCGCTGGAGGAAACCATGTTCCGCCTCGGACAACTGCGCGCCGAGGCATGGACACATCTGGGAGCGGACCGCCTCCCCATTTACGGCATTGCCGAGGCCGGCCACCGCGTGAGCATCGAGCTGAACGGCTCGCCAGCCCGGACCAACACCGTGACTCGGGGCTTCATCCCCACTGGCCGGAATCCTTGGGCGGCCGTCACCGACCCGCGCACCGGCCAGCCGCTCATCTTCGAGTTTCCGCGCTCGCTCTACTTCGATTACGTCCTCCAATACCTCGGCCCGCCGAAGTAAGGCGGGCCTGCGCGCCGCGCCGCCATGTCCGAGCAGCCGCCCAAACCGAAACGCTGGACTTTCTGGCGCGTGTGCCGCGTGGGCTTCCGCTGCGTGCGCATCGTCGTGTGGCTCGCGATCCTCACGGTGCTCGTGGCCTTCCTGTGGTTCAACCAGCGCGGCGTGCCGGACTTCATCAAGCGTCCCGTGCTCGTCGGGCTGAAGGCGCGCGGATTGGACGTGGAATTCCAGCGGCTGCGCTGGCAGTGGTTTCGCGGGCTGGTCGCCGAGGGCATTGCCGTGGAAAAGGCCGGTGACACGACGGGGCCGCACTTCTCCGTCGGCGAGGTGGAGGTGCAGCTCGACTTGGACGCGCTGCGTCGCCTGCAATTTGTCGTCAGCGGCATCACGCTCAGCCAGGGCGAAATGACTTGGACGCTTGCGCCCTCGAACCTCCCGCCACAGACGCTCGTCGTCACCAACCTTGCGACCTCGGTTCGTTTTCTCCCCGGCGACGTGTGGGAACTCCCGGAGCTCAACGCCACCGCGCAGGGCATCCAGATGAAACTCAGCGCTGTCGTCACCAACGCCACCGCGCTGCGCAGGCGCACGTCGAAGAGCACCGCTCCATCCACGTCTTCCGCTGAATCTGCCCGGCCCGGAGCCGAAGCCATCCTCCATCGCGTGCTCACCGAGCTGGCGCGGGTGCAATTCACCACGCCGCCGCAAATCGATCTGGCCCTCCGTGGTGACGCCAAGCTGGAGCGCGGCCTGCAAGCTGACCTGACGGTGAGGGCACCGGGCGTGCGCACGTCCTGGGGCAGTGGACGCAACGCCAGCTTCACCGCGCAGATCGTCCAGCCGCCCGGCACGAACGGCGCGGCCAGCGCGGACTTCCGCCTCGAAGCCGAGCGGTTGCGCACCACGAACCTCGTCGCCAGCGCCGACCGGATGCTCCTCACCGCGCGCCTCCACCGCCAGTCTGACCGGACCAACGACTGGGATGCGACTTGGGAAGTCACGTTGCGCGACGCCAAATCGAAATGGGCCGAGGCCGCGACGCTCCGCCTCGCCGGCCAGACCGCGCCACGCCCGCTCGCACCGGACGAATTGCGCGCCAGCCTCACGCTCCACACGACCGCGTTGAAGACCGAGTGGGCGCAGGTTGCGGAGACGCGACTTTCCGGCAACGCGAACTTCGCGCCCGCGCGCAAGGAACTCCTCGCCGCCGACGCGGAGGCGCAGCTCGCCGCACCCCAGACCAAATGGGGCGAGGCAAAACAGGTGCGCCTGTCAGCCAAGGCATCGCGCGTCGGGTCGGAAACCGGCGCTCCGGCGGCGTGGGGCTTCTGGACAAATCTCGTGCCGTGGCAGGTGGAAACCTCGGTTTCCATTGATGACGTGAAGTCGGAGCTGAAGCCGCTCGAAGTCGGCAAGTTCAACTTCGCCGCCAACTGGCGTGCGCCGAATCTCAGCATCACCAACCTCCACGCCGAACTTTATGGCGGCGCGCTTGACACACGGGCGCGGCTCGACGTGGCGACGCGCGCCGTCGCCGCCACCGGCCAGTTTGACTTCGACGTTTATCGCATTCAGCACCTGCTCGACACGAATACCCAGCGTGAGCTGTCGCGCTTCGCGTTCACCACGCCGCCCAAGGCCCATGCCGCCGTGGCCGTTGTCTTGCCCGCGTGGACGAACCGCGCGCCGGACTGGAAGGCGGTCGGCGAGTCCGTCTCGCTCGCCGCACACGTGGACAGCCCCGCGGGCTCGTATCGCGGCGCAACCTTCCTTGAAGCCAACTCCGATGTGATGCTTACCAACGGCGTGGTCCGCTTGCCAAACCTCTGGGCGCGGCGGCCTGAGGGCGAGGCACGGCTCGCCTACACGGTGAACCCGCACTCGCGCCAGTATCACTGGGCCGTCCGCGCCAATGTTTTTCCGCACGCCATCGAGCCGCTGCTGGAGCGGCCCGAGGAGAAACATATCCTGACGAACTTCACCTTCGCCACGCCGCCCGTCGTCGAGGGCGAGTTGTGGGGCCGCTGGCGCGCGCGCGAGGAGACGGGTTTCCGAGCGACGGTGGCGGCGACGAATTTCGTGCTGCGCGGTGAACAGGTGGATGAGTTCCGCGGCAGCGTCGGTTTTACGAATGACCTGTTCGCCATCTCGGATGTGTATGCGCGGCACGGCAACGGCATCATCACCGCACCGGACGTGCGCATTGACGCGCGGCTCCAACGGCTCTGGGTGACGAACGCGCACAGCACCTTCGACCCCTACGCCTTCACGCGCATCATCGGCCCGCAGACGGCGAAGGCCATCCTGCCCTACCAGTTCAGCAACGCGCCGACCGTGCTTGTCCACGGTTCGGTGCCGTTCCGCGAGTCAGAGACGACCGACCTGCATTTCGACATCGCAGGCGGGCCGTTCCGCTGGTCGTTTTTTCACCTGCTGCAAGTCACGGGCACGCTGCACTGGGTCACGAACCAGCTCGTCATCACGAACTTGGTGGGCGGCTTCCACGGCGGCAAGATTCAGGGCGACCTCGGCTTCGACTTCACGTCGAAGCACAGCGCGGATTTCAATTTTCAACTCCAGTTCACCAACGCCAGCCTGCCGAGCTTCATCGCGGACCTGAGCGGCAGGAGCAACAAGCTCGAAGGCATCGTCCACGGCGCGGTCACGGTCACGAACGCGAACACGACGAACTGGCAGAGCTGGCAGGGCTTCGGCGAGGTGCGGCTCAACGACGGGCTGCTCTGGGACATTCCCATCTTCGGCCTGTTCTCGCCGGTGCTCAACGCCATCAACAAGGATCTCGGCAGCAGCCGCGCGAAGGAGGCTAAGGGGACGTTCATGCTCACGAACAGCGTCATCTACACTAAGAACCTGGAGATCAACTCGTCGCCCGCTCGCCTGCACTACGACGGCACGGTGGATTTCGCCGGCCAGGTCAACGCGGTGGTCGAGGCCGAAATGTTCCGCGACACGTTCCTCGTCGGGCCGCTGCTGAGTTTCCTCACCTCGCCGATGACGAAGGTGTTTGAGTATCGCGTCACCGGCTCGCTCGCGAACCCGAAGAGCGAGCCGCGCTTCATCCCTAAGTTTCTCCTCCTGCCGCTGCGGCCGTTCCAGGCCATCCGCGAGTTCCTCACGCCGGACAAGCCGGAGCCGGAAAAGAAATAGCGGCGGACCGGAGTCCGCCGCTGGCGAAAGGATTACAGGAGCTTACCGGCGCGTGCGGCGCTTGACGTTGAGCTGCGTGAGCGAGTGGAGCAGCGCGGCCTGGACGGTGGCGGTCTCCTCGTCGGTGAGCTTCTCCGCGAGGCGGGCCTCGGCCTTCTTGCGGGCTTCCTCGGCCTTGGCTTCGTCAATGTCGTCGGCCTTGATGGCCATGTCCGTGAGGATGGCCACGCGGTCGCCGGTGATCTGCACGAAGCCCTCGCCGGTGGCGAGGTAGTGGTCCACGCCGCCCTTGCGCGCGACGATCTCGCCGTGGGCGATCTGCGTCATCAGCGGGATGTGCATCGGGTAGATGCCCATCTCGCCCTCGACGCCGGGGAGCGTGACCATGTCCACGTCCTCGGAGTAAATCTTCGCCTCCGGGGTGACGATTTCGAGTTTCAGCGTGTTGGCCATGCCAGTTTTCAGTTTTCAGTTTTCAGTTTTCAGTCGCAGCGGTCGTCGCTAAAAACTTCAAACTGAAAACTTGGAACTCATTCACTTCTTAATGTCGTCAATGCCGCCCTTCATGTAGAACTCGTTCTCGCCGACGGCGTCGTGCTTGCCTTCGAGGATTTCCTTGAAGCCGCGCACGGTCTCCGCGACGGGCACCTGCTTGCCGGCGTGGCCGGTGAACACCTCGGCCACCGAGAAGGGCTGGCTGAGGAACTTCTGGATCTTGCGCGCGCGGAAGACGGTCTGCTTGTCTTCGGGCGAAAGCTCGTCCATGCCGAGAATCGCGATGATGTCCTGCAAGTCCTTGTAGCGCTGCAAAACTTTTTGCACGCCGCGCGCGACTGCGTAGTGCTCGTCGCCGACGATGTCGGGCGTGAGCGCGCGGGAGTTCGAGGCGAGCGGGTCCACGGCGGGATAGATGCCGAGTTCCGCGATGGAGCGCTCAAGCACGATGGTCGCGTCCAAGTGCGCGAAAGTCGTGGCCGGCGCGGGGTCGGTCAAGTCGTCGGCAGGCACATACACGGCCTGGAACGAGGTGATCGAGCCTTTCTTCGTCGAGGTGATGCGCTCCTGAAGGTTGCCCATTTCGGCGGCCAGCGTGGGCTGGTAACCGACGGCGCTCGGCGTGCGGCCGAGGAGCGCGGACACCTCGGAACCCGCCTGCGAGAAGCGGAAGATGTTGTCCACGAAGAGCAGCACGTCCTGGTTGTGCTCGTCGCGGAAGTATTCGGTCACGGCGAGCGCAGAGAGCGCGACGCGGAGACGTGCGCCGGGCGGCTCGTTCATCTGGCCGTAAACCAGGCCGATCTTGGAGCCTTCGTCGAGGACCGGCAGGCCGTTTTCACCGATGAGCGGGTGGCCCTTGGCGTCCTTCTTGGTCTTGATGACATTGGCCTCGATCATCTCGTGGTAGAGGTCGTTGCCCTCGCGGGTGCGCTCGCCGACGCCCGCAAACATCGAGATGCCGCCGTGCAGCTTCGCGATGTTGTTGATCAGCTCCATGATGACGACGGTCTTGCCGACGCCGGCGCCGCCGAACGCGCCGACTTTGCCGCCCTTGAGGAACGGGCAGATGAGGTCAATGACCTTGATGCCGGTGGTGAGCACCTGCGGGCTGGTGGACTGGTCCACGAGCGGCGGAGCCGAGCGGTGGATGGAATTGTATTTGTCCGCCTGCACCGGGCCTTGCTCGTCCACGGCGTCGCCGGTGACGTTGAAGACGCGGCCCATGACGGCGTTGCCGACGGGCATCGAGATGGGCGCGCCGGTGTCGGTGATGACCATGCCGCGCTTAAGCCCCTCGGTGGTGCTCATGGCGACGGCGCGGACCCAGTCGCCGCCGAGGTGCTGCTGCACTTCGAGCGTCAGCTTGGTTCTGCCCTGGCCGGGAAGGTCGTATTCCACGGTCAGCGCGTTGTAGATGGCGGGGAGGCGGTCCGTGAACTCGATGTCGAGGACGGGGCCGATGATTTGAACGATTTTGCCAGTGTTCATGTAATCAAGAATGTCTCTTCAAAAGTTGCTCACGCATCAGGCGCTCACCGCGAATGACCAGCTCGATGAAAACCGCGCCGCGCTGGACGCGATACACGACGCGGCAGGGCGGAACCACCAGCTCGCGATGAACCCGCTCAGCGAATTCCGGCACCCAGCGCCCGATTTCAGGGAAGGTCTCGAGCAAGTCCACGCGGTCGAACACGCGCCGGACCAGCCGGTTGGCCGCGTCCGCGTTGTCTTCCGCAATGTAGTCCGCGATTTCATCCAAATCGTTCAGCGCGCCTTCGGTCCAGATTACTTTAGCCATCGGCCGAGGCGCTGTTTGGCCGCTTGGTTCGACACCACGCGCCCGGCGCGGATGTCCCGGTCAGCCCGTTCCATTTTGGCCAGCAGTTCCGTGCGGGTCACTTCTTCCATGAGGAAGCCCGCCACCTGGTTTTGCAGCCGTGAAGGCAGCCGCTCGGCGGCGCTCACTGCTTTTTCCAAGGTCTTGGTCATGGCCGGGTGATTTGCTAGTTCCCCATCGCCATCTGGGCGGTGGTGATTTCCAAAAGTTCTTTCGTGATGTTGGCCTGGCGCAGCTTGTTGTATTCGAGCGTCAGATCCTTGATGATTTGCTTGGCGTTGTCGGTCGCGTTCTTCATCGCAACCATCCGCGCGGACTGCTCGGAAGCCTTCGCCTCCTGCAGGAACTGGAAGACCTGATAGTTCAGATAGTGCGGCAGCAAGTTGCCGAGCACTTCTGCGGCGGCCGGCTCGAAGAGATACTCGCTGCCGGCCTCGGCAAGTCCTTTGGATGCCGGCTCGGGGATGCCCGCTTCGAGCGCCTTGATTTCGCCGACCGGCAGAAGCTGCCGCGACTCGGGCTTTTGCACGAGCGTGTTGATGAAGTTCGTGTAGAGCACGTCCACCGCGTCCACCTTGCCTTCGAGGAACAGGTCCTGGGCAAACTTGGAAATGGCCCGTGCCTCGGCGAACTGCGGCGTGTCCTTGTAGCTGAACTCCGCCGCTAAATCGCGCTTCAGCCGGCCCGCCCACTGCGCGCCCTTCTTGCCGGCGCAGACGAAGACCGTCGTGTCCTTGTCCCATTTCGCGGCCTCGCGGAGCAGGTTCGTGTTGAGCGCGCCACACAGGCCCTTGTCCGTGGTGATGAGGATGAGCGCGCGCTTCTTGACCGGGCGCTTCTCCATCAGCGGATGCGTGAACTCGCCCGCGCCCGCCGTGGCCGCCGCGAGCACTTCATTCATCAGCATCGCATAAGGCCGGCCCGCGAGGGCGGCCTGCTGCGCGCGGCGCATCTTGGCCGACGCGACCATCTGCATCGCCTTCGTGATCTGGGCGGTGTTCTTGACCGACTTGATGCGCCGGCGGATGTCGCGTGTGCTGGGCATGAAGGACTTACGATTTTGAAATCACAGTTTGTGACATCAAGTTTGCTGATCTGTAGCTCTGCTTGAACTCCGACAGCGCGGCCTTCAACTAACCGGCGAGGGTAGCGCTGATGGCCTTGTCGGG
>CAYZJP010000096.1:0-18786 GCA_964478755.1 uncultured Klebsiella sp.
GGTGCGGCAAAATTCCCCGAACAGTGCCCGGACGGTGGTGTCGAGCCGGCCGCGTTCTTGGAGTGAATCCAGCAGCGCGCTCACCGCGAGGTCCATCGGCGTGAGGAGCTTGGTCTTCATCAAGTTGAAATTGTCCTCGTGCGTGTCCCAGTCCTGGCCGCGCTCCTGGTTGAGCGTGTAATTGAGCAATGTGAAGGGCACGCCCGCCTCCGCGAGCCGGCGCGCTAGGATGGTCTGCTGGCCCCAGAGGTGGTCGCCGTAACGTTCGCGCTGGCGCAGCGGCTCGCGATTGAGGTCGAAGGCGCCGCCGGCCTCGCCGCCGGAAAGCATTTCGAGCGCGTGTCGGTGATACTTGTCGAGGCTGTCCACGGCGGCGGCGGAAGCCTGGCCGCCAAGGGCGTTGAGGAGCGTGAGGCGGTCTTCGAGGCGTTTGCCGGAGAGATTTTTCTGAAGCAGCAAATCCTGCGGGCCGCTGAAGGGCGTGCTCGCGTGCTCGGGCGGCAGGCCGGACTCGAGCGGCTCATACGCGACGCCGAGCGGCCCGGCGGTGGCGTAGTGGACGCGGTTGCCGAGCTGGCCGGAGTGCGGAATGGCCACGTAGGGCGGCAGCAACGGCGCTCGCGCACCGCATGCGCGGGCAATGACGGAGCCAATGCTCGGATGCGCGAGATTGCGGTTCTTCGCCTCGACGGAAGCGTCCGGCAAATCGCCGCCGGTCAGCGTCTGGTAAATCGCGACCGGATGGCTCGGCGAGTCCACGTAGGCGCTGCGAATGAGGCTGAACTTGTCGGCACGCTTCGCGAGCATCGGCAAATGTTCCGCGAAGTGAATGCCGGGCAGCGTCGTGGGAATGTCGCCGAACGTGCTGCGATAAGCGGATGGCGCGTCGGGCTTTGGGTCGAAGCTCTCGTAGTGCGAGAGGCCGCCTTGGAGATAAATCACGATGACCGCGCGCGCGGGAGAGCTGGCGGCCTTCTGCGCTTCCTTCGCGCGGAGCAGTTGCGGCCACAACATCGCGCCCGCGAGCGCGCCCCCGCCTTGCAGCCAGCGCCGGCGCGTCATGGCGGCGAGGGGATTCATTTGCGGCGCGTGTGACAAGAGAAACGGCTGTCGCTTTGTTTTAGTCGTGGCTTGACAACGCATCGTTCGACGTGTGGCAAGCGGCGGGGCATTCGTTTTGTCTGCGAGATGACAGACGCCGGTGGCTCGCTTGCCTTTTGGAAGCGTTTCCCTATCGTCCGCGAACCTGTGCCGAGCCTCGCGGACAAAATTGAAGCCAGCGCCGTCAAGCGCCTCACCCTGCCGGCGGGCCGTGTGCCGGCGCGCGAGCTGTCGCGCTACAAGCAGTTCCTCAAGGTCGAGTCGGCCCGTCTCAAGATGCTCCATCGCGCCGGCGGCAGCGGGCGCGAGGTTTGCCGCGCGCGCGCGGTCGTGCTGGACGCCCTGCACCGGCACATTCTCGAAGCGCTCCTCAACACGCTCGATGACCCCAACCGCGCCAGCCTGCCGCGTTACGCGCTCATCGCCATCGGTGGCTACGGGCGCGGCGAGCTGAACCCGCACAGTGACATTGACATCTTGCTGCTGCACACGGGCGACACCGCCGCCGCCGCGCGCGGACGCGTGCATCCGTTCATCAAGCTGCTCACCGAGCCGGGCGGCCTGCTCTACACCCTCTTCGATCTCGGCCTCAAGGTGGGCTACGCTGTCCGCACGCTGGACGACTGCGTGACGGCGGCGAACGAGAACATCCAGTCCAAGACCTCGCTCATCGAGGCGCGGCTGCTTTGCGGTGATGAGGGGCTGTTCCGCGAGATGCAATCGGTGGTGCTTGCGCGCTGCGTGCGCGGCCAGGAAGAAAATTACATTGCCGCCCGCCTCGCGGACCAGGAATCGCGCCGCCAGAAATACGGCAACTCCGCGCTGATGCAGGAGCCGAACATCAAGAACGGTTGCGGCGGCCTGCGCGACTACCAAAACCTGCTGTGGATGGCCTTCTTCACCAAGGACCGGCCGCGCAGCCTCGCGGACTTGCAGGCCAAGGAGTTCATCAGCGACGCCGAGCGCCGGCAGCTCGACGCGGCCTACGACTTCCTGCTGCGCGCACGCAATGACCTGCATTACCACACGAACCGCGCCGGCGACGTGCTCACCAAGAGTGTCCAGCCCGCCGTCGCGCACAGCCTCGGCTACACGGACCGCTCGCCCAGCCGGCGGCTTGAGCAGTTCATGCGGGACTACTATCTCCACGCCCGGAACATTGACCTCATCACGCGCACTGTGGAGCGCCGCCTCGCGCTGCTGCCCAAGCCCGCGCGGATGCCATTCCTGAAAAAGTTCCTGCCGGGCCGCCGCAAGCCGCCGGAGCCGGTCGTGGACGGCTTCCGCCTCGTGGACGGCGAGCTGCTGCACCAATCGCCGCGCGTCTTCCGCGAAGATCCGCGCAGGCTGATGCGGGTGTTCCTTTACGCGCAGCAGCGCGGCGTGAAGCTGCATCCCGACACGGCGCAACTGCTCCGCAACGAGCTGCGGCTGGTGGACTCGGACTTCCTCCGCAACGACCACGTTCACGAAAGCTTCCGCGAAATCCTCGGCCAGCGCGGCAACGTCGCGCCCGCGCTGCGCGCCATGCACGAGGTGGATTTCCTCGGCAAATACATGCCGGAGTTCGGCAAGCTCACCTGCCTCGTCCAGCACGAGTTCTTCCACATCTACACGGCGGACGAGCACACGCTGATGTGCCTCCAGAAGCTTGACGACATCTGGGGCGGGCGCGTGCCGAACGCCGAGCCGTATCAGGAGCTGTTCCAAAAGATTGAGCGGCCCTTCATCCTCTATCTCGCGCTGCTGCTGCACGACTCCGGCAAGGCCGCGCGCGGCAAGCGCCACGAGCTGGACAGCGCCGAGAACGCCCGGCGGGTCGCCCTTCGCCTTCGCCTCGACGGCGCGACCACGCATATGCTGCAACTGCTCGTCGAGCATCACCTCGTGATGATCCAAGTCTCGCAGCGCCGCGACCTCGACGACCCGTCCGTGGTCCGGCATCTCGCGGGGCTGATGCAGACGCCGGAGAACCTCAACCAGCTCACGCTGCACACGTTCGCCGACTCGCTGGGCACCAGCGACAAGCTCTGGAACGGCTTCAAGGACGCGCTGCTCTGGACGCTCTACAGCAAGACCTTCGCCGAGCTGACCGGCGCGACCACTTTCATCCGCGCCGAGGAGAAACAGCGCGAGCTTCTCTTCGAGGAAGTCGTCCGCCTGCTCCCGCGCGAGATCCAACTGGGTGAGGCGCAGGCGCATTTCGGCACGCTGCCGCAACGCTACTTTCTCATTCACACCGCCGTGGAGATTGTCGCCGACCTCGCGTTGACCAACTGTTTCATGTGCAAGGTCCTGCACGACGACCCGGACATATCCCTCGCGTCCGTCATCGAGTGGATGGACGAGCCTGACCGTGGTTGCTCACGCGCGCAGGTCTGCACCTGGGACCGCGCCGGCCTTTTCAGCAAGCTCGCCGGCTCCTTCACCGCCGCCGGGCTGAACATCCTCAGCGCGCAGATTTTCACCCGCACTGACGGCGTGGTGCTCGACACCTTCGACGTGACGAGCGCGCGCACCGGTCTGCTCGCCACGAAGGAGGAAAAGGATGCGTTCGACCAGCTTCTCGGCAAGGCGCTCGTCGGCCACGTGGACTTCGACCCGCTCATCGCAAAGCAGAAGGTGGCGAACCCGCTCTACCAATCGCTCGAAGGCGAACGCATCGCGACGGAAATTGTCTTCGACAACCAAACCTCCGAGCGCTGCACGGTCGTTGACGTGGAGACCGAGGATCGCGTCGGCCTGCTCTACACGCTGTCGCAGACGTTGAGCGAACTGGGCCTCGACATCTCCGTGGCGAAAATCAGCACCGAGAAGGGCGCGGCGATGGACAGCTTCTACGTGAGCGAGCTGAACGGGGAGAAAGTCCTTGCGCCGCACCGCCAGCACGCCATTGAGAGCCGGCTCCGCACCGCGCTGCTGAACTTCGATCAACGGGCGAAGTGATCGCCCCTCAACTCCCGGCCAGCGCGCCGCCGCAACTGCTGCCTGCGCCAGCCGTGCAGGCAAGGCAGTGGTCGCCGGTGAGGATTCCGCGCCCCGTCAGCGCGTCCGGCGTCACGTCCCAGAGGAAGAGCGGCTGGCCGTTCTGCATCTGCAACCCGAGCATCTGGTTGAAGTCGCAGTCGTAGAGTTCGCCGCGCCAGCCGACGCTCAAGGTGCTCCGGCACATGAGGCCCGCGACGGTCGCGGGATTGAAGGCATTGGCGAGCAGCTCGAGGTATTCCTCCGTCTTGCCCTGCGCCCGCAGGTCCTCCGCGAAACGCGCGATCGGCTGGTTGGTGATCGTGAACAGGCCGGAGAACTCGATGCCGAAGCGTGACCGCAACTCCGACTTGTAGTCCGCCTCCAACCCGGCCTGCGGCGGCGGAAGCTTCGGCCCGAGCGGGTTGTAAATCAGGTTCAACGGCAGCCGTGCCCCGTAGCCGACGGCGTTGAGTTTGCGCAGCGCGCGGATGCTTTTGGCGAACACGCCTTCGCCGCGCTGCGCGTCCACGTTTTCCTCCAGATAACACGGCAGCGAGGCGATGACTTCCACTTCGTTCGAGGCTAGAAACTCCGGCAGCCAGCCAAAGGACTCCGTCTCGATGATCGTGAGGTTGTTGCGGTCAATCACATGGCAATCGCACGCACGCGCGGTCTCGACGAGGAAGCGGAAGTGTTCGCTCAATTCCGGCGCGCCTCCGGTGATGTCCACGACGGCGGGCCGGTGCGTGCGGATCCAGTCCGCGACGCGGCTCGCAATCGCCGCGTCCATCATCTCCGTGCGCCACGGCGCGGCGTCCACGTGGCAGTGGCGGCAGGTCTGGTTGCACTTCCGCCCGACGTTGATCTGCAGCGTGTGCAGCGGCGCGCGTCGCAGCGCGAGGCCGTGGCGGGCGAGAGATTGCGTGAAGCGGTTCATGCGCCGCGACCGAGTCAGAGAACTTTCAGCACAATCGCCGTCACGTCGTCCTGCTGTTCCGCACCCTTGCAGAACTCGCGCACGGCGAGATAGAGCGCGTCCACGATTTGCGCGGCGGACTTGTCGCGGTTTGCGCGGAGCACGGCGAGCATCCGGTCAGTGCCGAACATTTCGTCGCCCGGCCCCATCGCCTCCTCAATGCCGTCGGTGAGCAGCAAGGCGATTTCGCCGGGCATCAGCTCAATCGGCGCGGTGCTCTGATACGCCGTGCTGGCGCGCATCCCGAGCGGGACGCCGGTGCGACGCAATTCCACCCGCACGGTGCCGTCGGGTGCGAGCAGGTAGCCGGGCGGATGACCGGCGCTCACGTAGGTGAGCTGGCGGTGCGCGGCGTCGAGCCGTCCGAGGAACAGCGTCACGAAGCGCTCTGAGCCGATGTCCTCGGCCAGTGCGATGTTGGTCCGCGTCAGCACTTCGCCGGCGTCGGCGCGGTTCAACCCGGCAATGCGCACATAGGCGCGCGTCTCCGCCATGAGCAGCGCGGGGCCGATGCCGTGCCCGGTGACGTCGCCGACGACCAGGCCGAGACCGCCGTCGGCCATCGGAATGAAATCAAAGTAGTCGCCGCCCGCCGCCGTCGCCGGAAAAGACGCGCCCGCGATGTCAAAGCCCGGCAGGTTCGGCGGGGCTTTTGGAAACAAGTGCTGCTGAATCTCGCGCGCGACACGGAACTGCTCGGCGTTTTCAAGCAGCTCGCGGCGGTTCCTCTCGCGCTCGGTGATGTCGCGGATGAACGCGACGAAAAGCCGCTGGCCACCGAGTTCAATGTCATTGAACGCGAGTTCGAGCAGGACTTCGGAGCCGTCCTTTTTGAGGCCGGTGGTTTCGAGCGTGCGGCGTTGCGCGGTGGTGACGATCTGCTCATGCCTTTGCAACGCGGCGTCCGAGTTCGTGCGGAGCTTCTCCGGCAGCAGCGTCGAGAAGTTTTTTCCAACCAGCTCGGTCGGCGCGTAGCCGAAGATGCTTTGCACCGCCGGGTTCGCGAAGAGGATGTCACTCTTGGTGTCCATCAACAGGATGGCGTCGGTGGCAGTCTCCCAGAGCAGGCGGTAGCGTTGCTCGCTTTCACGCAGCTCGCTCTCGGCGGACCGGCGGGCCTTGCGGACGGCGGCGTCGCGCAACTCGCGCTCCACCGCAGGCACGAGGCGCGCAAGATTTCCCTTCATCAGATAGTCGTTCGCGCCGGACTTCATCGCGGCCACCGCGATGTCCTCGCCGATGCCGCCGGAAACGATGATGAAGGGAATGTCGAGCTTTGTGGCTTGAAGAAGCTGAAGCGCCAGGGTGGCGTTGAAGTCGGGCAGATTGTAGTCGGAAAGGACAAGGTTCCACTCCTTGTTCGTGAGCGCGGCGGCCATCGCGTCAGCGGTCTGCACACGCTCGTAAGTGGTGGCGTAGCCGCCGCGGTCGAGCAGACGCACGAGCATCTTGGCGTCGAACTCGGAGTCCTCGACCACGAGGACGCGCAAGGGCTGTTTCATGGCGGCAGCGTAGGCGAAACTCAGCCGCCTAACAACTCCCTCACTTTCGCTGCGAGGTCGGCTTCGCGCATCAACGACTCGCCGACGAGGATGGCGCCCGCTCCGGCACGCTTGAGCCGCAACACGTCCGCGCGCGTGTGGATGCCGCTTTCGGCGACCAGCAGCGCGGCGTGGTTAGTGCCGGGGCCGGAAAAGAGCCGCGTGGCGATGCGCTCGGTGGTGGCCATGTCCACGTTGAAGGATTTCAAGTCACGGTTGTTCACACCGATAAGCTGCGCCCCAGCGTCGAGCGCGCGCTCCAACTCGGGTTCGTCGTGGACTTCGACCAATGCGGCGAGGCCAGCATCGGTGGCAAGCTGGTGGAACTCGCGGAGCTGGCGGTCATCCAGAATCGCGACGATGAGCAGAATCGCGTCCGCGCCCCACTGGACGGCCTCGCGGATTTGCCGAGCATCAATGATGAAGTCCTTGCGCAGCAGCGGCAGTTTCACGGCGGCGCGGATGGCGGCGAGGTAGTCGAGCGAGCCTTGGAAAAACTTTTCGTCCGTCAGCACCGAGAGACAGCTCGCGCAAGCAGCCTGATATTCCAACGCGATCTTCACTGGATCGAAGTCCGCACGGATGACGCCTTTGGACGGCGACGCTTTCTTCACCTCCGCGATGAGCGCCACGTCTCCGCACCGGGGCTTCCGCAGCGCGCCGATGAAGTCGCGCAACCCGCGCTGCTTCAGCACCGCGCGCAACTCTGTGGCAGTCACCGGCTCATTCGAGAGCTTGGCGACTTCGAGCCGCTTCTGGGCGACGATGGTGTCGAGGATGGTGGCCAAGTCAGTGTTCAGAAATCAGTGTTCAGGCACCATCAAGACGGGTGCAAGCGCGTTTGCCCTCCCCAGCGAAGTGCTTATTCAGACCGATACACGCGTTCGCCGCTTGTTCACGGGACGGATGGCGACAACGTGCAGTGGGTCAACGATGTCCAGTCCGCCTTTCTCATCCTCAATCGCCATGTAATGGCGGGTGAAGCCAACGAACTCGCCGTGCGGCGCGTGGTATTCCTTGCCGTCGGACGTTCGAACGATGAACGGCCCTGGTCCGGTGACCTGTTTTTTGATGGCTTCTGTGTTCACGGCCTGTTTGTCGCTCCGAAGCGGGACTTGGTCAAGCAGCGGTCTGAACACTGGTCACTGGTTACTCTTCTTCGTCCTGCACGCCTTGCATCCGCTTCGCCGGGCAGCCCGCGCGGAGCCAGCCGTTGACATAGTCGTCCAGCGCGCCGTCCATGACCGCCTGCACGTTGCTGGTCTGCACGCCGGTGCGGAGATCCTTCACCATGCGGTAGGGCTGGAAGACGTAGCTGCGAATCTGCTGGCCGAAACCAATCGCACCCTTCTCGCCGTAGAAGCGTTCCATCTCGGATTTCTGCTGGTCTTCGCGCAACGCATAAAGCTTGGCGAGGAGCATCTTCATGCACGTCGCGCGGTTCTGATGCTGCGAACGCTGGCCTTGCGACGCGACGATGATGCCGGTCGGCACGTGCGTGATGCGCACAGCGGTCTCGACCTTGTTCACGTTCTGGCCACCCTTGCCGCCGGATCGGAAGGTGTCCGTCTTCAAATCAATCGGGTTGATCACGATGTCGCCGGCCTCCTCAATCTCCGCGATCACGTCCACGCTGGCGAAGCTCGTGTGCCGGCGTTGATTCGAGTCGAACGGCGAGATGCGCACGAGGCGGTGCACGCCGCGCTCGGCCTTCGCGAACCCGTAGGCGTTCTCGCCCTCGATCGTCATCGTCGCGCTCTTGATGCCCGCGACATCGCCTTGGAGAATGTCCGTCACCTCGACCCTCCAACCGCGCAATTCCGCCCAGCGCTGATACATGCGCAGCAGCATATTCGCCCAGTCTTGCGCCTCTGTTCCGCCGGCGCCGGCGTTGATGCTGAGGATGCAGCCGTTCTTGTCGTGGGGACCTTTGAGGAGGAAGCGCAGCTCCAGCGCGTCGAGGTCTTTGGTGAACTTGTCGAGGTCGCGCGTCATCTCGGCCTCCAACGCGGGTTGAGCGGCGACGGGTTCACTCTCGCCCAACTCGACCATCATGCGGAAGTCGTCGAGCTGTTTCTCGGCGGCGATGAGCGGGTCAGTCTTCTTGCGGAGTGCGTTCGCCTCGTCAATGGACTTCTGCGCCGACTCGCGGTTGTTCCAGAAAGTTTCCTGCGCCATCACGGAGTCCAGCTCCGCTAAACGCTTCTGCGCGCCCGGCAAGTCAAAGAAACCTCCGCATTTGGGCGAGTTTCTCTGCCGTGGCAACCAACTGGACTTTGACCGCGTCGAACATAAGGCCGTGAAGATAGGGAAAGGCCCGCGGTTGGACAGCTTTTTTCAGCCTTGAGCCACGGATGAAACACGGATTGAACACGGATAGCTTTGCGGTTGGCGAGCGAGGGCTGGAACCAAGCCCGAGCGCCCGATGGCTCCGTCTGTGTTTAATCCGTGTTTCATCTGTGGCTAAAGAATAGTTCTGGTTACGATCATCCCCGCCGTGGCCGCCACTCTTTACGACTTCATCCTGCGCGACGCGAACCTGAGCAACGACGCCTTGCTCGGTCGCTTCCTCGACTATGTCACCGCGCGCGGGCTGGAGCTGTATCCGACGCAGGAGTCGGCGATCCTCGAACTCTTCGAGGAGAAGAACGTCATCCTCAACACGCCGACCGGTTCGGGCAAATCGCTCGCCGCCGCCGCGCTGCATTTCAAGGCGCTCGCCCAAGGCAGGCGCTCCATCTACACCTGCCCGATCAAGGCGCTCGTGAACGAGAAGTTCCTCGCGCTCTGCCGCGAGTTCGGCCCGGACAATGTGGGCCTGAGCACCGGCGACGCCACGGTGAACCGCGACGCGCCCATCCTCTGCTGCACCGCCGAGATTCTCGCGAACATCGCACTGCGCGAGGGCGCGGACGCCGGCGTGCGTGAGGTGGTGATGGATGAGTTTCACTACTATGCGGACCGCGAGCGCGGAGTCGCGTGGCAGGTGCCGCTGCTCACCCTGCCACAGGCGCGCTTCCTCCTCATGTCCGCCACGCTCGGCGACACGACCTTCTTCGAGGCGGAGCTGACACGGCTCAACGCGCGTCCGACGGTCACCGTCGCGTCCACGCTGCGGCCAGTGCCGCTGGAACACGCCTACTCCGAATTGCCGCTGGCCAAGACGCTCGAAACCCTGCTCGCCGACGGCAAAGGCCCGGTCTATGTCGTCCACTTCACGCAGCTCGAAGCGGCCGAAAGCGCACAGGATTTCACGAGCATCAACGTCTGCACGCGCGAGCAGAAGGCCGCGATCGCTCACGAGATTGAGGGCTTCAAATTCACCAGTCCCTACGGTCCTGAGATCAAGAAGTGGCTGCGGCACGGCATCGGACTTCATCACGCTGGGCTGTTGCCGAAGTATCGCGTGCTCGTCGAGCAGCTCGCGCAACGCGGCTTGCTCAAGGTCATCTGCGGCACCGACACGCTCGGTGTCGGCATCAATGTCCCCATCCGCACGGTCCTTTTCTCCAAGCTCTGCAAGTTCGACGGGCAGAAGACCGGCATCCTGAGTGCGAGGGATTTTCACCAGATCGGCGGACGCGCGGGACGCAAGGGCTTCGATGACCGCGGTTGGGTCGTGGCGCAGGCTCCCGAGCACGCGATCGAGAACTTGAAGCTAGCCGAGAAGTCCGCGCGCGACGGCAAGAAGGTCGTGAAGCGCCAGCCGCCCGAGCACAACTTCGTCAACTGGGACAAGAACACCTTCGCCCGACTGATGGCCACGCCGCCGGAGCGCCTGACCTCCCGCTTCCAAGTTTCACACGCGATGCTCCTTAGCGTTCTCAGCCGTCCCGGTGACGGCTGCGCCGCGATGCAGCGGCTCATTCGCGATTGCCATGAGTCGCCGAAAGCCAGGCAGGCGCACACGCGGCGCGCGTGGCAGTTGTTCCGCTCCCTGGTCGAGCACAAGATCATCGAGTTCATCCCGCCCACCCCGACCGGCGCGAAGCTCCGCGTGAACATCGCGTTGCAAGATGACTTCTCGATGGACCAGACGTTGTCGCTCTATTTGCTGGAGACGCTGCCGCTCATGGACCCGCAAGCGCCCGACTATGCGCTCGTCGTCCTTACGCTCACGGAGTCCATCGTCGAGGATCCGGACGTGATCTTGCGTCGGCAGCTCGGTCGCATGAAGGACCGCAAGATGGCGGAGATGAAAATGGAAGGCGTCGGCTACGATCAGCGCATGGAGGAACTGGAGAAGCTCGAATACCCGAAGCCGAATCGTGAGTTCATCTACTCGACGTTCAACGCCTTCGCCGCGCGCCATCCGTGGGTGGGGCAGGAAAACATCCGGCCCAAGTCCATCGCGCGCGAGATGTTCGAGTCGTTCCGCTCGTTCTCCGACTACATCCGCGACTACGAGCTGCAACGCGCCGAGGGCGTCCTGCTGCGGCACTTGAACAGTGTCTTCAAAGTGCTGACCCAGACCGTGCCCGACGCCGCGAAGGACGACACGCTCCGCGAAATGGAACTCTACCTCGGCACGATGCTGCGGCAGGTGGATGCCAGCCTGCTCGACGAATGGGAGCGAATGCGCGACCCGGCGTTCCAGCGTGCCGAGACGAAGGAAGTCCGCCTGCCCGGAGCGGAGGAGGCTGCCCGCGACATCACTCGCGACGCGAAGGCGTTCACCGCCGCGATCCGCACGCGCGTCTTCAGCTTCCTGCGCGCGTGGGTGAACGCTGATGCCGAGGCTGCACTGGGCCAGCTCCACTCCGTTGAAGATGTCGAACGAACTGCCTGGACTGCCGAGCGTCTCCGCGCCGCGATGGATGGCTTCCTCGTCGGCCACCGGCATCTCTGCCTCGACCCCGAAGCGCGCAACGCGCGGCACACCTATGTCGTCCCCGCCGAGGACAAGCGCACTTGGCGCGTGCAGCAGATGCTCGTGGACCCAGACGCGCACAACGACTGGGTCGCGGAATTCATCGTGGACCTCGCCGCCTCGCGCGCGCAGGCCGAGCCGGCACTGCGGCTGGTGCGGATCGGGAGCCTAGTCTAGCCGACCCTTTCTAGACCGTCAGCTCGCGCTCGCGGGCCGTCACCTTCCAGCGTTCGCCCGCCTTGCCGTCACGCACCGTCGTCACGAACGAGTGCAGCGCGACCGTCGGGCAGATGTGGCGCGGGATGCCGTAGAGCACGTCGCCCACGGAGAATTCCTCCGCGCGCACCGTCTCGACCACGAGATGCTCCTCGCTCTGCATCACCGCCTCCTCCGCGCCGAGCAGGTTGAGGAACTTCACGCGCGGATGCGGGTTCTCTGCCGCGACCGCCTTGTGGCCGAGGTCGAGGCATAGACGGTTCTCACCCGGCTTGCTGATGACGCGCGTGAGCAGAATGGCGGCGGGCAGAAAGTCCAAGTCCGGCAGCATCGTGCCGTAGCCGAAATCCCACAGCACGCACGTGCCGGGGCTGCACTCCACGTCCGCCCGCTTGGCATGAATCGGAAACGTCGGCGTGCCGCCCGCGACGATGTTCGGGACCGGCAGTTGCGCCGCCTTCAAGTCCGCGCGCAACGTCTCGACCGTCGCCCACTCGCGCTCGCATTGCTCCGTGCGCGCCGCGAGGTCGGTGATGTGATTGTGCCCGTCATAGACGTGCAAGCCCGCCGCGCGCAGCCCCGGCGTGCTGGCGATGAGCCGGTAAAGCTCCACCGCTTTCGGCCCCGGCGCGACGCCCGTGCGCCGCATCCCCATGTCCACGTCGAGATACAAATCCAGCGTGCGCCCTGCCGCCGCGAATGCCTTGCCCAGCGCGCGGATCGCGTCCGCGTCATCCGCCACGGCGGAGAACTTCGTCTGCGAAAACTTCCGCGCGAGCGCGAGCAACCGGCCCACGTTCGGCCCGACAGGCTGATACGCGAGCAACGCGTCTGGCGCGCCCGCGCCCGCGGTCATCTCCGTCTCCGCGATGGTGGCGCACTTGAACTTCGTGATGCCCAGCCCGAGCTGGAGCCGGATGAGATCGGGCATCTTGTGCGTCTTCATGTGCGGCCGCAACCGCGCCGCGCCGCCCGCCACGGCAATCATCCGCCGCACGTTCTCCACCACGCGGTCGGGATACACGAGCAGCGAGGGCGAAGGCACTTCGGCCACATTGGCGACGCGATACCAGTCAGAATTCACATCTGAAGTTTCAGGGAAAGCAAGGATGGGCGAAAGGGAATTATCGCAATCGAGTAACAGTGTTTTTTGTGCAGCATCGGATGCGGGCCCAGAATCCTGCTAATCCCCTTTCACCTCAGCTCGAAGATGCACTCCACCTCCACCGCGATGTTCCCCGGCAGCGGGCCCATGCCCACGGCGCTGCGCGCGCCGGTGCCGTGGTCGGCACCGAACACGTCGGCCATGAGCTGGCTGAAGCCGTTCATCACCGTGGGCTGCTGGTAGAAGTCCGGCGCGCTGTTGACCATGCCGAGGGTCTTCACGAGCCGTTGCACGCGGTCGAGGCTGCCCAGCGAGTTGCGCACGGTGGCGAGGATGGCGAGGCCGCACTGGCGCGCGGCGAACTGCCCCTGTTCGACATTCAAATCTTTCCCGACGAGGCCGGTGATCATGGTCTGGTCGGTCTTGAGCGGGCCGTGGCCGGAGACGTAGCACATGTTCCCGACGACGACGACGGGCTTGTAAACGTGCGCGGGCTTCGGCGCGGCGGGGAGTTCGAGTTTGAGTTCGGCGATGCGGGCTTCGGCGCTCATGGGCAATGGTGGTGTTTGATCAGTGGATGTGTTGAAACGGACGCCAGTTTCCGGCGTGGGCGCGAGTGCGGCAAGGAGTTTTTGCCGGGCGAAGCCCAAGCGACCGCAGGAAAACTTTGACACGACGGGGCGGTTGACTAGCCTCACGACGAAATTTAACCGACCACACCATGAGATTTGGCATCAACACCTTCCTCTACACCTCCCCGTTCACCACCGACAGCGTGAGGCTCTTCCCCAAATTCAAGAAGTGGGGCTTCGACACCGTCGAGATTCCGGTCGAGGCACCGGAGCACATTGACCCCGCGAAGGTGAAGGCCGCCGCCGACAAGGCCGGCCTCGCCATCGGCTCCATCTGCGCGTGCATGGGGCCGGGCCGGGACTTCCGCGGCACGCCGGAGGAGCAGGCCACCGGCATGGCCTACTGCAAAGCGCTCGTGGACCAGGCCGCCATCATGGGCTGCCCGCGCCTGATCGGCCCCATCTACTCCGTCGTCGGCAAGGCCGACGCGGTCGAGCCGGCGCAGCAAAAAGTGGAATTCGCACTCGTAGTGAAGAATCTCAAGGTGCTCGCCGCCCACGCCGCCGCGAAGAGCGTCACCCTCTGCATCGAGCCGCTGAACCGCTTCGAGACCGACTTCCTCAACACGACCGACAAGGGTCTCGCCCTCATCAAGGCCGTCGGCGCAAAGAACGTCGTCCTGCACCTCGACACGTTCCACATGAACATCGAGGAGAAGAACCAAGCCGCCGCCATCCTCAAGGCTGGCAAGCTCCTCGGCCACTTCCACGCCTGCGGCAGCGACCGCGGCACGCCCGGCGGCGACCACATCGACTGGAAGCCCATCGTCGCCGCGCTGAAGAAGATCGGCTACCAGGGCGACGTGGTCATCGAGAGCTTCACGACGGACGTGAAAGTCATCGCCCGTGCCGCCGCCATCTGGCGCAAGATCGAGCCTAAGCGCGACGACATCGCCGTGAAGGGTCTGGCGAACCTGAAGCGCTTCTTCGGGAAGAAGTAGTCGCGGGGGGACAACTCGTTTCGCGAAGGCCGCCGGAGTCTCCGGCGGCTTTCGATTTTGGGAGGCGGGTCTTCGGGTAGCACCCGCGTCTCGCGGGTCGGTTCGGGCGTCACGCCCGAACCTCGTCCCACTGACTCAACTCGGGATGCCGGGCAGAAAGTTAGTGGACGAAGTTTTCGGCGGGACGCCGAAAACAACCCGCGAGACGCGGGTGCCACCCGAGGCTCACAGCATTTCCATCTGCACGCCACCCGGGCGACGGAACGCCGCCGTCGAGAGCTGCAGTTCCTCCCGGTTCAGCCCCGCCTTGCGGCAGCCGACCTCGAACAGCTTCTCAATTTGATCCGCGCGCCGGCCGGTGCCGCGCATCCGCGTGCCGAACTCGGTGCTGTTCAAGTCGCCGTCGCGGACGGCGCGGATGCCGGCGAGCACCTTGTCCTTCCGCAGCGGGAAATGCTCCGTGAGCCATTGCTCGAAGAGTTCCTTGTTCTGATACGGCAGGCGCAGCGTGACGTAGCCGGCGAAGCGCGCGCCCGCGTCCGCCGCCGCGCCGAGCAAGTTCGGCAGCTCGTGGTCGTTCAGCCCGGGAATCATCGGCGCGGTCAGCACGCCGACGGGGATACCTGCGGTTGCGAGGTCGCGGATGGTCGCCAGCCGCGCGGCGGGCGGCGAGGTGCGTGGCTCCATCACGCGGCGCAGCTCGGTGTCCAGCGTGGTGAGCGAGATGAAAACGACGACGGCCTCGTGCCGCGCGAGTTCCTGGAGCAGGTCAATGTCCCGCGTCACAAGCCGGTTCTTCGTCACGATGCCCACCGGGTTGCGGAACTCCGCGAGCACCGCGAGGCAGCGCCGCGTGAGTTCCAGCCTCCGCTCGACCGGCTGGTAGCAGTCCGTCACGCCGCTCATGGCGATGGTTTGCGGCTGCCACTTGGCCGACGCCAGCTCCGCGCGCAGCAGCTCCGGCGCGCGTTCCTTCACCATGATGCGCGTCTCGAAGTCGAGGCCGCTGGAGAAGCCGAGATACTCGTGCGTGGGCCGCGCGTAGCAGTAGATGCAGCCGTGCTCGCAGCCGCGATACGGGTTGAGGCTCGCGCGGAAACCGATGTCCGGGCTGTCGTTGTAAGCCAGCGCCGTCAGCGAGTGATCCGTGAGAAACTGGGTGCGCGGCAACGGCTCCTCGGAGTCGTCGAACTCCTCGTCCCGTTCCCGCGAAGTGCCGACGAAGCGGTTCGTCGGCTGGGCCAACGCGCCGCGCGATGGCTGGGTGGAAGGCGTCTTCGGCCCCGTGTTCATGGCGTGAATCGTTGCGGCCCGGCGAATGCGTGGCGAGCGGAATCAAGCGGCGGCGATTGCAAAAACCTTCTCCCTTCGCGGAGCGAGGGGAGAAGGTGGCCGCAGGCCGGATGAGGGGAGAGGCCGCTTGTGACGACGAAGCAAACCCCTCACCCCGGCCCTCTCCCCTTGCTCCGCAAAGGGAGAGGGAGAAAACACCTGAACCTCACTTGGGCGAACCCGTTTCGATTGTGCTTAACACTTGTTTGAACCGAATTCGATTATCTCGAACGACAAGCCAGCCGGATTCGGAGTGCCGCCAGTCATCACGGTAGTCGTAGGAAAACAGCGTGTCCTTCTTGGCGTCGAACGTTGCCTGCTTCAGCATCTTCTCCAAGGTTTCCAAGTCGAACCGTGAGGATTTCTTCAACCTCGCATCTAGTTTTTCCAACCGCTCCTTCAGGTCATCATGGTTGCTGAAGTCTCTCCGAAGTGAACCGATCAAAACTTCACTCAAATAGTATTTCTTCCCTGAAGCCTCACGTAGAGATTCGGGTGAAACCTCCCACAAGCTGACGTATTTTTTGCGCTCGGAAGAATTCGCGCGCAGAAACGCCTCGCGCGGGCTGACACTGGTGACAACGCACGCAGATGTCGCGAGACAGAATGCCGCCACAATCAAAAAGATGCTTTTGCGCGCGGTGCCTGTCATGTTCGACCTGTCTCACGCCGCCGGCACCGCCGCCGCGCGCTTGGCGAGGATGGTGTCCACGATTTTCTTGGCGAGGTCGGGCTTGTCCACGAGGGCTTTCTTGGCGGCTTCCTTGCCCTGGCCGATGAGGTCGCCGGCGAATTGCAGCCACGCGCCCTTCTTCTCCACCACGCCGTTCTCGATGCCCACGTCGAGGATGCTGCCTTCCTTGTCGATGCCGTGGTTGTAGATGATGTCGAACTCGGCCTCGGCAAAGGGCGGGGCGACCTTGTTCTTCACCACCTTCACGCGCACGTGGTTGCCGGTGGCGTTGCCGGCGGCGTCCTTGAGCGTGTCCTTGCGGCGGATGTCCAGGCGCACGCTGGCGTAGAACTTGAGCGCCTTGCCGCCGGGCGTGGTCTCCGGGTTGCCGAACATGACGCCGACCTTTTCGCGCAACTGGTTCGTGAAGATGCACGTCGTCTTGGACTTGCTCAAAATCGCCGTGAGCTTGCGCAACGCCTGCGACATGAGCCGCGCCTGCATGCCCATCGTGGCCATGCCCATCTCGCCTTCGAGTTCGGCCTTCGGCACCAGCGCGGCGACGGAATCAATGACGATGACGTCCAGCGCGTTCGAGCGGGCGAGGGTTTCGCAGATGGTGAGCGCTTCTTCACCGGAGTCGGGCTGCGAGACGAGGAGGTCGTCGAGGTTCACGCCGAGCTTCTTCGCGTAAGCGGGATCGAGCGCGTGCTCGGCGTCGATGAACGCGGCGAGGCCGCCAGCCTTCTGCGCGTTGGCGATGACGTGGAGCATGAGCGTGGTCTTGCCGGAGGATTCCGGGCCGAAGATTTCGATGACGCGTCCGCGCGGCACGCCGCCCACGCCAAGCGCGAGGTCGAGGGCCAGCGCGGTGGTGGGAATCACCTCGATGGAGCGTAGCGCGGTGGCCGTGCCGAGGCGCATGATGGCGCCCTCGCCGTAGCTTTTCTGGATGGTGGAGATGGCGGAATCGAGATCGCGCTGTTTGGCGGCGGAGGCTTTGGAGGCGTCGGCGGCCTTGGTTTCGAGTTTCGCGTCGTGGGGCTTGGCTTCGGGTTTGGGAGGCATGGTCAGTGATGGCTGTGAGTTGAAATGGGTCAATCCAGTGCCGCTGTTTTTAGAGAAAGGCGCCGGGTTCGTCAATGGCGGTGTCTGCAAAATCCCTGCGGTCAGGGGCACGCCTCACCGCAGCCACTTCGCCGGGTTGAAGCCGGTGATGAGCTGCACGCCGGTCAGAAAAGTCAGCGTGTAAACCACGCGCATGAAAACCTGCTCGGAGATTTTCCGGTTGAGCCACACGCCCAGCCACACGCCCAGCGGAATGAGTGGCAAAAACGCCAGGCTCGTCCGCAGCGTGTCGAGGCTGATGATCGTGTTCGCGTAGAAGAACGGCATCTTGATCCAGTTGATGCAGGTGAAGACCAGCACCGTCGTCGCCACGTAGCGCTCCTTGGGCATCTGCTGCGGGATGAGGAAGACGCTCACCACCGGCCCCGCCCCGTGCGCGAAGGTGCTCGTGATGCCCGCGCCGATGCCGCACGGGATGCCGATCTTGTGGTTCGGGGCGAACGCGCCTTCCGCGGCGAAGATGCGGTCCTTGAGCAGTTGAAACGCGACGAACGCCACCGCCAGCACGCCGATGCACACGTTGAGTTCGCGCGCAGAAAATTTTCCGATCAACTGCACGCCGATGACCACGCCGACGAGCACGCCGGGCAGGAGATACTTCAAGTTCTTGCGCTCCCACTTGCCCCAGTAGTGATACACGCTGAAGGCATCGCCCGCGCACAGCAGCGGCAGCAGGATGCCGATGGCGTCCTTCGCGCCGAAGGCGATCACGCACAACGGCGTGGTGAGCATCCCCAGCCCGCCGCCGAAGCCCGCCTTCGACAGGCCGATGAACAACACCGCTGTCGCCGCGAGCAGTATGGAGGACCAATCTTGCACCCGCGACGTGTAGATTCGGCGGTGCGGAAAGTCGAGCCGCCAGAGCAACGCCATGATGGAAAACCCCGCGTGGCGGCAGGGCAAAGCTCGACGACCAACGCCGCCGCACTTAGTTTCACCGCGACTCATGAGTTCCATCACACGCGAGCTGCGCGGCGTCCTGCCGGTTTTCCAGACGCCCTACCATCCCGACGAGACGATTGACTACGCCACGCTCGAACGCGAAATCGCCTGGCTCCACGACTGCGGCGCGCACGGCATCGTCATGGCGATGGTGTCCGAGACGCTGCGCCTCGACAGCGACGAGCGCGAGCAGCTCGCCGAGGCTGCGTGTCGCTTCGGCAAAGCGCGAGGCGTGGTGGTGATCAGCGTCGGAGCGGAATCATCGAAGCTCGCAGAACGCTACGCGCGGCACGCGGAAACCGTCGGCGCGGACGCGGTGATGGCGATTCCGCCCGTGTCCGTGGGCATCGGCGAAGGCGAAC
>CAYZJP010000097.1:0-18705 GCA_964478755.1 uncultured Klebsiella sp.
GCCGAGGCGCGGCGTCCACCGAACATTCTTTTCGCCATCGCCGACGACTGGGGCGCGCACGCGGGCGCCTACGGCACGCGCTGGGTGAAGACGCCGCACTTCGACCGCGTGGCGAAGGAGGGCATCTTGTTCACGCACGCCTTCACGCCGAATGCCAAGTGCGCGCCGTCCCGCGCGTGCATTCTCACCGGCCGCAACTCGTGGCAGCTCGAGGCGGCGGCGAACCACATCTGCTACTTCCCCGTGAAGTTCAAAGGCTGGGGCGAGGCGCTCGCGGAGAACGGCTGGAACGTCGGCCACACGATGAAGGGCTGGGGACCGGGCGTCGCGACGAACGCGCTCGGCCAGCCGCGCCTGATGACGGGCAAGGCTTTCAACGCGCGGAAGGCCGCGCCGCCCACCACCGGCATCGCGAACAACGACTACGCCGCGAACTTCACCGACTTCCTCGACACGACGACGAAGGACAAGCCGTGGGCGTTCTGGTATGGCTCCGTTGAACCGCATCGCGCCTATGAGTTCGGCTCCGGCGTGGCGAAAGGTGGGAAGAAGCTGAGCGACATTGACCGCGTGCCCGCCTACTGGCCGGACAACGACACGGTGCGCAACGACATGCTCGACTACGCGTTCGAGGTCGAACACTTCGACCGGCATCTCGGCCGGATGCTCGCGGAGTTGGAGAAGCGCGGCCTGCTGGAAAACACGCTGGTCATCGTCACGTCCGACCACGGGATGCCGTTCCCGCGCGGCAAGGGCAGCGCTTACGAAGCGTCGAACCATGTGCCGCTCGCGATGCGCTGGCCGCACGGCATCGCGAAGGGCGGCCGCGTGGTGAATGACTACGTGAGCTTCATTGACCTCGCGCCGACGTTCATTGAGCTGGCAAGCCTGCCGTGGGCCAAGACCGGCATGGCCGCAAGCCCGGGCCGCAGCCTCACGGACATTTTCCGCTCCGAGAAATCCGGCCGCGTGAATCCCGCGCGCGATCACGTGCTGGTCGGGATGGAACGCCACGACATCGGCCGCCCGAACGACGTGGGCTATCCCATTCGCGGCATCGTGAAGGACGATGTGTTGTTCCTGCAAAACTTCGAGCCGGCCCGCTGGCCCGCGTGCAATCCCGAGACCGGCTACCTCAACGTGGATGCCAGCCCGACGAAGTCGTTCATCCTCGACGCGCATCGCGCGAGCGCCGGCGACATCCCGTGGGCGCTGTGCTTCGGCAAACGTGTTGCCGAAGAACTTTTCGACCTCCGCAAAGACCCCGACTGCATGACGAACCTCGCGCTCGGCGACACGGCGAAAACGCAGCTCAATTCGCTCAAGGCCCAGCTCCACGCCGAGCTGAAACAACAAGGCGACCCGCGCATGGAGGGCAAAGGCGACGTGTTCGATCATTACCTCCACGCCAATCCCGCCCACGTGAACTTCTACGAGCGCTACATGAAAGGCGACAAGCTCAAGGCCGGCTGGGTGAAGGAAACCGACTTCGAGAAGCAGCCGCTGGATTGACTTGATCCGCCACCACGACGCAACGCTGACGACGACCCTCAGCCCGGCTTGTTTGTTGATTCCGCAGCTTCCAGTTTTGCGACGTCCTCCGCGAAGAACTGCGCCACGTCCTTGAACTTCGCCGCGTTCTCCGGGTTCAGGTCCATGAGGACTTGGTGCGCGGCGAGGCAGTTCTTCGACAGCTCCAGCTTCGACGCGTCGGCGGACTCGACGGCGGTGAAACAGAGGTTTTCCAAGTCCCGGCCCTGCACGACGCGGAAGAGGTGCAGCACGCCGAGGTTGTCAATCAGGTCGGCGACTTTAGGCGATGGGTTCAGCAACTCGATGGGGCGCTGCTCGGGCATGAGGTGGTCGGCGGAGAGCTTCATGCCGAGGCTGGCGAGGACGCCGAGAAACGTGCTGTCCATGATGGGGCACGCCGCAAGGTCCACGATGAAGCGCTGCGCACCGCGCGCGCGGGCCTCGGTGACGAGGCGCTTGAAGTCCACGCTGGTGGCGAAGTTCGCGCGGCCCGCGAGCTTCACGCACACGGCATCACCGACGCGGGCGGCGAGGAGGGTGGGGGCGGGGGAGGTCATGGGTCGAACCAAGCGGGCACCGGCGTGTTCGTCAGAACCAACCAAGTCCGGATATACCCACGGAACCAGTCCCGAGAGTGAGTCATCCGGATGAACGACTCGAGTGGTTTATATGAAGCCTGTAGCACGCTATCATCCACCACGTCGCGCGTGACCAGGACGAACATGGGTCCGATGCTCAATGAGTAAAGCAGCGGCAGCAACGCAAACATCCCTGCGACGTAGAACCACATCTTGCCGGACTTCGCTGGTGCTTCATCGATCATGCCGTGTCTTGGCTGCCGGGCCGCGCCCGTCCGCCCCAATCAACACCCGCGCCCGCCCCGTGGCAAGGGCGCGCAGTTGGTAGCTGCGGAGCAGCGCCAGAAAGTAGCCCACGGCGCAAGTCGTGGGAAAAGCCACGAAGCAATTCAGCCCCGTCAGGGGCGACAGAACGCATCGGACAAATCCGCACCGCCCTGTCGCCGCGCTGCGGCTCGACACGTTGGCCGTGGCACCCACGGCTCGCGCCGTGGGCTACTGTCTGACACCACTCCGTGGCTGACGCGACAGCCGTTTGCGCCCGGTCATACCGCACTCCGCATTCCGCATTCGCCATTCCCTTCACCTCGCCGCCTCCTCGCGCCGCACGATTTGCGTGAGCGTCTGTTGCAAGACCAGCGATTCGTCAAGGCCGCTGCTCACCAGCTTCATGTTGCACTGGAGCAGCAGGTCCATCGCGCGGATCAGTTCGGCGAGCGTGTAGCGCTTCGCCTGCGGGAGCGCGCGGAAGAGCACGTATGGGTTCATCGCCAGCGGGTTGATGCGCTTGTCCTCGGGCAACGCATCCGCCGGGACGCGTTCGAGCTGGGACTTGAACCGGTTGTAATCGCCATCGGTCTTCAGCCAGCCGGCCTTGAGCATCTCTTGCAGGAAAATCATCACGCGCACCTTCGAGATAAGGCCATAGAGCAGGCCGATCTCGGACTTCTTCTCGACCTTGAGACGGATTTCCCACAGCTCCTCGTCCAGCGTGCGCAACAGCTTGGGCAGGTCGCGGTCGCCGAGCGCATCGGCTAGGGCGAAGGCGCGGGCCTGCTTGTTCCGGGTGACGATGGCGTCCACGTCCGCCAGCTCGATGTCCGCGCGGCCGCCCACGTAGGCGGCAAGCTTCTCGACCTCGCTGTGAAGCTGCGCGGCGTGTGGGCCGACGTTGGCAATGAGCTTGGCGAGCGCCTCGGAAGAAATTTCTTTCTTGAGCGCCTTGAGCTTCTTGTAGGCGATGTCCTCGGCGGTGTCGGCCCAGTGGCGGTCGTCGAGCGAGAGCGCGGCGAACTGCTCGACGCTGCCGAGCTTCTCCAAGGTTTTGTAAAAAGTCTTCCGCTTGTCCACCTTGCCGGCGCTGACGAGCAGCCGCACGCCGTCCCAGCGGAAGGCCTTCAACTCCGCAGCCAGTTCCGCCAGCGCCTCGGTCACGGCGGCGGACGCGGACGTGCGGTCGTCGCCGAGGAAGCTGCAATCCTTGAACCACACAACCTTGCCGCCGCCGAAGAAGGGCAGCGTCTGGAGCGCCTCGCGGAGTTTGCCGAGCACCTTGAGCGCCTCGCCGGCGTTGCCCACGGCGGCGTCAATCGTCTCATGGTCCATGCCGCCGACCTCGCCGCACCACTTGTCGTAAAGCTGCCGCGCGCGCTGCTTCACCGCGAAATCCTCGTCGCCGTGGAGGAGCGCGACGGGAGCGGTGGGCTGGGCGGAAGGGGGCATGAAGGATTCAGGTCGAAGGTTTCAGGGTTCAGGAGATGCCGTTGGAATCGAATCTAAGGTCTGAAACCTGAAACCTGAAACCTGTATCCTTTTCTTTCACGCCTCCTGCTCCCCGCTGCCTTCATTCAGCTTGTCGAGATACTCGGTCATGTCCTCGACGTTTTCGAAGAGCGCCTTGGTGACGAAGACGGGGCGCTTGTGCGCGGCGGCCAGCGCGAGGCAATCGCTCGGCCGCGCGTCGATCTCGACGAATTTTTTGCCCAGCTCGTTCTCCTGCTTGAGGATGAGCCGGGCAAAGTAGGTCGAGTTTTTCAGCTCCGTGATGACGACGCGCTCGACGGTGATGCCAAAGCCCTTGAAGACGTTGACCATGAGGTCGTGCGTGAGCGGACGCTCCTTCGGCTGGTCGCGCAGGAACATCCCGATCACCGCGCCGAGGTTGTGCTCGACCTGGATGACGAAGACCTTCTCGTCGTTGCCCACAAAGATGGCGCAGCCGCTGTTCGCGGGGAGGATCCCGCGGATTTGCACGGGCACCACTTCGTTCTTCATGCTGCGAGTCTAGGCGCGGGGGAACAAAACTCAAGTGCGGCGCAGGCCGCCGCCCGCTCAAGCGGAAGCCGGTGCCGCAGCGGGAAACTGGCTTGCGAGAAGATCATTCATGCAGTGCGGCATGGGCGCGATGACTTCGCCGAAAATCTCGTCGCAGATGCCCGCGGACAGGCACAACGAAGCGCCAGCCGAGTTGAGGAAACCGCCGAGCGCACGCTGCGTGTAAAGCATCAGCCCCTGTCGCAGCGGCAACGAATACTGCGCGAGGAAGATGCCGAACACGAGCGTGTGCCAACCGTGGGCTTCAGCGTTTTCCACGGCGCGCAGGTAGCGTTGCACGAGTCGCTGGTCGCGGAGCGGGCGGAGCTTGCCGAGCTGGCGGCGCCCCACGGCGGCGCTGGCCGCGCGGAACTCGCCCAGCCGCGCGTCCGCTCCCAGCGCGCGGTCGAGGGCGATGAGCTCGCGCAACTCGCCCCGGCACGCGTGTCCATGCGCGGCGATGATGGCGGGCAGTTCGACCGGCAGCAGAATTTGATCGCGATAGCCACTGAGGAATCGGCGGAGCGTCGGCTCGTCGCGCACCGCGTCCAGCGTCAGCGCGGACACGGCGAACGAGAGCACTGGCAGCGCCTCCGGTGCGCCCAACTGCTCCAGCAACTCGCGCGCGTCGCCGGTGAGTTCCGGCGCGAACAGTTCGCTGGCGATGGCGGTGCGTGTCATGCGCTGCAACGAGGCTATCGGGCGAGGGGTTGCCAGCAACGCAAATGTGGGCCGGAAGAACTATCGCTTGACGGCGCGAAGAGGCGGTGATGAACGGGTTTGCGGAACGGGAATGCGACGGTCACGCGCGCGACGGCCCGCGCAACAGATTGTTCCCGTAAATCATCAAGATCAGTTCCGAAGCGAGCCGGCCAGACTCGGCGGGCACAGCGGGTTCGCGCCCAGTGCGGATGGCGTCCACGAAGTCACGGATGATGGCCTCGTGGCCGGCGGTGTCCGCGACCGCCGCGCTTGATGCGCCGTCGTGGACCTGAAAAGTTGTCTGCGCCGGGTTGGGCAGGCCCTCGATCTTCCATTGCGTGATGCAGTCGTTCTCCATCACCAGCGAGCCGGCGGTGGCGTGGATTTCCAAGCGCGTCGGAAAGCCGGGCTTGCACGCGGTCGAGGCGGTGAAGGTGCCGATCATCCCATCCGCATAGCGCAGCAGGGCGACACCGTGGTCTTCGACCTCGATGTCATGCACGAAGCGGTCGCACATGCTGACAACTTGAGTGGGCAGGCCGAAAAACCAGCAGAGTAAATCCGCGTTGTGCGCGGCCTGCTGGGTGAAGGCACCGCCACCGTCCACGGCACGCGTGCCACGATACGCCCCGGATTTGTAGTAAGCCGCGTCGCGCCAGAACTTCACCGTCATGTCCACCGCGAACACGCGCCCGAGCCGGCCAGCGTCGAGCAGGTGTTTCACCGTGATGTTGTCCGGGCTCATGCGTCGCTGGTAAGTCACGGCCAGCTTCACGCCGGCGTCGCGGCAGGCGCGCGTCATGCGGTCCATCGCATCGAGGGAAATTTCGAGAACTTTCTCGGTCAGCACGTGCTTGCCGAGCGCGGCTGCCTCGATGGTTCCTTGATGGTGGAGTCCGTTTGGCGTCGTGAGAATCACCGCATCGAACGGCACGTTCACCGCCGCCAGGGTCAGGAACACGTCCGCGCCCACCGGCAACCCCTCCGGCCTGCGCCCGCTGCGTGAAATCACACCCGCGACCTCGACGCCCGCGAGGTTCGCGATGGCTTTCAGGTAGGTGCGGCAGATGTTGCCGGAGCCGACGATGACGAAGCGGAAGGGCAGTTCGGTTTGCACAGCGGATTTTCTACCGCAGCGGGAGTCGCGCGTCGCGGCGAATCGGGTGTGGACGCCGGCAGCTCCAGCGCCGCGAGGAAACCGCGCGCCTTCGTGAGTGTCTCGTCGTATTCCGCCGCCGGCACGGAGTCCGCCACGATGCCCGCGCCGACGTGGAAGAAAGTTTTCTCAGGCGTGCGCACCGCCGTGCGGATGGTGATGCTCAACTGGCTCTCGCGGTTGAAGCCGAGGTAGCCGTGGCAGCCGCAGTAAGGCCCGCGCGTGACCGGCTCCAGCTCGTCAATGATCTCCATCGCGCGGAACTTCGGCGCGCCCGTGATGCTGCCGCCGGGGAAGCACGCCGCGAGCGCCGCGAAGTGTGTCACGTCCGCGCGCAGCCGGCCCTCGACGGTGCTGACGAGGTGCTGAACCTGCGGGTAACGCTCGAGCCGCACCAGTTCCGGCACTTGCACGGAGCCGTATTCACAGACGCGGCCAAGGTCGTTGCGCAGCAGGTCGGTGATCATCACCAGCTCGGACATTTCCTTCGCGCTCGTTTGCAACTCGTAGGTGAGTTGCGCGTCGCGTGTCGCGTCGGCGGAGCGCGGGCGTGTGCCCTTGATGGGCCGCGTGGTGATGTGCGAGCCGCTGAGGCGGAGGAAAAGTTCCGGCGACGACGACGCAATTTGAAGCTCGCCGCAGTCGAGAAACGCCGCGAAGGGCGCGGGCGAAACCTCCAGCAGCCGGTTAAACAATTCCCAGCCGGAGAACTGCGTCGGCGCGCTGAGGCGCTGGGCCACGTTCACCTGGTAAATGTCGCCCGCACGGATGTAGCGCTGCACCCGCTCGACGCACGCGATGAACTGCTCGCGCGTGAGGTTTGACGCTAGGTAGGGCGCGTCACTCCGTGCGCGACGTTCGGTCGTCAGTGAGGTTTCGGCGGGCAGAGGACTGCCCGCCCTACCGCCGTTGTCGGCTGACAGTTGCTCCTTCCACCAATCAGCCCGTTCCTTCGCCCGCGCTTCGCTGCGCGAGCCATCCACACCGAGGCCTGTCGAGACGATCCAAGTCTTGCCGAGGCGATGATCGAAGACCACGAGGCTGTCGTAAAAGCCGACGTGGCAGTCCGGCAGTTCGAGGTCGTTCACCGCGCGACGCGGGAGCTTCGGCTCGACGAAGTGATTCAAGTCGTAACCCCAGTAGCCGAAGCAGCCGCCGAGCGGGAACGGCAGATCCACCTCGTCGAGCAACTCATAGCGCGCCATCAACTCGTCCAGCACGCGCCACGGGTTGCCGAATCGGGTCTGGGGTCTGCGGTCTGAAGTCTGTGGACCGGTTAGCTCGCAGCGCGTGTCGAAGGAGTGAAAGGTCAGGAACGGTCGTGCGGCCACGAAGGAGTAGCGCGCCTGCGACGAGTCGTGGCCCGCGCTGCGGAGGAGCACGACGCCAAGCTGCTCGACCAGCGAAGCCGCCAGCGCCTCGGGTGAGGAACTGGATTCCACTTCGATGAGCAACGGAGACTTCATTTGCAGCCGCAATGCCTTCGCCTCTTCGCGGCGGCGCGTCAATCCACTTTCAGCAGCGATGTCAGGTGCGCCGCGCGCTTCATCGGGCTGACGAGTGCGAGGTTCAGTCTGTCAGGCCGGAAGAAGTCGCATGCGGCGGCGCGGATTTGGCCGGGTGTCACGGCGGCGAGGCGTTCGCGGGTGAGGGTGGCGGGGATGAGTTTTCCGTGACCCATGAGATGTTCTCCCAGCCAAGTCATGTGCGGCTCGGTGCCTTCGAGCGCGAGGTCAAACTGGCCGATGACGTAATCGCGCACGCGGCGGAGTTCACTTACACTCGGGGCTTTCGTCGCGAGGCGTCGCAGTTCGGCGGCGATGAGGCGCAGCACGCGCGGCAGCTTGTCCTCGTCCACGCCGGCGTAGATGGACAAGTCACCGCAGTCGGCGAAGAAGCTCACCGAGCTGTGGACGTCGTAGGCGATGCCGCGGTCCTCGCGCAGGCTTTGGAACAGGCGCGAGCTCATGCATTCGCCCAGCAGCGCGTTGAGCAGGCGCAGCGCGAAGCGGCGCTCATCGTGGCGCGACGTGGTGCGGATGCCGAGTGCGAGCTGGGTCTGCTCGGTAGCCTTCGTGTGCAAGCGGAGGCGCGGCTGTGAAACGGATGGGCAAGCTGATTCATTCACTGGCTCGCACGTCGGCCTCGGTCCCGTGCGGAAGTGTTTCGCGTAGGAACGGAGAGCCTTCACCACTTCCGCATGCGTGATGTTTCCTGCCGCAACGATGAACGAGTTCGCTGCGACGTAGTTCGTCTGGAAGAACTCCAGCAGCCTCGCGCGCTCAAGGCCGTCGAGCGAGCGCGGCGTGCCTTCGATGGATCGGCCCATCGGATGGCCGGGCCAGAGCGTTTCGTTGAGCAGGTCTTGAACGAGATGATGCGGCTGGTCGCGGTAGCTGGCGCGCTCCTCCTTGATGACGGCGCGTTCCTTCGCGATGTCAGCCTTGGCGAAGCGCGAGTCGAGGAACATGTCCATCAGCACGTCGAGCAGCGCGGGGAAGCGGTCGGCGCGGGCGCGTGCGTGGAAGCACGTGTGGTCCTCGCTCGTGTAGGCGTTCAGGTAGCCGCCCAGACCCTCGACTTCCTCCGAGATTTGGCGCGCGGTGCGTTGATGCGTGCCCTTGAAGAGCAGGTGCTCGATGAAGTGCGACGCCCCGCTCTGCGCTGCCGTTTCGTAGCGCGAGCCGACGCCCACCCACACGCCGAGGCACACGCTGGCCATGTGCGGCATCGCGGCGGTGGCGATGGTCAGGCCGTTGGGGAGGCGGGTGAGTTCAGGCATGAGGGGAAGGTGGAAGGTTCAAGGTTTCAGGAAGAAAGCTGCTCAGACCTTCAACCTGAAATCCTGAACCCTTTTAGGCAAACGCCTGCGGCACGCTCTCCGGCGGGCCGATGCGGCGCTTGTAGTCGAGGATTTGTTTGACCACTTCGTCCGGGTCGTCGGTGAGCGTGATGAGGTCGAGGTCGCCGGGGCTGATGTAGCCGGCCTTGTCGAGTGAGGTCCGCGCCCACTTGAGCAGGCCGCCCCAGTAGTCCTTGCCGAAACAGATGAGCGGGAAGCGCGAGATGCGCTCGGTCTGCACCAGCGTCACGATCTCGAAGAACTCGTCGAGCGTGCCGAAGCCGCCGGGCATGAAAACGAAGCCCATGCTGTATTTCACGAAGCAGACCTTGCGCGAGAAGAAGTAGTGGAAGTTGATCGGGACGTTCGCGTAGCGGTTGCCTTTCTGCTCGAACGGCAGCTCGATGTTGAGGCCGACCGACTTGCCCTTCGCCTCCGCCGCGCCGCGATTCGCCGCCTCCATGATGCCGGGGCCGCCGCCGGTGATGACGGCTAGGTGGTGCTTCGCGAGGCCGCGCGCGATTTCCATCGCGGCCTTGTAGTAACGGTCGGAAGGCTTCGTGCGCGCGGAGCCGAAGACGGTCACGGCGGGGCCGAGGTGCGAGAGCGTCTCAAACGAGTCCACAAACTCCGCCATGATGCGGAATATGCGCCAGGGGTCCTCCTTCACGAAGCCGTTGTGCTGCGGATGATGCATGGCCCAAGGATAGGCGGGCGAGGCGCGCCGTGAAAGCCAACATGTGACGGCTCGAAAAGGTAAGCCGGCTGGGGCGGCACACGTAAGACTCACCCCAACCGGCTGCCCGCCCACACGGGCGGAACAGCGCCTGTCATCGCCTCATGATCAACGCCACCATGATGCCGCCGAGACTAATGAAGATTGTCACAAAGATGCCCACCAGAATAAGGAAGTGCTTTAACCAGTGCGCCACGCCGGGAAACACTCCGGTTTCTTTTCGGCGATGAAACGCGCGCTTCGTGAGGATTGCCAAATAGGGGAGTCCGATGACCGTTGTTACCACGCATGCCGCGACAAACGCGGCATAGACGGAGATAATAATCCCTGGTCCATAAATCGGGTCTCCTGGATCAGCCCAGCCGTTGGAAGTGCTCAAAACCAGCACACCGATGAGCAGGCCGATGGCGAGCACGCGCTGATTCATGGATCACCGCCCCACTGGCGTTTGGAGGTTCCGCGAGGCGTTGGTGTTGACCACGGCTTCGATGCGGAAGGGGACGCCGCGCTCATCCCAAAACGTGTTCATCCGAAAGTAAATCTTTGCGTAATTCTGGCCGCTCCGGCTTTTGACATAGAACCAACCGTCATGTTGAACACGATATGATTCCGTGTTTGGACCATATTCTACATTTATTCCGGATTCGTAGCCTGCTTCGGGAGCTTCATGTAAATACTCCAAGCGGATTGGTTCTCCCGGGCTGGACGGGACTTCGCTCATGCCACCGCCGACGGCTGCTACTGAAAGCTTCCACGGAAAGCGTTTAAGCTCTGTGTATGGCTCCGGGCAGCTGATTGAAACAATCAAGTCGCCCCCTTCCTTCACCAAACGACCGGTGGTCAAATCCACGCGCACCGGTTCGCCAGAGTTCGGTGCGCCGAACGATTTCGAAAAACTCACCAGAGGTTCAGCGGGTTTGCGGTGGGTTAGAACAAACGGCACTGGAGCGAGAATATTGGGCACATGCCTGGTGGGCAGGTTGCCAATGGGGCCGTATTGGAAGCGCTGCAACAACGCATCAATGTAGTCCGGGCGCTTGCTCACCTTGAACATCACCACCTGTCCCCACTCCTGCTCGAACGTAAAGCGACCATCGGCATCGGAAACCAGTTGCATCGTCTTGCTGGTTTGCGGCGAAATGCCATCCGCGATGGTGACACTGGCTTCGATGCTCGCGCCTGCCACGGTGTTGGTCTTCTCGTCCAACACAAGACCGTAAAATGTCAGATGGCGGTTCAAACTGGCTCGCATTGCCTGGCGTAACAGTTCGGGGTCCACCGGCACCGGGTCCGGGGCAAAGAGGCCCTGCTCCACCAACTCAGGTGAGACTTGCACGCCAGCAGGCAAGGTCAGTTCTTTCACAACACCTCCCTTGCTGGCCCGGATGACACGACCGTTTGGCGTCGGGGTGTCTGAGAGGATCTGAAAATCGTTCGTTCCAGATTTTCCGGGATTGCCCACTGGGCGGCCAGCCCCAGCGGGCGTTGAGTTGGCACTCTCGGCGTGGGCTTTTCCATCCGCAAGGCGGCTGCCTGAGAAAGGCTTAAATTTCATCACCAGCAAGGCAAGGGCGACGCCTACTAAAATTAAAATGATGCGTTTCATGGCGTGAAATAGTTCAAACCCTTGTCATGGCACAATCCGGAAGCCATCCAGACCAAGTAATGCCTGCCAATAGCCACTTTGCTGCATGTTGCTCATCCTGAATTGCGCACTGTGCCACTTGTGGCGGCCATACTCACCGGGCGGAAGTTCATTGCCCCACCGGTGTTTGGAGGTTCCGCGAGGCGTTGGTGTTGACCACGGCTTCGATGCGGAATAGAATGCCGCGCTCGTCCCAAAAGGTGTTCATGTCGAAGCGCAATTTGGAATAGATTTGACCGTTGCGGCTTTTCAGATAGCAGACACTTTCATGTTGCCTGCGGTATCTTGGCGAGTCTGCGTAATATTCGACTACAAATCCAGATTGGTATCCTCCCTCGGGTGCTTCATGCAAGTTTTCGAGCCTTACTGGATCGGCGGGATGGAAAGGAACCTCGATCAACCCCCCATCCACTGCCGAAACCGTGAGTTTCCACGGAGTCTGTATCCCAGCTTTGAACGGGTCAGGGTGGTAAATGGAAACAATCAAATCTCCGCCTTCCTTGACGATCTTGCCCGTGTTCAAATCCACACGCACCGGTTCGCCTGTGTTTGGAGCGCCAAACCATTTTGCAAAGCTTGTCAGCGGTTCAGGCGGTTTGCGTCGAGTTAGAATAAACGGCACTGGAGCGAGAATATTAGGCGCGTGCCGGGTGGGCAGGTTGCCAATGGGGCCGTATTGGAAGCGCTGCAACAGCGCGTCAATGTAATCAGGTCGCTTGCTGACCTTGAACATCACCACCTGTCCCCATTCCTGCTCGAACGTGAAGTGGCCCTCGGCATCCGAAACCAGTTGTGCTGTCCTGTTTGATTGTGGCGTCAACCCGTCTGCAATAGTGACGCTCGCCTCAATGGAGGCACCAGCCACCGTGTTGGTCTTTTCATCCAAAACAATTCCATAGAATGTCAGGTGGCGGTTCAAACGTGCGCGCATTGCCTGGCGTAGCAGTTCGGGGTCCATCGGCGGCGGGTCCGGGGCAAAGAGGCCCTGCTCCACCAACTCGGGTGAGACTTGCACACCTACAGGCAGAGAAAGTTCCTTCTCAACACCTCCTTTGCTGGCTCGGATGACACGTCCGGTGGAAGTAAGCGTGTCCGAGAGGATGACGAAGTCGTTCGTCCCCGGCTTTCCTCGACTGCTTGCGGCAGAAGACGTGGTGGTCGCTTTCTTACCGTCGTTCCTTCGATTCATAGAACCGTTGTCCGGCGTAGGCATGAATCTTGTCACCAGTAGAACCAACGCGATAGCCGCAAGAAGTAAACAAATGCGTTTCATAGAGACAGAATTGTCAGGTGCCTCTCATTGCACGATTCTGAAACCCTTGGGTCCAATCAGTGTTTCCCAGTATCCGCGCTGTTGCATATTGCTCATCCGAAATTGTGCGCTGTGCCATTTGTGGCGGCCATACTCACCAAGACCCTGAATGATTTCTGTGTCTGTCGGCCAAACGGATTTCAAATTGACCTGCTGCTCCAGAACGGTTTCCTCCCATGAAGCCCCCAGCGCCTTCACCCGCGATTCCGATCCGAAGGCGGTGGCCTCATACATGTCGTTGAGGTTGTATTCCCAGTCCAGCATTCGGGCTGAGAAAAAACCCGTGCGGACCTGAAAATAACCGGGCATCGGGCGGAACGGCGACGCGGTCAACCCTTTCCGTGCCGGCGATGGAATGGTGAACGTCGGGTAGTTCAGCGCGTAGAGCGTGGGCGGCTGGCCGGGGAAGACGGGAGGCGCGGGCAGCGGTTTTGGCGGCAGGCTTACATAGCGATACCCCAGTCCCGGTTTGAACAATTGATTCAGTTCCCACAAGCCGGGTGAGAGGGCGTTGTCATTTGCATTGTAGAAATTCACGCGCCGGGCGCAGCTCACCTTGTTGGTCGCCAACCAGTCGCGATAGAGGTTGGGAGTCTTGGTGTCGAAATCGAACACGCCGTAGGCGATCTGTTTGCCGAACTGGTCAAAATACGGAGCCATGGCGGGAGCGAGTATGACTAAATCAGGCCGCTGAAAATTAAGCATGAATGCGGAGTTCGCATTGCTGCCGTTGTAGGCGTGCAGTGACACCGCCGCCTGACTCGCCACGTAAGCATTCACAATCTGCCCACCGCCGAATTTTTCGGCGTTCAGGGCCAGCGCCTCACCGGCAACGACGTTCCCCATGCTGTGGGCCAGCAGATACGTCTTGCCCGGATAGCGCTGGTTCAAGCTCACAAGCAACTGTCGCAACGGTTCGCCTGCTTTCCAAGCATACATCTCGCTTCGGTTGAAGTGGTTCAGATCGGCGGTGGCGGTGAAGGTGTCGCCCTGATCGTAGGCCGTCGGCCAGCGGAACGCACCGAAGCGGTTGGAGTAACCCTGCCAATAGAGGCGCTTGAACGCCGTTTCAGCAAAGAAATCCTTGTCATCGGGCGACATATTCCAGCCATGCACAAAGAGGATGTAGGGCTGGTTCGTGCCGCCCAGGAAGGCCGTGGCAGGCACGCCGGCGGGAAGTCCACCGCCAAAAAGGGTGCAACTTGTCGCCGGCTCCGCACCCTGCCAGTCTGGCGGCTCCCCCACTGTCCACCGCTCGTAAAGCTCCTTCACGTCGCGCAGGTCGAGAAAGACGGAAGCCTCGCCGATGACCTTTGCGCCGAGCGTCACTCTCACCGCCAGTTCGCCCGCGCCCCGGCTGGTGCCGCAGTAGAGGAAGAAATCATTGGTCATGCTGGCCGCATCCAACTGCCGCCAGAAGCCGGGTTCCACAGTGTAAAGAGCCAGGGGGCTGAACCCCGGATCGCCGGCAGGCGGCGGGAAGGTGGAAGGCGCTATCTGCGCTGCCGCGACTGTGTTCGTCACCAAGTAGAGCCTTCCTCCGTCCGCCTCCACGGCCTTGAACACGTAAATGCCGGGATTGCCCGACTGCACGCTCTTCCACCCCAAACTGACCGTGTAGCCGGACGGCAAGTCGCGCCAAAGTTCCTTCAGCCCGCGAATGTGCAGCCGGTCGAAGTCCTCCAAATCGCGCAGACTGGGGATGCGCGACTTGCTTTTGATGAACTCGGCGTCCGTCATGCCGGCACTGGCGGGCGCAATGTCCAACTCATCCCACAAGTCGTTGTCCGAATAGGCTGCCCGGTCGTAGTCATTATTGACCCAGAACACGTGCGGGCTGCCGGCGGTGGTCACGTCGTTGGTGTCGAGCGTGCCGTCGCGATTCTTGTCCACGAACATCGCCAGCGTGTAGAGGGGCAGTTCGCCGTAGGAGCCGTCCTCCTGCGGGCGGGTGGTGAGGATCGCCTTGCCCGGCTGGCTGGAGCGCACGTAATAGCCATTGTCCACGACGCCCGTGCGGACGGCGCTGTTGGTGTTGATGCGGCCCACATTGTTCCAGTTCAAGGTGCCCGTGCGGGGCACGGTCCCGGTAACGGGATCAGTCTGATACAGCGCGTCCGCATACTGCTCCATGAAGGTGGAGAGACGGGGCGCGCTGTAGCCGGGCTGGAGCGTGAGGCCGGGACGATAGACGCCCTCCTTCACCCACACCCGGTTGGTGAACCAGGTGTTGATGGGCATGACGAAGAACGCCCCGGCACTCTGGCTCTGCGAGTTCTGCGAAAGGAAAGCCGGCTGGGGCGGCACACGTGAAACTCACCCCAACCGGCTGCCCGCCCACATGGGCGGAAAGTTCACTGCCCCACCGGCGTCTGGAGATTCCGCGAGGCGTTGGTGTTGACCACGGCCTCGATGCGGAAGGGGACGCCACGCTCATCCCAAAAAGTTAGTTCCTGATTACGAACCGCCCGCAAAAACCCGGAAGAAGAAGTAAGTGAGTGCAAGAGTCACCGGATAGAACAGGCAGAATATCACCATGAAAAACCTTGGCTGAGATCGCTTTCGGCCAGTGAAAAAATAGGTGTTAATGAGGAAGTAAACCGTCAAATGCGCGATCACGCCAGCGAGATAAAATGCACCCCAAAAAACGTAAGCCAACTTGCTGAAATTCAAGTCGCCTGGGTCGGCGTGGACTATGCTCGCGGGCATTAATGCAACAAGCAGTCCGACATACCTAAATCGGCATAAGCGATTCATTAAGGCGAAAGGCTTGTTCACCGGAACCGCTCCTTGCTTTGCGTGCGGACATTGAAGACGTTTGGCGTGTCGCCCAATGGAACTTCGAGGTTCCGGGAGGCGTTGGTGTTCACGAAGCACTGGATGCCAAAGGGCACGCCGCGCTCGTCCCAGTAGGTGTTCATGCGAAAACGAACTTTCGCAAATTGTTGGCCATTGCGGCTTACCACGTAGAAGTTGCCCTGGAATTGGACATCAAAGCCCTCACCTTCGTGTCCATAACTGATCTCCAAAGCAGGTTGATAGGCAGCTGGGGGTGCTTCGTGCATGAATTCCAATCGTGATATGTCGCTTTGAAGCAGCCCTCCCCCCACAACTTCGAGTTTCATCTTCCACGGAAACCGCTCCCCCTCCCGGTAAGGTTGCAAACACTCGATTGAGACGATCAAATCGCCGCCGCTGGCGATCTTGTCTCCCGTGGTGAAATCAATCCGCACCGGCTCACCCTTGTTTGGGATTCCGAAGGCCCGATCAAAATACAGCAACGACTCAGGCCCTTTGATTTTGTGCAGCACAAAGACCACGGGATTGTTGGGGTCAGGCTGGTGGCGTGTGGCCCCGTAGAATTGTGAGTAGCGGAACAACTGCACGGGAGCGAAGTAGTAGTCCGGCTCCTTCGTCACGCCCACCGCGAGCGACTCCCCTGCGACCCCGGAGATGGTAAAAAGGCCGTTTTCGCCGCTGGCAACCGTGAGCTTCTTCTCTCCGCTGCTGTTGAGAGTTCGCATGGCCACATTAGCGTGGACCGTGGCCCCGATGACCGCGTTGGTTTTCTCGTCTATCACCCGTCCGTAGAAGACGATGGGTTGTTCGTTGATGGTGTTGTAGGCGGAGAGTTGCTTGGCTTGAGCGGCTCGCTGCTGCTCGGCTTGGGACTGCATCTGCTCCAAAGTCGGCAGATTCTTGACGTTGGGCAGCCACTCTTTTGGCATTTCGCCACCCGCCCACCACAGGTTCGTGCCATCGCGGTGGTAGATGGCCCCGTCCGTGTTGGTCCACAGGTTCCACCCGCCGCTCGGCCGGTTCGTGAGGGGTTTGAGGTTGGGGTTTGGCCCCGCGCCGGGGCCAATTTGTTTGGATTCCGGAAAGCGGGCGTGCTTTGTCAGCAGCAACAAGCCGACAACCGCAACCAGTCCGGCAATGAGGATGGGAAGAAGTCGCTTCATTCAATTATCATTGGAGGAAGATGCGGAAGCCATCCAATCCAAGCAACGCCTTCCAGTAGCCCTTTTGCTCTGAATTCTCCATGCGGAACTGTCCGCTGTGCCATTTGTGCCGGGCGAACACACGGCCGTCATCCGTGGGAAAAACATCTGTGCCCCAGACCGAATGCAGATCAAGACGACTCGGAATTGCATTCGTATCTCCGACCGCCCCCAACGGCTGGACCCGCGATTCGGCGGCGAAGGACATCGCCTCATACATGTCCGGCAGCCGGTATTCGAAATCGAGGGCGTGCGGGAAGGGCAATTCGAGGCTCATGAAGTAACCCGGCGAAATCCGCGCAAAGGGCCGAGTCAAACCGCGCCGCGCCGGGGAGGGGATGAGGTGGCTGGATATGAACGGATTTGGGAACGTAATGCCCGGCAACCGGGATTGGCCTGCAAAGCCGTTGTAAACGTAAATCTTTGTGTCCAAGCCATCGTAACCGCTGGCGGGCTTGAAAATTTGGTTGAATCCCCAGCAGGGCATCGCCAGTGCAAAATCATTCGTGTTGAAGAAATTCACCCTTCGCCCTGCCGCCAGCCGGTTGGTGGAAAGCCAGTCCACGTAAATGTTGGGCGTGCTTGGCCCGCAGTTGAGGACGCCGCCGGGCAGTTGCGGATGATCATAGGCAAAGGGCAACAGCGCATCCGCGTTGATGTTGGTGCCGTTGTAGCAATGCAGTGAAACCGCCGCCTGACTGGCCACGTAGGTGTTCACGATGGGAGCGCCGCCCATCCGCTCCGCCTGCAAGGCCAGCGCCTCTCCCGCCACCACGTTGCCCATGCTGTGCGCCAGCAGATACACCTTGCCGGGATAACGCTGGTTCAAGTTGACAAGCAGCTTGCGCAACGGCTCCCCGCTGCGCCAGGCGGAGAATTCGCTCCGGTCGAAGTGTCGCGCATCAAAGAGAATCTGGGTGAGCTTCCCCGAAAAGCCGCTGTCAGTCGGCCAACGCAAAATGCCCAACCGGTTGGTGTAGCCCTGCCAGTAGAGCCGCTTGAAGGCCGTTTCCGCAAAGGCATGCTTGTCCCAAACCTCCATGTTCCAACCGTGGACATGAAGGATGTAAGGCTGGGGAGTGGCCGGATTGTCGGCGAATTGCGTCGCAGGTGCCCCAGCGGGCAAACCGTCCGAAGCCAGCACAGCATCGGCGAGCGGTTCCGTTCCCTCGCCATCGCCAACAGTCCATCGCTCGTAGAGTTCCTTCACGTCGCGGAGGTCCAGAAAGACCGTAGTCTCGAAGACGTTCGTGCCTTGCCTAGCCACGCGCAGCGCCAATTCGCCAGCGCCCCGCGCCGTGCCGCAATAGATGAAGAAATCATTCGTGCCTCGATAAGCATCGTTGTGCAGCACGAGCGTGCTGCCGGGCCGCACTCCACCAACCGCCAACGGCTTCGGTTCGTTTCTTGGCATGGTATCGCCGGCCTGGGTTGGTGCCACTTGGCTGTCTGCCACCAGCAGGTCTGTGAGGTATTTCGTCCCGCCATCGCTTTCGACTGATTTGAACAAACAAATGGCTGGGGCACCCCACAGCACCTGCTTCCAAGACAGGGTGACGGTGCAGCCTGCCGGCAAATCACGACACAACTCCTTCAAACCGCGAAGGTGCAGCCGGTCGTAGTCCTCCAAGTCGCGACGACACGGAATTTGTTGGAACGCCTCGGCGAAAAGCGCGTCGTTGGTCGCGTTCTGAGCCGGGTTCAAGTCCAACTGATCACTCAAATTTACAGGATCGTATTCAAAAACATACCGATCCACGTCATTGTTGACCCAGAAGACGTGCGGGCTGCCGGCGGTGGTCACGTCGTTGGTGTCGAGCGTGCCGTCGCGGTTCTTGTCCACGAACATCGCCAGCGTGTAGAGGGGCAGTTCGCCGTAGGAGCCGT
>CAYZJP010000098.1:0-18441 GCA_964478755.1 uncultured Klebsiella sp.
TGCATGCCGTTCTATGACGCTCGGGCCTGAGGGGAGTTTCGCAGAGGTCTCAGAAAGGGATTTATCAGGAAGGCAGGAAAGGAACCCATACGGAAGTTTAATTTCCTGCCTTCCTGCTTTCCTGATTCGGATCTGTGTTCAATCCGTGTTTCATCCGTGGCTCATTTCTTGCCGACCAGCTCCAGCACCGCCGCGCTCATCGCGGTGACGCCGGTCTTGATGCTCTCGGTGACGGATTCCTTGGTGATGGTGCCCAGCCAAAACATGCAGATGGGATCCTCGGCTCGAAGCGCCTTACCATCGCCAGTCAGACCGCCGTCGCCGTCTGATCCTCCGTCTTCAGCTCGCCTTCCCAGCGGGCCATGACGGCGGAGGCGAGGCAGTTGCCGACGAGGTTCACGGTCGTGCGCGCCATGTCCATCAGCTCGTCCACGCCCAGGATGATGGTGACGCCTTCCAGCGGCAGGCCGAAGCTGGCGAGCGTGCCGGAGAGGATCACGAGCGACGCGCGCGGCACTGCGGCGATGCCTTTCGTCGTGAGCATGAGCGTGAGCATCATCATGAGCTGCTGGCCGAGGGACATTTCCACGCCCGCCGCCTGCGCGACGAAGACGGACGCGATGGCGAGGTAGAGCGTGCTGCCGTCGAGGTTGAAGGAGTAGCCCGTGGGCAGCACGAAGGAGACGATGCGCCTGGGCACGCCGAACTCGGTCATGCGCTTGAGCGCGGTGGGCAGCGCGGCGTCGGAGGAGGTGGTGGAGAAGGCGATGAGCGCCGGCTCCTTCACGGCGCGGATGAATTTGCGCAGGGAGACGCCTGCCCAGATTGCGACGGGCACGAGCACCACGACGCAGAACACGACGAGCGCTCCGTAAAGCGTGAGCACGAGCATCCCGAGGTTCTTCAACACGCCCAGGCCGCTGTGTCCGACCGTCACGGCCATCGCCGCGCAAATGCCGAACGGCGCGCAGAGCATCACCAAGCCGGTGAACTTGAACATGACTTCGCTCAGGCCCTCGAAGAAGTTGAGCATCGTCTCCTTGGGCCTGCCCGACACCTGCGTCAGCGCGATGGCGAAGAGGATGGTGAACACGACCACTTGCAGCACGTCGTTCTTCGCCGCGCTCTCGAAGAAACTCTGCGGCGCGATGTGCTCGATCATCTCCTGCGTGGTCTGGGTCTTCGCGGCGAGTTCCCTGCCCGTGGCCGCCGATTTCGGCAGCACGACGCCGACGCCGGGCTTGAGGAAGTTCACCGCGCCGAGGCCGACGAAGAGCGCGAGCGTGGTGACGACCTCGAAGTAGATGAAGGACTTGAACGCGAGGCGTCCGACGGCCTTCAAGTCATCGCTGTGCCCCGCGATGCCGATGACGAGCGTGCCGACGAGGATGGGCACGATGACGCACTTGATGAGGCTGAGAAAGAGCTTGGAGATGACCTTGAGGTTGCGCGCAAGCTCCGGGTGCGCTGGCTCGGGAAACGCCGCGCCGATGACGATGCCCGCGACCATGGAAATGAGAATCCACTGCGTCAGGCTGATGCGGCGGAGGGCGGCGAACATGGGCTTGCGGCGCGCGGGCTACTTGGGAAGCTGGTTGAGCGTATACCAGAAGGTGTCGTTCACGAGTGACTCTCCCGCCGCGTTTTTCACATCAAGGCCGCGGACCATCGTGACATAGCCGGTCTTCCAGCCTTCGAGCTTCAGGCGGACTCGGAGTTTGTCGGGTGAGACAGCGGCGCCTTTGATCTGGATGACGGTCGCGGCGTTTTCCTTGCCGTCGTGGTCCAGCTCGGGCGAGCCGTATTTGGCGTGATACTTGAAGCCGTATTGCGTCACGTCGTAGCTGTCGGGGTTCGCGGCGGCCTTCTCCTCGACGGGTTGCGTGAAGGTGAGTTCGAAGCCATCAGGTAGCGCATGAACTTCCTTCACCTCGAACGGCAGCTTGCCGGTGTAGCTCACGCGTTCGAGCGACGCGTTCAGCGGCGCGACCGCCGCCCAAGCGCGTGGGGCCTGCAAGCCGCCGACGTAGAGCTTGCCGTCCGGCCCGTAGGCGAGGCGGTTCACGCCGGACTGAAACTGTTTTAGAAACGGCCAGACCGCGCCCTGATACTCGCCGTTCACTTTTTCGAGCTGCACGCGTGTGACGAGGGCGTTCTGGAAATCGCCGACCATGAGCTGGCCCTTGAACGGCCCGAAGCGGTCGTCGGTGATTTCGCAGAAGCCCGTCGTGGAGCGCGCGAGCTTGTAGGGGAACCAGACGGCGGGCGGATCGAAGTGAGTGTGCTTGCCGTATTCCTCCTGCGGCGCGGGCCACGCGCTCGGATGGCCGTAAAACTTGCCCGGAACAACGTGATTCAACTTGCACGCGGCCATCCACTGGCCCTGGTTCTCTGTGACGAACACCTCGCGCTCGGGGCCGAAGGTGCCGATGCCGTTCGGCTCACGCAGACCGGAGCAAATGGCGTCGAGCTTCTTGCCGTCGGGCGAAATGCGGAGCGCCCAGCCCATGTAAGCCGCGTCCCACCGTCCGCTGTGCCCGGCGTTGGCGAGGATGAAGTTGCCCGCCTTGTCGAAGACGGGGCCGTAGGAAAAGGCGTTGTAGCTGCCGGTGTAGCCCCAGTCTTGGTTGAGGCACTCGAACAAGTCCGCCTCGCCGTTGCCGTCCGTGTCGGTAAGTCGGTAAAGCCCCTGCTTGGTGCCGACGTAAATCTTCCCGTCGCGCACCGCCACGCCCATCGGCTCGGCCAGCCCGCGAGCGAAGCGGCGATATTTTGCATTAGCTGTTGCGCCTTGTGCGCCTTCAATGATCCAAACTTCACCCGTCCATGTGCAAACAACGAGATCGCCGTTCGGCAGGAAGTCCATGCCGGTGATGAGGAGGTTGGCTTCCTTCGGGAGCGGGAAGGCTTCGGCGCGGAAGGCTGTCGTGCCAGCCAAGCTTTGTCGGCCGAACTTGTCGCCGGGCAGATTCACCTGAGAAGCAACTTTTCCAAAGTTCACCGCTTCACCTCCGCTATCCGCCTTCTTCAAAGCTGCAACTTCAGCAGAGAATCTCCGCTCACTGGCCGCGTCGGGCACGACGGTCATGATTAGCTCGAACCACGGCAGGTCGGCGGGGATATCGAGCCACATTCGAAACTCCGTCCCTTCGACGCGCGTCCGGGGATTCCCCTTCTCAGCTCCCGCTTCGGTGATGGTTTCGACCGCGTAATTGACCGGTGCCGGTCCTCCGGACATCCCGATGGGCTTGTCCGCTCGCGTGTGGAGCACAATCACCTTCTGGCTCGGGTCGAGCTCCTGCGGTGCTGGCCCGTTCCGCATGGCGATGCCGCCTCCGAAAGCCCATTGGGTTTCCATTGGGCCGGAGAACGCCAGATGCCTCAACGCGGGATGTTTGCCGCCAAATTCAAAACGACGAACGACTGCCGGCGTAGCACCAAAGAATTCCAAACGCACGCGCTCCTTGATCGAAGCTACGGCATTGCCGACTGCGATATCGTATTTGAAGACAACATATCCATCACTTGTCTGCACGCCCTTGAAGGCCGCGTGTTCGGGTAACTTAACTGGCACGGAGTAGGACTTCGGCACAGTCCACGGAAACACCGGCGGCATGGTCCAGAGCACCGTGCCGTCGTTGGTGCTGATGAACGGGGCTTTGGGCAGGCCGTATTGCGGGCCGAGCAGCGCCAAGCCCTTGCCCGACCACACGGTGTGCGTGCGCAGCAGCGCGGTGTCAAAGGCCAGGTGCAGGTTCGTCGCCAGCGGCACCACGATGCTGCGCGTGCTCTGCGGCATCGGGGCCATGCGGAACGGCTGGTCCGGCAGGTCGTAGTGGGGAATGACGGGCGCGAACTTGTCCTTCGCGGTCTGGGCGCGGACTTGGACCGGCGCGGCGAGAGAGAGCAGGGCCAACGTCGGCAGGAGGCAAACGAGCGGGCGGCGCATGGAGTGAGCTTGCGACGATCAGCGGCGGAGGGCGATGCAATTTGTGTCGTCCGGCCTGCTTTTGGTTTGCAGCCGTCGCTCCGGTCTGGTTTCAATGGTCGGAGTCAAACATCATGCCAACCGACACCGACTCAAACCCTCGTCGCATCCGCTCGGTGCTCGTGGTGGACGACGACGTGGAGCTGGCGATGATGTATAAGGAGCTGCTCGGCTCGCAGGGTTACATCTGCAACACCGCGCCCAACGGCGTCGAGGCGCTCAAGCTCATCATGCGTCACGAGGTGGACGCCATCATCTGCGACATGATGATGCCGCACATGGCGGGCGACATGTTTTACACGGCAGTTGAGCGGGTGAAACCGCACCTCTGCGCGCGCTTCATCTTCGTGACGAGCTACGAGGGCAACCCGAAGATCGAGGCGTTCTTCAAGAAGGTGAATGGCATCGTGCTCTACAAGCCGACGACACTCGGGAAGTTGATGGGCACGCTGAATCTGTTGAGCCAACGGCTGGCCAACGCGGAGAAGAAGGCCTCGGGCGCGGCGTAAGTGTTATTGGCTCGTGCTCGCACGAGGCGCACGAGAGGAACCGAGGTTTGACTTCCCCTTGAAAAACCGCTGGCATCTGCGCGTCACAAACACCGCACACGCAAAACCGTCCTTTTCCCATGAGCAAGAAATACAACGTCGGCATCATCGGTTACGGCTGGGTCGCCACCGCGCACATTCCCGCCATCAACGCCTCGTCCCAGGCGCAGGTCACGGCGGTGTATTCCTCGCGTGCGCAGGACGGCGCGGCGCTCACCGCCAAATACGGATCGCCCATCACCACCTACACGAGCCTCGGCGCGATGCTCGCGGACCCGAGCATCCACGCCGTCTCCGTCTGCTCCATGCCCAGCCTGCACAGGGAGCACGTCATCGCCGCCGCGCGGGCCGGCAAGCACCTTATCATCGAGAAGCCTCTTGCCATGTCGCAGAAGGACGTGGACGCGATGGTCGCCGAAGTGAAGAAGGCCGGCGTGAAAACCTGCGTTTGTTTCGAGTGCCGCTATAGTGGGCAGTTTCAAACGATCAAGTCAGTCATTGACCGCGGCCTGCTTGGCGAACTGCATTACGGCGAAGTGGACTACTACCACGGCATCGGCCCGTGGTATGGCCAGTTCCGCTGGAACACCTTCAAGAAAGACGGCGGCAGCGCGCTCCTCACCGCCGGCTGCCACGCGCTCGACGCCCTTCTGCTCTGCATGGGAAGCGACGTCACCGAGGTCACGAGCTATGACACGCGTTCCCAGAGCAAAGTCTTCAAGCCCTACGAATACACGACCACGAGTGTTACCCTGCTCAAGTTCAAGAACGGTGGCATCGGCAAATGCGCCGCCGTGGTGGACTGCCTCCAGCCCTACTACTTCCACACGCACCTCGTCGGCAGTGAGGGCAGCCTGCTCGACGACAAGTTCCATTCGCAGAAGCTCGGCACGAACAAAGCCAAGTGGAGCCAGCTCTCGATGAAGATGCTCGACTCCGGCGACGTGAGCGATCACCCATATCAGACCCAGTTCCAAGCCTTCTTCGACGCGCTCGACAAGGGCAAGGACATGGCCCTCACCAGCCTCGCCGACGCGGCGGCGAGTCATCGTGTCATGTTCGCCGCAGACAAGTCGGCCGCGACGGGGAAGACGGTGAAGTTGTAATACGCACAGGGCATGACGCGTTCGATTTGCCTCGCGTTCGCCGCACTTCTTGTCGGCTGCAAGTCCTACCCAATGGGCGTGAGCGAGGCGTAGTGGAAGGCGCTCTCGCCCGATCAACAGGCTGACTACACGCGCGAGCAGGTGGCGAGCAACGGCAAGCATCAGTTCTACGAACAAGTGCGTTTCGATCTCATGCGTGGCGAGCGGAAGGAAGTCGAGTTCGTGCAGCTAGGTCGTTCCTCCAGCCGCAACACCCTGGACGTGCGTCTCAGCGACGATGGCAACACCTTCTACTTCGATGAGTCGGCGCGTGACCGCATCACGCCATCAGCACCGGCTGGGAGCAGGGCAAGACCACCGGGCCGCTCGACATCCGTGACGGCAGCAGCGGCTCCGTTGCCAGCGCCATCACCATCAATTTGAAGCTCAAGGAGCTCCCCGGCGCGACCCGACGCGTCATCATCCAAGAGCCACGGAAGCCGTGAGCTCCGCCTTTGGCCGGCCCAAAGACCTGCTGACACCCGGCGAATCTCGTGCATAGTCGTCCGCGTCAAACAATCGCGATGAAACGACTGTTTTCCACGACAGCGCTGATTGCGGCACTACTTCTTTCCGGTGTGCCGTCAGGCGTCGCCGCTACATCGAAGCCGTCCGCCGCTGATCTCGTTTTTTACGAGCAGACGGTGAAGCCCATTCTCGCGGGCGCGTGCTTCGAGTGCCACAGCCACGAGGCGAAGAAGTTCAAGGGCGGCCTCGCGTTGGATTCCGCCGCCGCGATTCACAAGGGCGGCGACACCGGAACCACGGTCGTCCCGGGCGACGTGGAGAAGAGCCTGCTCATCAAGGCCGTCCGCTACTCGGATCCCGACCTCCAGATGCCGCCGAAGAACAAGAAACTCTCCGCCGACCAGATCGCTGCGCTTGAGAAATGGGTGAAGCTCGGCGCGCTCATGCCAGAAAGCGGGAAGCAAATCGTCCGGCGCGGCAAAATCACGGACGAAGACCGCGCGTGGTGGGTGTTTGTGCCAGTGCGGAAGCCGGCGGTGCCCGCCGTCAGTGGTCAGCAATCGGCAGTCATCAATCCCATTGACGCCTTCATCCTTCAGCGGCTCCAGGCCGCGAAGCTTTCACCTTCGCCCGCTGCTGATCGCGTCACGCTCGCGCGCCGCGTTTACTTCGACCTCACCGGCTTGCCGCCGACGCCGTTCGAGCTCGATCAGTTTCTCGCCGACAAATCCACCGACGCCTACGAGAAACTCGTGGACCGTCTCCTCGCCAGCCCGCGCTACGGCGAGAAGTGGGCGCGTCACTGGCTCGACCTCGTCCGCTACGCCGAGAGCGACGGCTACAAGGCCGACGATTACCGCCCGCAAGCGTGGCGCTTCCGCGACTACGTGGTGAAGTCGCTCAACGCGGACAAACCCTACGACCAGTTCGTGCGCGAGCAGCTCGCCGGCGACGAACTCTACTTCACCGCGAAACCCGAAGCGCAAAACCCGGACCTCCTCGTGGCGACGAGCTACTTCCGTGCGGGCATCTACGAATACAACAACCGCGACGTGCGCGGGCAGTGGCAGCGCATGCTCGAGGACATCACGGACACGAGCGCCGACGTGTTTCTCGGCGTCGGCCTCCAGTGCGCGCGTTGCCACGACCACAAGTTCGACCCGCTGTTGCAGAAGGATTACTACCGTTTTCAGGCCTTCTTCGCTCCGCTGCTGCCGCGCGAAGACCTCGCCATCGCAACGCCTGCCGAGCGCGCCGCGCACGACGCGAAGCAGGCAAAGTGGGAGGAAGCCACCGCCGACATCCGCGCGGAAATCGAGAAGCTGCTCGCGCAGGCGCGCAAAAACGCCGCGAATGGCGCCATCGAGAAGTTCATTGATGACATCCGTGAGGACATGCGCAAGTCGCCCGCTGAACGCACGCCTTACGAGCATCAGATTGCCGAGCTGGCTTATCGGCAGGTGACCTACGAGTTCGACAAGCTCGACGCGAAACTCAAGGGCGACGCGAAAGAGCGCGTCATCGCGTTGCGCAAGAAGCTCACGGAGTTCGACTCGCTAAAGCCCGCGCCGCTGCCGCCGTTCTTCGGAGCAACTGATGTCGGCCCCGTCGCGCCGCCGACGTATCTGGTCAAAGGCAAAACCAAGGAAACCATCGCGCCCGGCTACCTCAGCGTGCTCGACGAGAAACCTGTGCAAGTCGCTGCGTTGCCGAACTCGACCGGTCGCCGCAGCGAACTCGCGCGCTGGCTGACCTCGCCGGAAAACCCCCTCACCGCACGCGTGATGGTGAACCGGCTTTGGCAGGGACACTTCGGTCGCGGCCTCGCGGCGAACGCGAGCGATTTCGGCAAGCTTGGCGAAAAGCCGTCGCACCCTGAGCTGCTCGACTGGCTCGCCGCGACGTTTGTCGAGAGCGGCTGGAGCTTGAAGACGATGCACCGCTTGATGGTCACGAGCGCGACGTATCGGCAGAGCAGCGCGGTGGAGAGTCGAGAGCCGAGAGTCGAGGGACGGACGGCTTCGACTGTTTCACTCGACCCCAAGCCCTCGACCCTCGACCCCGAGAATCGTTTGCTCTGGCGCTTCCCCGTCCGCCGCCTTGAGGCCGAGCAGATCCGCGACGCCGTCCTCGCCGTCACCGGCGAGTTGAAGCTCGATCCCGCCGGTGGCCCCGGCACAGACCAGCTCACGCCGCGCCGCTCGATCTACAGCAAGTGGCTCCGCAACGCGCCGAACCCGTTGCTCAACGTCTTCGACCTCGCCGAACCGTTTCAGAGTGTCGCGCAGCGCAACGTCACCACCACACCGCCGCAGGCACTGCTGCTGCTCAACAGCCAGATGATGCTCCGCCACGCGCGCGCGTTCGCGAAGCGCCTGGAGGAGGAGCATCCCAGCAGCGACGAAGACATGGTCAACGCGGCTTATCGCCTCGCCTTCAGCCGCGAGCCGAAGTCCGGGGAGCGTGCGGCCGCGCTGCAATTTCTTACCGAGCAAAAGCAACGCCTCGCCGCGAAAACTTCCGGCGACAGCGCGCGTGGTTTTGCCGCCGAGAAGATGCCTTACCGCGACGGCGTCGCCGCAGTTGTCTCGCCTGACATGGGTGTTGACGCGCTCGCCGTGCCCGACAGTCCGAGTTTTCCGACCGGCGACTTCACCATCGAGGCGAACATCCTCGCACGCACCGTGGACACCGGCGCGACCGTCCGCACCATCGCCGCCAAGTGGAGCGGCGACTCGAAGAAACCTGGCTGGGGTTTCGCACTCACAGGCGATGGCTCGCGCCGCAAACCCCGCACGCTCGTGCTCCAAATCATCGGCGTGAAACAGGACGGAAGCTTCGGTGAGGAGGCGGTTTTCTCCGACCAGGTGCTCGCGCTCTCCAAGCCTTACTCTGTCGCTGCCACCGTGAAACTCGCCACTGCGACGACGCCCGGCGAAGTCGTCTTCTACGTGAAGGACTTGTCCAATGACGACGAGCCGCTCTCGGTCGCGAAGGTGCCGCACAAAATCACCGGCGGCTTCACAAACCCGCTCGCGCTGAACCTTGGCGGTCGTGCCGGCAAAGGCGGTGGATTCGATGGTATGATTGATGACGTGCGCCTCTCGACCGGCGCGCTGAAGCAGGAGGAGCTATTGCTCGGAGCGGAAGCCGTCGCCACGGACGCGACGGTCGGCCTGTGGCCGTTCGAGTCCAAGCCCAGCGCCTTCAAGGATGCATCAAAGAACGCCAACGACATCCAGCCCAAGCCGACAGGAGCCAAGGCCGCGGCCACTGCCCGCGCCGCCGCGATGGCCGATCTCTGCCATGTGCTGTTAAACGCGAACGAGTTTGTCTATATTGACTGAGTGCCATGAAGAAATACGGCTGCAACCAAGTTGACTGGGCGATTTCCCGTCGCGACTTCCTCACCAAGACCGGCGCGGGGTTCGGCGCGGTCGCGTTGAGTTCGCTGCTCGCGGAAAATCCACTCGTCGCCGCACCGACGGTTCCCATCGTGTCGCCGGTCGCGCCGAAGCTTGCGCATTACGCGGCGAAGGCGCAGAGCGTCATCTTCCTGTTCATGGAGGGCGGGCCGTCTCATCTTGACACCTTTGACCCGAAGGCCTCGCTCAAGGAGCACGCCGGCCAGCCGTTGCCGCCCAGCTTCACCAAGGGCCTCATCACCGCGATGGGCGAATACAACTCGCCGATTTTCCCCGACCAGCGACAGTGGAAGCAATACGGCCAGAGTGGCCTGTGGATTTCCGACTGGTGCAAGCACGTCGCCGAAAGCGCCGACGACCTCGCTGTGCTGCGCTCCTGCTGGGCCAACGGCATCGTCCACTCCAACGGCGTTTGCCAGATGAACACCGGCTCCATCCTCGCGGGCCGGCCCTCGCTCGGCGCGTGGGTGAGCTACGGACTCGGCACGGTGAACCAAAATCTCCCGGCGTTCGTGGTAATGCAGGACAACAACGGCACCGTCGTCAACGGCCCGCGCAACTGGGGCGCGGGTTTCATGCCCGCCGTCTATCAGGGCACGCGCATCCTGCCCGGCAACGAACCCATCGCGAACCTCAACACACCCGAGGGCGTCAGCGACGAGCAACAGCGCGGCAAGCTTGATTTCCTAAACTCCGTCAACCGCCAGCACGCCGCCGCGCGTCCGCAGCAAACCGAACTCGACGCGCGCATTGCCGCCTACGAGCTTGCCTTCCGCATGCAGGCCGAGGCGCCCGACGCCGTGGACCTCTCGAAGGAAACTGAGGCGACGAAAAAACTCTACGGCATGGACGACTCGGTCGCCGCGCCGTTTGGCCGCATGTGCCTGCTCTCTCGCCGGCTCATCGAGCGCGGCGTGCGTTTCGTGCAGCTCTACAGCGGCGCGGGCAGCAAATGGGACGCGCACAGCGGCATCGAGAAAAACCACGGCGACCGGTTTCACGAGACGGACCAGCCCATCGCCGGGCTGCTGAAGGATTTGAAGTCGCGCGGCCTGCTCGACTCGACGCTCGTCATCTGGGGCGGGGAATTCGGCCGCACACCGATGAGCGAAAAGGGCAACGGCCGCGACCACAACCCGACCGGCTTCACGATGTGGATGGCCGGCGGCGGCGTGAAGGGTGGCCAGGTCATCGGCGCGACCGATGAGTTCGGCCTGCACGCCGTCGAGGACCGCCTGCACGTCCACGACCTGCACGCGACGATTCTCCACCTGCTCGGCATCAACCACGAGAACCTCGTTTACAGCTACAAGGGCCGCCCCGAGCGCGCGACGATGAACGAGGGCGAAATCTATCGGCGCATCACCGGGTGAGCGTGCAACTCCATCAGGATGCACCCCAACGGGGTGCCGGAATAAAGCCCAGGGTTGGCGTAGCAAAGCGAAGCCTACCCTGGGTTTTCCGGCGAAGAGGGTTAAGCCCTGAAGGGGCGGAGGAAATTTGGCCGAGCGCTTCCGCCGCCCCTTCAGGGCGGTGTTCTATTCCGGGCTGGTTACCCTGGGTAGCGCTGCGCGCAACCCAGGGCTGTATTCCTCAGCCCCTTTGGGGCAGTCGAGTCTCCGCGCTCCTGGTGTTTTGCCTCGGAATTGTCGGCTGCCTATCTGGGGCTGAACCGACCGACACCCGCGCTGCCTTTCTCAAGCTCCTTGACCGCCCGCGCGTCGAGCTGGCAACCGAAGTCAAACCGCCCACGGGCACGAACGGCCTGCGCAAAGTGCAATTCTCCTTCGCCGCCGAGGCGGGCGTGCGCGTGCCAGGATTGTTGCTGAAGCGCGGCGAAGCGGAGGGCCGTCGTCCCGCGGTCATCGTCCTGCACGGCACGGGCGGGAACAAGGAAAGCCAGTTGCCCCTGCTGCACGACCTTGCCAAGCGCGGCTTCATCGCGGTGGGGATTGACGGGCGGCACCACGGCGCGCGCACGAAGGCGGGCACTGGTTCCACCGAGTATCACGAGGCGATTCTCAACGCGTGGTTCGGCAGCAAAAAATTGCCCTTCCTCTACGATACCGTATGGGACGTGATGCGGCTGGTGGACTGGCTCGGCACGCGCGACGACGTGGACGCCGCGCGCATCGGACTCATTGGCTTCTCGAAGGGCGGCATGGAAGGCTACCTCGCCGCCGCCGCCGACCCGCGCATCGCGGTCGTCGTGCCGTGCATCGGCGTGCAGAGTTTCAACTGGGCGCTGGACAACGAGAGCTGGCGTTCGCGGGTGGACACTTTCAAACCTGCCATTGATGCCGCTGCGAAGGATGAAGGCGAAACGGTAAACGCCGCGTTCGTCCGCCGCTTCTATGACCGCGTGGTGCCGGGCATTTACGGCCAGTTCGACGGTCCTGCGATGCTCCCGCTCATCGCCCCGCGTCCGCTGCTGGTCATCAACGGCGACGCCGACCCACGCACGCCCATGCCCGGCGTGAACGAGTGCCTCACCGCCGCGCGCACCGCGTATCGCGCCGCGAACGCCGAGCCGAAGCTGCAGGTCATCCTCCAGCCGCAGACCGGCCACAAGGTCACGGTCGAGGCGCGGCAGGCGGCGGTGGACTGGTTCGTGAAGTGGCTGCGGCCGTGACCCGTGCCGGCGGTTTGCAACCGCCGTCCGTGGGTGCCAGCAGTTGGAAGCGTGCCCGGGCTGTCCATCCGCAACGCGGCGATTACAAATCGCCGGCACGGGCTCTTCGCCTCGTCGGACCTGAAGCCAGCGCTACGACACCGGCACCAAGTTCTCCGCCACGTTCGTCCGATACGCTTTCACCGCCGGGATGACTCCGGCCAGCGCGCTCAGGCCAATCATAGCCAGCGGTGCCCACGCGAGGATCGGATGCCAGGCGAAGGCGTTGAGCACCACACCGGTCTCGGCGCGGATGATCGTGGCCGTCACGCTCGTGATGCCGAGATACACCGCGAACGCCGCGACCATGCCAAGCACCGCGATGGCCGCGCACTCCATCACCACGGCGAGGAAGATCGTGTGCGCCCGCGCGCCGAGCGCCCGCAGGATGGCAATGTCGCGGCGACGTTCGTTCATCGAGTTGTAGATGCTCGCAAGCACCGAACCGGTCGCGACGGCGGCGACAAGCCAGGCGACGAGTTCGAGCACGCGGTCGAACCACGCGATTTTCCCGAACAGCTCCGCGACGACCTGTGCGATGGGCCACGCAAAGGTGAGCCGGTTGCCCTGCTTGTTATACATCAGCTCCAGTCCGCGCCCGGCGACGGGGTTCTTGAGCTTCACGAGCACGGCGCTGATTTCGGCGGCGGTCTTGGCGTCGTGGCCCTTCATGTTCTGGATGCCTTCGAGCGGAATCCAGATGACGCGGTCGGCGGGCGTGTTCGACGGTTCCAGAATGCCGGTGACGACGTAGGTCTCCGCGTGCTGCTGCTTCTCGTCGAAGATGAGGCCGTGAAACGGATGGAACTCGTCGCCGACCTTGAGCTTCAACTGAAGTGCTGCGAAACTGCCGAGCACGGCTTCCATGTAACCCGCCTCAAACGCGCGGCCCTCGACCACGCGGAACCTCCGCCCCGGCGCGTGCTCGACGGCGAAGAGGTTCGTCGTCGTGCCCACGAGTCGGTAGCCGTGGTAGTTGTCGCCGACGGCGATGGGCAGCGCGAGCGCGACGGCGGGATTCTTCGCGATGTCCTCGTAGTCCGCCCACGGCAAATTGCCGGGCGAGGCTTCGAGGTGAAAGATGGCATTGAGCACGAGCTGCAACTTCGCGCCTCGCGCGCCGAGCACGGCGTCGAAACCGGCGTTCTGCTTCGTGAACGCGTCGTTGGACTGCGTCTTCACCACCCAGACCGCCATGAGCAGGCCGCCCGCGAGCGCGATGGACAGCGCCGTCACCACCGTCGAGAGGAGGTGCTGTCGGAGCGATTTGGCGACGATGAGCGGGAGGGTCATGCCAAAATGCGGAATGCGGAATGCGGAATGCGGAATGACTGCGACCGCTGCCCGCTGGCTGAACGCGACAAAGCCGAAGCAACAGGCGCGGAGCGCCGACAGAAAATAGCCCACGGCGTGAGCCGTGGGGAAGCCGTCCGAAAACGCGAACCAGCCCCGGCAGGGGCGACAGGGTGTTGCCTCACGGTTCTATCGCCCCGCTGGGGCTTGCTCGATGGGCCACTCCGGACCCACGGCTCGCGCCGTGGGCTACTGTCTGACGCGCCGCTGGCGCTGCTCTCCGACCATGTGAGGCTCGTTATCATTTCGCCGCGCGGTTCAGTTTACCCAACTCCTGCACTGACTCGAACTGTCCGAGCACTTCGCGGTCATGGCTCACGAGCAGGAGCGCGGCACTGTTCTCGCGGCAGGCTTCGCGGATGAGCGTCATGGCTTCGCGAGCATTCGCGTGGTCGAGGTTGCCGGTCGGCTCGTCGGCGAGGACAAGCTTGGGTCGGTTCGCCAGCGCGCGGGCGACGGCGACGCGCTGTTGCTGGCCGGTCGAGAGCTGGCGCGGCAGATGATTCAACTTCGCCTCTAGTCCGACTCGTTTGAGAAGTGACTTCGCGAATTCGCGATTCGCGCCGGGCCCAAAGCTCATGCCGAGCAAAACATTTTCCAGCGCGGTGTAGCCTTGGAGCAAATTGAAGGTCTGGAAGATGTAGCCAATCGTCGTCGCGCGCACGCGGTCGCGCGCGGACTCAGGCAGGCCGGCGAGTTCCTGGCCGTTGAGTTTGATGGAGCCAGTGTTGGGCGCGAGGATGCCGGCGATGAGGTTGAGGAACGTCGTCTTGCCCGAGCCGCTCTCGCCGCTGAGGGCAACCTGCGCCTGCGCCTCCAATTTGAAGTCCGGCACGTCCACCACGACGTGCGTGCCGCCGTCGGGTGCGGCGTAGGATTTTTTCAGGTTGCTGATTTCGAGCAAGAGCATGACCAAGGCGGGGAGACGCGCGAAGTGACGAGCGCGGCGAAAACGCTGTCAGCGGTCGCGCACGACGCGCGTGTCACACATGTGGTCGTGCAACGCGCGCTTCTGGCTGTCAAAGCCCGCGATGATGTAGCCGATGTAGCAGATCATGCCGCTGAGGATTTCCGCGAAGGCGCGGCCACAGGCGCGCCCGTAGCTGACCTTCGAGCCGTCGGACTTGATGACCTTGAGGCCGCAGGCCTTCTTGCCGAGCGTGGTGCCCCACGCGCCGATGGCGATGGTGTTGTAGAGGACGGACAGGCCAAAGCTGACGAGCTGAACGATTATCTGGACCACCGGCAGCCACACCGGCATGCCCCGTCCGCCGCCAGTAACCGCCGCGAAACCGCCCGCCGCGACAATCACCACCACCACAACAATCGCAATGGGAATTCCTACGACGAATCCGTCGAGAATCTTCGCGCAGAACCGAATCCAGAAACCGCCATACTCCGCCTCCGCCCGTGGTGTGAATTGCGACTGCGCGGGCAGCGCGGCCCTCGGCGCGGCGTCCGCCGCGACTGCGCCGGGCACGGGCGGCGTTCCCGGCGCGACCTGCGTCCGATACGGCTGCCAGTTCGCCATGCCATCGCGCCAGACGAGTGTGTCGCCCGTGACGACGCCGTCCTTCACGAGCGCCTGCAACTGCTCGTCGGTGACCGGCCCCTGCTGTTGTGAACCGACGGCGTAATACCAATTCATAGAAATGCGATGGTTGAACTGCGCGACTCGTCTGCCAGAGGGGGCGGGCAAAGCCAAGCTTTTCTTCCCGCTTGCGTCCGTGGCCCGCTTCGTCGAAACCACTGCCATGCACCGCCGCCGTTTCCTCGCCGCCACCGCCGGATTCGTCTCCGCAACGGCAAGTCTGCCCGCGCGGGCTGCGGAGAAGGACCATCCGCTCGCCAGCTTCGACCGCGAGGTCGAGCAGTTCATGACCGCGCGCAAGATTCCCGGCGGCTCGCTCGCCGTGGTGAAGGACGGACGCCTCGTCCACGCGCGCGGCTTCGGCTGGGCCGACGTGGAGAAGCAAGCTCCCGCCGAGGCGACCTCGCTCTTCCGCATTGCGAGCATCTCCAAGCCCTTCACGGCCGTCGCCGTGCTGCAACTCGTCGAGCAAGGCAGGCTCACGCTCGACGCGCATGTCGCGGAACTCCTGCCGCACAAGGCCGTCCTTCCGTCCGGCGGCAAGGCCGACCCGCGCTGGCGGCAAATCACCATCCGCCATTGCCTCCAGCACACCGGCGGCTGGGACCGCGACAAGAGTTTCGACCCGATGTTCCGCCCGAAGCTCATCGCCACCGCGACCGGCACGCCCGCGCCCGCGAGCGCTGACGCCGTCATCAAGTTCATGCTCGGCCAGCCGCTGGATTTCGACCCCGGCACGCACCACGCTTACTCGAATTTCGGCTACTGCATCCTCGGCCGCGTCATCGAGCAGCTCACGGGACGCGGCTACGAACAACATCTGCGCGCCGCCATCCTCGCGCCCTGCGGCATCAAGTCCATGCGCCTCGGCCGCACGCTGGAGGCGCACCGCGCCGGACGCGAGGTCCGCTACTACACGCCGGACAAGGCCGTCGCCGACAACGTCTTCCCCGGCGACCCCGCGCGCGTCCCGTGGCCCTACGGCGGCTTCAACCTCGAGGCAATGGACGCGCACGGCGGCTGGCTGGCGAGCGCCGTGGACCTCGTGCGCTTCGCTGTGGCGCTGCGCGATCCGGCAAAGTGTCCATTGCTCAAGGCGGACACCTGGAGGCAGCTTCACGCCGCGCCGTCCGCGCCGGTGTCGCGCAACGACGACGGCTCGCTGAAGGCCTCCTTCTATGCCTGTGGCTGGAACGTGCGGCCGGTCGGCGACAAGCCTTCGCGCGGCGCGAACTACTGGCACACCGGCAGCCTGCCCGGCACGCGCACCCTGCTCGTGCGCCGTTGGGACGGCCTGAGCTGGGCCGTCCTCTTCAACCAGCGCCAGGACATCGCGAACCTCCCCGACGCCGCGATTGACGGCGCGCTGCACCGCGCGGCCGACGCCGTGAAGGAATGGCCCAAGGAAGACCTCTTCGCGAAGTTCAACTCGTAGCGCGCCGGCTTCCGCCCGCGCAGCGCCGGCCTCCAACCCCGCGCGTCACTCGCGGTTCAGCCGCACGCCGCGTCGGAGGACGGCGCTCCGGTTCACCGCACCGACTTCGCGACGGCCTCCAAGTCCGTCAACTCCGCGCGCTCGCGATTCTTTGCCACCAGATCGCAAATCATCTCCACCGTGCGGCACTCCGGGTCCACCACGCCGAGGCAGCTCGGGTGCGCGAGGAAGTCGAAGACCAGCCCGCGCTCGAGGCACTGCTCCACCGCCGCGCGCGTCACGCGCAGGAACCACTCCGGCTTCCAGCGCCCGTTGCGAAACGCACCGATGTCGCTGACGGGACTCATCGGCACTTCCACCAGCCCGCCGGGATAGCGGAACGGCTGCGCCTCCGCCTGCGCGCGCACGATGTCCGCCACCACCGCCGCGTCCGGCTCCTCGCCGGGCTTGCTCATGGCGTGGCCGGGATACTTCGCGCTGCACCAGGTGAAGCCGAGATCACGCAACATCCGCTGCACCTGCGGCGCGTCCGCGAGGCCGCTGCTGAAACCACCCGGCGTGCGGAAGCCGTCCGGCACGACGCCCAGCCGCGCCTTCATCGCCGCGTTGCATTGCTCAATGTTCTCGCGGATGACCGCCGCCGGCTCCTTGCCCGCGATGAGCCACGGCGCGCGTTGGAAGCGGAACTGGATTTGCTCCGCCTTCGCCGCCTTCACATTCACATGGTCGTAGGTGTGGTTGCCCACGCGATGGCCGTCGGCAACAAGCTGTTTCAGCCAGTCCACGCTCTCCTGCTCCAGCGCGCGGCCCACGAGAAAGAAATGCACCACGCCCCCGCGCGCCTTCACCCGCCGCGCGACCTCGACCGCGTAACGCTTCGTCGCCTCGTCGAGGCTGCCCTTCTCGTAATCCCAATGCGTCTGCTCCCACGCCGGAAAATTTCGCGACATCTCCAAGTCCAGCGTGATCGCGATGCGCGCCCTGCGCGGCTCGGCAGCGGCAAGCGCGTGACGAGGAAAGGCCAATGAGCCAGTGCCGGCAGAAACCGCAGCGAGGAATTTCCGGCGCGAAGTCATGGCTTCGGTTTTTCGATGAGCACCACGGGCCGGAGGAGGCCGCCGAGGGCGAGGTCGGTCATGCGGGTGTGGTCCACGCGGAGGGCGAGGACGTTCTGGCCCGGCTGCACGGCAGCGGTCACGTCCACCTCGAAGGGCGTGCGGGATTTGCCGAGGCCTTCGCGCGCGGGCTGCGCGGGCGGGGTGGCGGTGGCAACGGGCTGAACTGCGGGCGTGGCGGTTGCGGCGGGTGCCTTGGCCGCGCCTTTCTTCGGGGGCTTGGGCGCGATGTCGGGCGCGGGCACCGCGATTTTCTTCCCGTTCACATAGACTTCGCCCGCGCCGTCCACCTCGCCGAAGAAGAGGGCGAGGTCGGCGTGCTGCGGCGGCACGGTGAAGCGCGTGCGATACCACATCACGGTGGTCTGGTCGTGGCCCTGCGCGTCGAGGGTGACATCGCGCGTGGCGACGAGCGGCCACCCGGAGTCGGCGAAGTCGGCGCGGTGGAAGCCGCGCTCGTTGCCGGTGTCGGCCCCGTCGAACGTGAAGCGCATCCGGTCGGGCAGGACTTGCAGCACACGGTTCGGCGCGGCGGTGACGGCGGCGCCCTGGCGGACGGTCTTGCTGAGGAAGCGTTCAAGGTAGGCGGTGGCGTATTCGGGATTCGCCCAGCCTTTGGCGACGGCGGACTTCAGGCGCTCAGTCGTGGCTTCGTATTCGGACAGTGCGGCCGCGAAGTCGCCGCGGTTCATCGCGTCGCTG